>CAYJLO010000070.1:0-15633 GCA_964370835.1 uncultured Desulfovibrionaceae bacterium
TTGAAATGCTCTTGCCTAAAACCAGCCGCACCATCCATGACCTGAATATGCTGCCCTCTGCCATGTTCAGCATATTACAACAATCCCTGTTAAAAACAATGAGGTAAATATGAAATTCTTTTCAGATTGCCACCGTTATCGTTTAGGCCTGCTGAGCAAAGTTTCACCTTGCTTTACATGCCACAATACATCCTGCTGCGCCTTTATGCGTCTTGCCTAAAGAACAGTATCACCCTTTAACCCTAGGAGAAAATATGAGCTTTGTACCTTGGATTCCAGTCGTCATTGCAGTGCTTAGCGCTGTTAAAGACAGCATGGAGGATTAATAATGCCATATCCACGCAAAACATCCGGCCCGCTTATTATAATCCGTTAATCACATTTGGAGAAAAGTATGAATACTACAGAAAATCAATTGGCTATTATTGAAAAACCTAGCGATAGAAAATGGCCCTACGTGCTTGGTGGTTTTGTTGCCGGCGTAGCAAGTATCATCGGTGCGGCGTATCTCTTTGATGATGAAGAAAGCGGTTCTTCCCACTACACTGAAGAAATCGAAAATTCTTTAGCTAAAAATAACACCACCGACGATTTAGAAGACTTAGACGCAGTATCAGCTATCTGTAGAAACGATACTTGAGCATAACTTACCATTCATAGGGGCTGTCATTTGACAGTCCCTATGTTTTGAAAATTTTCTTGACATTTTGGGGTCAAAGAGGTAGGTCAAAGATATTAGCTAAGTTTTGTATCTGAATATTTTGTTCAATGCTCTTAGCCTATTACAAAACAACCGAAGGTTATGGGTTCGAGTCCCGCCCTCGGCACCAACAAACAAGTAATGGGTTATAGCTAAACAGCTGTAACCCTTTTCTTTTTTCTAAAGCCAAATTTTCTGTAATGGGGTTCTTACGCGTGGTTGACTATTGTAATTGCTGTGCTTAAAGCAGCCAAGGAAGTTATGAACGCGCAGAAACAAAATTGAGTTTATAAAATATGTTAAAATAAAACAGCGCATCAATAGTGGGGCTCTGTAACGAGCTCCACTACATATATTTTTTTAGAAACTTAAAAAGGTCAGAGTGCGTAAAATAAGATTTCATTTATATCACTCCCCCTAGCTAAACCTTTGCTTCACTGCCCCCAAAAGTGCAAGAGCAGGAATAACATACAAGAAAGCTGCGTACATAATACTCGATGTGGGCGCCCCCACAGTAACAAAAGGCACGGAACTGGCTATACTCCACGGTATAAGCGGTGCTATAACCACAGCGCTATTTTCCAGTGGAATGGCCATATCTTCTACTTTTTCATACATATCCTTACACAAATCAGTGGAAACTATAATCCCCATGATCTGATTACATGCCACGGCACACGTGATTATGGAAGTAAGCAAAAGCGCAGGAAACACCCCTACCTTACTTGCCAAAAAATGGATACGCCCTTTCAGAGAGTCCAACAAATGACTCACCTCAAAAAGCCCCACATAAGAAGAGGATATCCCCACAATGGCGGCCACGCTGAGCATGGATAACACGCCTCCCCCATTGAACAAAGCCCCCACAGCGGCATCTGAGCTTTTAAAGCCGTACACAAGTGTCTTCATAAGTTCCATAAAACTCATACCTTGCACGGTCATGCACAGAATTGCAGCTAAGAGAGTACTACACGCCAGCACGCTACGCACCTGCACTTTAAGCACTACCAAAAAAATGATGAGCACAGCCGGACTTAACACTATCCACGAAAGATGAAATTTTTTGTCAAATGAATCTAAAACCATCAACTGTACTTCAGGGACATGCGGCTGCCATCCCCAGAATACATATAACAAGCAAGTAATCCCCAAGGGTAAAACCATGGAACGTAGCATGCGCTTAACATTGGCATAGACATCTGTTTTTGTGAGCATACTTACCAAAAAAACCGTGGTGGATAACGGAGACATTCTGTCTCCAAAGTACGCACCGGAAAGAATGGCGCCCCCCAAATACGCAGGATCTAACCCCAACATATTTCCCATGGTCATGCAAATAATACCCACAGTGGCAGCCGTGCCATAGGCTGTACCCATAAGCATGGAAACCAACGCGCACAACACAAAGGTAAGCAGGAGAAAATAAGAAGGATGTAGAAAGTGTAAAGAACTTTGTACAATAAGGGGAATGGTGCCACAAGCGCGCCATGTGGCACTTAACATTCCAATAAGTGCAAAGACCACCAAGATGGCAGCAATGGAGCGTACTTTATTCCACGATTGCAAAAAAAGCTCTCTAGGAGTGCATCCTTTATACATCCCATAACTAAAAAAAAGCCCATACCCTATCAACAAGGCCCACACAAGACTTATGTGATTCCATACACAAAAAAGCAAAGTACTTACAAAAAATAAGATAACCGCATATTCCATACTCTAGCCTCGCATAAGCAAAAGAAAAAAGCTCGAAAAGCTTTATAAAAAGCAGCTCTTCAAGCTTTCAAAATGGTATCCCTCGGAAGCCCTATTCACTAGCATGCAAAAGACAATATTCTTCTAAAGATACCGGCGCAAAAGGTTGCCTAGTGCGCAATAAAGGCAAGGATTCTATATTTCGTCCCAATTCTTGCGCCAAAATTTCCGCTAAAGCAGATCCACACATGCGACCTTGACACGGCCCCATACCACATCTAGTAAAGCGCTTCACTTCATCAGGAGTGGTATATCCTTCTGCCACTGCTTGGCGTATACAGCTTGCGCTCACACTTTCACAACGGCAAATAATGGTTTCATCAGGCACGGAAAATATTTGAGCATTGGGCGCGAACACATGGCGTAAATATCCACGCGCTTGACGCAATGTACGCACCTTTTGCCCATAAGGCAGAGCTCTTTTCTTTGCTTCACACGTAGGAATAACGCCAAGATCTTGGGCCACACCAACACCTGTAAAAGCCCCTTGCGCCATGGCGGCTTCGCCACCATACACAAAGGCACCATCCCCTGCCATATACACATGATTTTGACTGGTACGCCCTACACTATCCGTGCAAGGATACCAATAGCGCTGTACTTTGTCCCAAGCCATATCAAGCTCTAAACCGCCGGCAATTTGGATGCGTGGAATGACATTTTCATGACGAATGAGCCGCGATGCCACTATTTCATGCCACACGCCCTTCTTTTCATAACACACCCTCTCCAAAGCTCCGCTCCCCAAGGCTTCCATATGTGTCACCATGGGAACGATAGGTGTTGCGCTTTTCAAAATTTTAAGGGCCATTTTCATGCCGCGCACAAAATATGGCATATCTTTATATACCATGCCCATATGAATAATACTGCGCAGCTTATGTTTCATGTTACCTGTATCTAACCACGCGGCAATGGGAATTTTGGCATCAATAAGATGCTCTGCCAAAGATAAAAGCAAGGGCCCGTTCCCTGCAAGCACCACAGGCTCTTTGGGTCCGCATAAAGGCATACCGCTGCGTAAAAGAACCTCAGCAGCACCTGCCGTCATAACCCCAGGTAGAGTCCATCCCTTAAAGGGTACAGGTCGTTCCATACCGCCCACGGCAAAAAGAATCTTTGAAGCAGATATACGCTGTGCTTTGCCCTTATACTGACAAAAAACTTCATTCCCTTTATGCCCCCACACGGTGGTCTGCGCAAAAAAATTTGCTCCGCTTTTGGCAAAATCTTCAAACAGCTTTTCCCCTAAAACTCTATCATGGGCATCCAACACATCTGTACCGCTTGGCAAGTGCAAATTGCGAAAAATCTGCCCGCCCATATGTGCTTGTTCATCCACCACAGTCACATCTAAGCCACAAGAGCGCGCCGCCACAGCAGCAGACAGTCCCGCCGGTCCGGCACCTACCACCAATAAATCTACATGGTTAATCATGGTTCATCACCTCCACCATGTTCCTTGGCGTAGCAAAATCTTTTTGCACCGTATACGTGAAGGCTTTCGACGTCATTTGCCTTTTTATCTGCATACCCTCTTCCACAGCCACAAGGCAGGATTGCACATTTTCTTGCCCATTGATTTCCATCATACACTCATAGCACACGCCCATAAGACAATAAGGGGCACGCGCACTGCCATCCATGCTGTTATTTTGAAAAGCTAAAGCATCATGGCTATGCCCCAAAATAGCCGCCGCCACAGTGATACCAGCGGGAACCTGCATAGCTTGGCCATCCACAAAAATCTTTACTGTCTCTGCCATATCTCCCCCTAGCACTGAAAACCGAAGCGTTGTAAAGTCATGTTTTGTGCCATGGCAGGCAAAGCGCCCCCAAGCACATAATCCGCAAGATCCACACTGTGCACGGCACTCAAGGTCACGGCGCTATGCGTATTGACCACAGTAACTTGTGGGTGCCCCGGCAAATGACTATAAATGGCCACATTATCATCAGGCATAACCCGCAAACCCGGCCAAGAACGTATGATACGTTTCTTCCCAAGTTCAGGCCATACACGCAAAGCCCAAACCCCCTCTTGCGATACGGCACAAGGATCCACCGTGGCATCATGCCCGCGAGTTTCATGTTTAAAACCAATAATGACGGTGCCCCCAAAAGTTTGTGTGCAACCAAGTACAGGAATGGGCATAACAAAAGGCATACGCTCTGTGAGTAAAACCTGTCCTTTATCAGCAAAAATAGGCAAAGATTTTACATCTTTTTGGGTACGCCCCCCCTGTTCTTCGCTTAAAGCAAAATGCGCTAAACGCCTATTGGCAAGCCCTGCCGCCAACACCACCCGCTCTGCACGAAAATCCCCCTTGGACGTGATGACAGTATACGCTTTTTTCGCTGCATTTTGAGCCTGTACCTCAAAAACACTGACATCCTCAAACACAGTGACACCCAAGCATTGCAAAGCCTTTCTATAGGCACGAAAAAGCAAAAGAGGCTCCACCACGCCATCATCTTCGCACCATGCTGCACCACTCACCTCCGGACCAAAAGAAATTTTGGGCAATTTTTTTTCAAGCTCCGAACGGTTTAACATATGCCCGCGATATACGCTCAATGCCGATTTCAATTTATGGATATATTGCTCACGCTTTGAGTATTCTGCTTCTCCCAACACAGGGATAAGCCCGCCGGTAAAGTTTACCGGTACCTTTATACCGGAAACTTCTTCCAACTCTTGTAAAAGAGCAGGAAAAAGAGCTGCAGAACGAAAGGCCCAAGCGGCGTATTTCGGCTCGTGTAAAAACTTAGACTGGCACCAAATCAGGCCCACATTGGTTCTGGAAGCTTTATTGACCTCAGTAGGAGCATCCAAAACAGCAATGCGTAACTGCGGATTTTTTTTACAAAGACCGTAAGCCACCGCAAGGCCGCTTATGCCGCCACCAACCAAAATGACATCAAATTCTTCATGACTTTGTATTTTCATTCTACACTCATCTTTTCGTATATGCATATTTTCAGGGTACATTTTACAAAAAAACGTACCCTTACACATTACTCAGAAGCCTTATACGCCGTACAGGCCACCTCAACACGCAAATCGCTCATCATAGAGGCCTGTACCGTCACTCGAGCCGGTGCATGCTCTGCCGTAAAATATTCAGCATACACTTTATTAAATTCGGCAAAGTCCCGCGGATCATCAATCCACACCTCTACCTTCACCACATCTATAAGACTGTAACCAGCCATTTCCACAACATTTTTCAAATTATTTAATGTGACACGAGCCTGTGTAGTCATGGTTCCGGCCACAATTTCGCCCTTCTCATCACGAGGCACCTGACCAGACACATACAACCAGCCTGCTGCTGAAACAGCCTTTGCAAAAGGCAATGCGCCGCCCTTTGGAATACCAATACGTTGAATTGTCATATTATTCTCCTTATGGAAAATATGAGGAAGCGCTTGTATAAAGCCTTCCCCATATTGAAATTATTTTTTTATAAGACCAAGTTCAGTAAGCGCTGCTTCCATTTCCACGTACTGAGCTTTTACCTCTTCTTTCCATTTTTCACCGGAGGTGTTATCTGGGGTGAAACCTAAATTTTTAATGGTTTTGATGAACTCTGGATCTTTTGAGATTTTATCGGTAACCGCAATAAGCTTATCCACAACTTCCTTTGGGGCACCCTTAGGGATAACAATGCCGCTCCAGCCATAATAACTCCCTTTATAGCCTTGCTCTTCAAAGGTAGGCGCGTTGGGATATTTTTCACTCTTGGCACCAATGGCAAGAATTTTTAACTTGTCAGCATTGACCAAGGTTTCATAGTTGGGAGGGAAAAGAAATGTAATATCTGCATGCTTTCCTAAAAGCGACGTGGCAGACTCTGCACCACTGGTATAATTTACAGAACGCAAGCTTACGTTATTTTGGAACATCCAACTCCGAAAAGCCAACGCCAACCACGATGTGGTGGAAGGATCACTGAACAAAAACTTATTGGGATTTTTTTGCGCATCAGCTTGAAACTCTTTTAAACTATTCCAAGGAGCGTCTTTAGCCACAACTACAGCGCTATTGGTCAAAAGAAAACGTGATACATAGTCAAAGCTATCAAAATTCAAGCCACCGGTTTTAGTAATTAAAGGAACCATAACACATGGGCCGGCTTGGCCTAAAAATAAAGTATAACCATCTGGCTTGGCCTTGGCGGCAAATAAAGTTCCGGTCAAGCCCCCTGCGCCAGTTTTATTAACCACAAGCACAGGCTGGCCTAATTCTTTTTTAGCAAATTCGGCCCATACTCGAGCGCTCAAATCGCTATCTCCACCGGCACCATAGGGACTTACCAAGGTAATAGGCTTGGTGGGATATTCTGCCTGCGCAGTGACAGTAAAACTCATCACACAACCTAAAGCTACCAATGTACCGATAATTTTTCTTAAACTCATAATGCCTCCTAAAAGATTACTATGATACAAGGAAAACAGGGCCCATCCCTTACTCCCCCATGATCTCTTATAAATACACACCGTGTTCGCCCTTACATAAGAGAGCTTCCTTTTCTTCCAAAAGCCTCTGTTTACGAGCGCGCACACGATAAATACTAATAACACTGCCAACCGTGGCTAAAAGCAACACTGCTGCGAAAGGCTTTTCCAAGAAAATCATATAGCTGCCACCCGAAATGGACATGCTTTGATCATAGGCTTTTTCTAAAATGGGGCCTAAAATAAAGCCAATAATGAGCGCCCCTGCGCTAAAATGAAACACGCGCATAAGATAGCCCACTATGCCGAAAACGATGAGGCAAAAAAGGTCAAAAAGGCTTTGATTAATAGAATATGTACCGATGAAAGCAAAAACTGTTACCGCAGAGAAAATCACATGACGCGGCATCTCCACCACACGCAACCAAAAACGGAATCCAAACTTGGCTATAAAGAACAGAAGTAAATCACACAAAAGTAAGGCTCCAAAAATACCATACACCACTTGTGTGTGCTCAAAAAAGATATTGGGCCCAGGGGTTAAGCCTTGAATAAGAAAGGCACCCATAAGCACCGCCGTAACATCATCTCCCGGAATACCCAAAGTGAGCAGAGGAATCATGGCAGAGCCTGTGGTGGCATTATTGGCAGCTTCAGGCGCGATAACTCCCTCAACGTTGCCTTTTCCGAATAAATCTGGATTCTTTGATTTGCGCTGTGCCTCAGAGTACGCCATAAAAGCGGCCGGCGATGCGCCTAAGCCCGGCATGGCACCAATAACAGAGCCAATGAGAGATGAGCGGAACATAACACCAAGATTTTCTATAAATTCGCTCCACGAATAACGACCATTTTCTGATTTTGGATCAAAGGTTTGGCGAGCAAACTTCACAGTGGTAGCGCCCACTTGGTGAATGATTTCCGGCAAGCAAAGTACGCCGATAACCATGGGAATGAGCGCAATGCCGGAGAGTAAATATTCGCTGCCAAAGGTATAACGCACAGCTCCGCTCATGCCAGAAACCCCAATCATAGAAAGCATGATACCAAAACCTGCACAAATCATCCCTTTAAGAATGGAATTGCCAGAAATACTGCCAACAACGGTAAGAGACAGTAATATTAAGCAAAATTGCTCCACAGGGCCAATCTTTATGGCCACATAAGAAATGGGTGCTGCCACCACGATAAGTAAGATATTACTAAAGGTATCGCCGAATACAGAACCAGCCAAGGCAGCATTCAAAGCCTTGCCGCCCTTTCCTTGCTGCGTTAGAGGAAAGCCATCCATTGCTGTACATACAGCCGGCGGTGCTCCCGGAGTATTGAGCAAAATAGCCGTAATGGACCCCCCATAAATGGAAGCCTTATAAATACCAAGGAGCATGGGAATCCCCACCAAGGGGCTTACATAAAAAGTTAAGGGAAGCAAAATAGAGATGGCCATAATACCTGAAATCCCGGGAATGGCACCAAAAAGCAATCCCACCGTAAGCCCAAAGGAAATGGCCAATATGGAGGAAATATTTAAGATAGAAAGAAGACCTGTAATAATATCAGCAAGCATAAAAATTCCTCACTAAGAAAACAAGATGCCCTTGGGCAACATGATTTGTAAAAGATGTAAGCTGGCATAATCGAGCGCCACAGTAAAAACAATGGCAGACACAATGCCCAAGAAGATATTTTTCATGCCCAAAAGTAGGGCCACAAAAACAATAACCAGAGGAGTTGAATAGAGAAATCCAATGTAATAAAAACCAATGAGATATAAAAACAGCGTTCCCACGTACATGGCCACACGTATAAGAGGTACATCTTCATGGTCGGTAACCAAGGTACGCATTTGATGTGTGAGTTTATGGCATTGGAAGTAGTGCCACATTTTAAAAGATTCCAGCACTAACAAGAAGCAAAAACCAACCACGGAAGCTGCAATGGTTTTAGGAAAGAAAGAAGGATCCAGCGTAGCAAAAAGCGGCGCTTCTATGAGTACTTCAGAAAAAAAGAATAAATAACCGTAAAAAACAAGCAATAACAAGCTTATCGTTATTTCCACAAGCAAACGATGTTTCAACTCTAAATTCATGTTCTCTCCTAAAAGTATGCTATTACTCCAAGCATAGTTTTGTTAAAACTTTGCTCCTACGCTTGATTCCATCAAATGCATCAAGGCATTTATGTCATATACTGGTACCGAGGATTGCTGCTGTATAGGCTTTGCAAAAGGAGGTAAATCTGTGCATTCCAATAAGAGCGCATCCAGCTGCTTTTCCTGAATAAAAGAAAGAGCCGTCCCCACAATTTCACCTTCAAGTTTCAGCAAGTCAAAATCATGTTTGAGTCCTTGCAAAATGGTGCTTTCAAACTCTGCATTACCTTCCATGCCTTGAATAAATACCGTACGTATATCTTCCCCAAAGGGACTGAAATGCTCTTGAGTTAAAGACTTAGCACTGGCTGTAAGCACACCAATGCGCGCATTTGCCCCATGCATTACCTTTATAAGCGGGATAAGTAGCAAAGAAGATAAGAAAACAGGCACTTTTACCGATGCGGCAACTTCCCGTTGAAAACGGGCTAAAAAACCACAACTGCCTGTGATGGCATGGACGCCTTCCTTTTCTAAGCATTGTGCAGCTTCAATAAGGGGGGCCAACATTTCTGGACTGGGATCAAACAGCAATTTTTGAATACTCAAGCCGGAAATAACATGCGTCACCGTTGGGAAAGAATAGGTACGAGGATTACGCATATGGCCTCGTAGTTTTGGAAAAAGAGAATCCAAACATAAAATTCCAATGGGCACTTCATAAAATCGTTTTCCGCCTTGCACTCTCTGACTATATTTCTCTGCCATACTTCCCCTCGTAGCAATTTTTTTCATATTCACACCACCATATACAACAAGTGTGCCATGGTGTTTTTGTTTTATTTTTCAAGCAATTACAAAACCAGTGTTATATAAAAGAACACTTTTAAGAATAATATTTGTAATATTATTTTACATTTTCAACAGAAATGTAGTTTGAAGTGGCTATTTATCTCTGTAAAAACAGAGTAATCGTTGACAATAAAAAAAATGTAATATAATTTTACAGTGTAATAAGATGTAACAGTATGTCGCAATAGAGGCTTTACCAAGGGAGAGAATATCATGAACTTAGCGCAGCAAAGCTTTGAGGATATGGAAAAAGCCATAGATCTTTCGTATGAAAGATCAAGATATTACAAAATTGACCCTTTCATAAAAAAAGCTCCTGAAGGCCCTAAATTGAGCAAGCAGGAACTCAACCTACGCATAGAAGCGCAGCAGACATTTTTTACCCTTGCGCAAAAGCAAATAAACTCATTATACAGTCTTCTCAAAGGAGCAGATTTTTGCATAGCTCTTGCCGATAAGGAAGGATATATCCTGTATGTAACAGGAGATGATAATATTTATGAGCATTTTACCTCCAGAAACTGCATGCCAGGATATAGGTGGACAGAAAAAGATTTGGGCACATGTGCCATCGGCTTAACGCTGGAGGTTAAAAAGCCCTTCTTTATCCCCGGTCATCGCATGTACGCCGCACTTGCTAAAACCATTAGCAATGCGGCAGCACCTATTTTTGACGAAAAAGAAGAACTTATTGGCGTCATCTGTCTCAGCGGCTATTCAGAGCGTATGCACATGCACACCCTTGGTTTGGTGTGCCAAGCGGCAGAAAATATCCATGGCAAATTACAAGAGCATAAACATTTACGTGAGGTAGCCATCCATAACCAATATATGCACGCCATTTTAGAAGCTGGCACACGCGGCATTGTCACTGTAGATCCTTTGGGACGCGTGGTGCGTACCAATAAAATAGCCTGTACCCTTTTGGATCTCCCCCCAGACCACAAAGGAAAATTTTTTGTAGAGCTCATACAAACTGATTTAGCCCTCAGTGACGAACTTAAGAGCAGTAAAAGCTTTCTAATGCGCGAGATGAAAAGCCTAAAAGGATCACATTTTGTCTCGCTTGCCCCCGTTATTTTAGATAATGGAGAAATGGTAGGTGCCATTTTGAGTATTATTAAAAAGAAAGAGATGGTGGAGCTGGCCATGGAAATTGCCGGCGCTGAGGCTAACTTTACCTTTCGATCCATTGTGGGCAAAAGTAAGCGTATGCTTTCAGCCATTAACATTGCAAAGATTGCAGCAAAAAATCATGCTCCCGTACTTATTCTTGGAGAAACAGGCACGGGTAAAGAGCTTTTTGCCCAAGCCATTCATAATGCCAGTGACAGGCATGACAAACCGTTTTTAGCATTAAATTGTGGCGCTATTCCAAAAGAATTACTGGAAAGCGAGCTTTTTGGGTATGAAGAAGGAGCTTTTACCGGCGCCCTCAAGGGGGGACGTGTGGGAAAATTTGAATTGGCCGATACGGGAACTCTTTTTCTGGACGAAATTGGAGATATGCCTTTTGATATGCAGGTGAAACTCTTACGCGTGCTACAATCGGGTGAATTCCAAAGGGTGGGCGGCACTAAAACCATCAGAGTCAATATACGTATTATTTCAGCTACTCATAAAGATTTACGACAAGAAGCGGATGTCGGTCAATTTCGCCCAGATCTTTTTTATAGAATCTCTACCCTATTTTTGACAGTACCCCCTTTACGCGAACGTAAAGATGATATTCCTCTTTTTGTGGAAACTTTTATGAAAAGACATGGATACGACTCCATGGAAAACTTGCTTTGCTCTCAAGCCAAAAGTATTCTTTTGGAGTATCCTTGGCCGGGCAATGTTCGCCAACTGGAAAATGCTGTGGAGCGGGCTATACATCTTGCTCAAGGTGGTATTTTAAAAACAGAGCATTTCGGCATTTTAAAAATAGAAACGCCGCATATAACACAAGGCCATATGTATCAAAGAAAAACATTGGACGAGCTGGAAAAGGAAGCCATACACCAAGCTTTAGTCCACTTCAATGGCAATTTGAGCCAATGTGCCAGCAGCCTTGGCATTAGCCGCCCTACTCTCTATAGAAAAATAGAAAAGTATGGCCTTATCTCACAACAAGAAATACCAAGGCTATAGTAGCAAAACGCCTCGTTCTTTATTTATTCTATAGCACCTTAATTACTTTATTTTTCATAAAAAGGGAACGTAAAGCTCCCTTTTTATGTAAATGCTTATTTACCGTGCGTCTTTTCTCAAAGTAATTGATGCTTAACAACGTGTTTCTACTCGTTTTTGAGAAAGACACACTGGTCTCAAATACCGCTTCGCAGGCGTCGTAAACAGGTGGCGGCTTATTTTATCCTTGTCTTATGACAAGCCTTGAACAGTCGACAACTCAAAGAACTATTGCATATGTCTACACCTTACCCACAAAGGTATTTCATACATTCATTTCTAACAACGTTTATGACGCTTTCTTAGCGTGAAGTGTTATTTTTACTACTAGTTAAATACCATTTCAGTGTCGAAAAATTATAAAAAAGATGTGCCCAGCTGATATGTAAGACCGCTTATGGTAAAAAGCCCCATGATGACCACAAATATATTTGCCCAACTATATGCATATTTTTGCATGGCTAGAACGGTTCGAATGGCATACATGGGCATGATACATAAAATCAAAGCAATAATGGGGCCCCCAAAGCGCTGATTACATCAATAATGCTTGAGTTTGCAATGGCTACGGTGCACAAGAAGGTTAGAAAAAAGCAAGGGATAAAAATATTAACACCCTTCATTTTAACTTCTTTCCCTTGATTGCGATAGGCTTTATTCTTATTGTCACATTTTCAATTAACACGGTCTTCTTTAAAAATAGGAGCAACAAGAAGAGAAATCGCTATAAAAATCCTGCTATCCTACTCTAAGCAACGCACACATGCACACCTCTAATCATTTGACACAAAGACGTAAACTTGAGAGTTTCTTCATAAGGAAGCGATTCATGCTATTATACCCTAAAAAAATATGGAGAATCGTAACATAGCATATTCCTACAACCCATATAAATATTAAAACAATAGGTACTCATATGGCAAAAATAAAAAAAGGATATACATGTGCACTTATTTTAACAGCTGATATCATAGGCGGAAAGTGGAAGTTAAGGATATTATGGCACATTTTATACGGCGACAATCGTTTTTCGCTTTTACAAAAAGCAATCCCAGATATTACACATAAAATGCTTATTACACAGCTCAAAGAACTTGTAGAAAGTGGCATTTTATTAAAGATAGACCACAACGAACTTCCCCCCCGAGTAGAATATTTCATTTCAGAAGAATACAAAGGAATTGAGTCCATACTGGACAATCTTTGTGATTTTACGCGCGATTACGCCCAAAAAAATCAAATCATCATCACTGAAAAGTGAACTTTTTCCTTTTACTGTGACAGGTACAAAAAAGTACCTTATTGCACTACCTAAGAAAGGTGCTACCATAAGGACAGTAAAAATAAGGAGAAAAATTATGATTAATCTTAATTCAAAAAACACTGAACAAAATCCCTACCCAAGAGCCTTCTCACATATAGGTCTATCTGTACCTGACCTAGAAAAAGCCGTTGAATTTTATAAAGAAGTTATGGGATGGTATGTTGTAATGCAACCTTCTGT
This sequence comes from uncultured Desulfovibrionaceae bacterium, assembly GCA_964370835.1. Taxonomy (GTDB): domain Bacteria; phylum Desulfobacterota; class Desulfovibrionia; order Desulfovibrionales; family Desulfovibrionaceae; genus CAYJAD01. The sequence continues at coordinate 13,534 of CAYJLO010000070.1, forward strand.
AGTAAAAGAAGAAAGCGAAAGTGCCATAGGTATTATGTGCGAAGAAGTTTTTGGTGCAGGCTATGAAAGCTTTAAAATTGCTCACATGGTAACCTCTGACGGAATTGGCATTGAGCTCTTTGAATTTAAACAAAATAACAAGGAAAGAGTGCCTTTTGAATTCATAAAAACAGGCATGTTCCATTTTTGCATACAAGACCCCGACATTGAAGGTATGGTGGCAAAAATAGTAGCCCATGGCGGAAAACAAAGAATGCCCATTCGAGAGTACTATCCCAATGAAAAACCTTACAGGATGTGTTATGTAGAAGACCCCTTCGGCATTGTCTTTGAGGTATACTCACACAGCTATGAGGTGACGTATTCCAAAGGTGCATATTAAGCACTAAAAATACGCGGCAATAAACATATAGGTTTATTCTATATCCACACGATATATCCAAAAATCATGATGCTTTTAGGATATATCGTGTGGACGAAATCTCACACAAGGCATACATTTTTCCCAATAAACACCGAGAAAACTGCCTCCCGCGCTCCCCTTCGTATTTACTCCATGGTCCAAGTGAATTATGCTTTTGGGCCAAAGACCTAGCGGACTCAAGAAAACTTACTGAAGCGCAAATACAAAATGGCCCTAAAAACATTGTCATTGCGCGCTGTTCCACGCTATGTCCATAGGGTGCATAATCCTTTGCTTTGACCTTTTTCTGTATACAAGAGCATCAAATCATATACAAAAGAGAAATAAGCAAAATCACTGCCAAATAAAATATAAAAGATTCATGCAGTCCCTCTTAAGGAGTTTGTGTCATGATACAATCTGCCCATACAAATAAAGTTAAATCCCCCCCAAACAACGAGCAACGGCCCGTAGTTTCTATCCTTATGGCCACATATAATCGTCGCAACAGGCTTATAAAAGCCATAGAAAGCGTTAGAGCACAAACCTACCCCCACTGGGAATTGTGTCTTGTCTGTGATGGTGGTCATCCTGTGGATGATATAGTAAAAAAATATGCTGATCCGCGTATTATATTTCAGCACAATGCACAAAACAAAGGCTACGGCCATACTGCCAATACGGCTTTTTCTTTGAGTAAAGGAAGCCACATTGCCTACCTTGGCGATGATGATATATGGATGCCCGACCACCTGGAATGCTTACTAACAGCCTTGCTTAGCCAAAAAGAAGCTGGCTTCGCTTATGCAAATTCCTTGTGTGTTCGCCGCCGCAAAACTGAGGTCGGAAGTTTTACTATTCTTGATGAATATATCCCTCACCGCGGGCATGTGAATCTTGTTGATCTTTTAGAATTTAACCAGATAACAGGCATATCAATGCTTCATGAACGTACGCTGTTTGAAAAAGCTGGCGGCTTTGATGAAAAATTACGCTGTATCATTGATTTTGATTTATTACGTAGAATGCTATGCTTTTCAAGCACAGTCCATGTGGATAAAGTAACTTCGCTCTATTATGAAGATTTAGAGTGCGCCAATGATCATCTGACAAATTTGGCTACGAAAAATCCTTTGCACTATAAGCTTCAACAATTACGTATTTATGATAAAAAGCTCCCCAATGACATGGAGGAGCGTTTTAAACATTCTTTAGCGTATTTACGTCGTAAACATCTTTTTATTTACGCCTTGGCAAGTAAAACTTTTGCAGAAGAACAAGGAGATATACAAAAAGTACAAAAATTCTCCAAGATACTTGCAAAAAATCCATGCACCATCCCTATGGGGAATAATATGGATTTAGCCACATTTCTCATGCGTGATGGTGAAACATTGGCAGCATTGCGTTTATTCAAGCAACACCTTGCCACATCTAAAAGTGGCGCTGATGTATATTTTATTGCTTTAGAATGCGCCATTTCATGTAAAGATGTGTGGGCCCATGAAATCTTTCAAGCCCTAGAACACAATAAAGACAGGTTACAGACAAAGGAAAAGCAACGTCTCGAAAAGCTCGCCCTAGACTTACAAGCACACGTAAAGCCCTGTGCAAAGAATACGTAGTCATCGTCCTCATTGTAGATGCTTAGATGTATTCATTCAGCGGGCTGAACTGCCACATGATATTTACTTAGT
>CAYJLO010000071.1:0-15571 GCA_964370835.1 uncultured Desulfovibrionaceae bacterium
CAGTAATGAAGTGACCATTCCCTTACCTCACTGGGCTAGAGGTTGACTAAAAAAAACCGATCATCCAAATCGGATTCAAAAATACTTTTCCTAAAAGAAGGAAAATACCACACAAAGTAACACCGCTAAGCGATGATAAAGGCTTTTAAAGCCTCTTTATTACAAGGGCATGCCGTCGGGAATAATCCCTTGGCGTTGCGCCATGCGTACTATTTGCGAATGCGCATTACGAATTTCGGCAATGCGGTTTTCGGCTAGGGTCTCGCGTGAAGCGATATATATATCAAAAGCCATGAGGCTTAAGGTGTCGATGCGGGATTCACATTCTAAGTATTCTTTGAGAAGGCCCTTGGAGGCGCACTCTTCCAAGAAGGCGTCGCGGAAGTATTGCTTAAAAATAAACATGACGCCAAGGCCCTTGGAGGGAGTGAAGTCTTGCACTGAGCGTAATTTCACAAAACGCTGCAGAGCGTCGCGCAATTTCAATTCAAGTACGTGCTCACCTGCGGCGGCGTCAAAGAGAAAATGCGCCATGGTGGTGGTGATTTCACCCACAGGATTACAGAAGTCATCCTTTTTTGTGCGTAAAAAACCGGTGGTGTCCAGTGGGTAGCAGGCATATACCGACTCAATCCACTGAGTGACCACTTCTTCCTTTTTGGGACGAAATATTTGCAAAATATCCATGAAGATATACCTTAGATTTAATTTGTTCCCTTTATACCCCATGGGCGCAAAACATGACCGGCACAAAGCCTTATCAATACTCACAAAGAAAAGGAAATAGTTTCAAGTATTTACTGACGCAAAAAGAGGCAAGCCCTGCCAAAGCAAAGCCCGCTTAATGCGAATCAGAGAAAAACTTTCCTTTCCATAGGCTATATTATGGTGTTAAGTCAAGGTATTTGAGCACATCATCACAAAGGGAAAAATGACAAAAACCTGTCACAACTTTGAGCTGTGACAGGTTTTCTTAAGCTAATTTCTTCAGCTAAAAAAATTATCCGCCGCACTTGGTGAAAGAGCAGCCTTGGCACATGTGGCAACCTTCTTGGAAAATAAGCTCGCCGCCGCAGTCAGGGCAAGTGGGAATATGAATGGACGTGGCGTGCTCATCTACGGCACCGGTGCCCTCCAAATATCTTTTTTCCAAAACCCACGCTATGGCATCGGGAATGGAAAGCAAGAGCCCCTTATCGCGGAACACAGGATGCTCGCCGCCTATACCCTTAATTTGGCTCACAATATCACGCACGCTCACGCCGGAACGCAAAGCCAGAGACACAAGACGCCCTATGGCTTCGGCCTTGGCAGTGATGGAACGACCAGACTTACCAATGGTGGCAAAGACCTCAAAGGGCTGACCATTCACTTCATTGATGGTCAAATACATACCCCCAAGACCCGTTTGCACTTTGTGGGTAAAACCTTGCACCACATCGGGACGACGGCGCACTTGGCCCGTATCACCCGCAGGGCTTGCGGCTTCTACTGCGCCTGTGTGGGCATCTTGCTTTTTCTGCCCTTGGCCTGTGTTGAGCACTTGTATGGATTTACAACCATCGCGATACACGGTGACGCCCTTGCACCCTTCGGTGAAAGCCAGCCAATAAATGTCGTAAATATCTTGCTCAGTGGCATTATTGGGTAAATTCACGGTTTTGGACACGGCATTATCCGTATGACGCTGGAAAGCCGCCTGCATTTTCAAATGCCACTCGGGAGCAATGTCCATGGCGGTGGTGAACACCTGACGCATTTGCTCCGGCAAAAATTCCATATGCTTAATGGAGCCGCGCTCCAGCACGCTTTCCATGAGTTCGGGACTGTGCGCACCCATGGACGCAAGGGCCCTTTCGAAATAGGGATTAATCTCCATGGATTTTTCCCCATCCATAATATTACGCGTGAAGCACAAGGCAAACAAAGGTTCCACACCGGAGGAACACCCTGCAATGATGGATAAAGTACCCGTTGGCGCAATGGTTGTTACTGTGGCATTGCGGAAAGGGCCACGACCATTTTTGGCAAACACTGATTCGGCATAAGCCGGAAAAGCACCGCGCTCTTGAGCCAATTGCGCAGAGGCTTTATGCCCTTCTTCATCCACAAAGGCCATGACCTTTTCCCCAAGGGCTATGCCCTCGTCGCTGTCATAGGCCACGCCCAATTGAAAGAGCATATCCGCAAAGCCCATGACCCCAAGGCCAATTTTGCGATTCATGCGCACTCTTTCGGTGATGCGTTCCAAGGGAAAGCGCGAAGCATCGATGACATTATCCAAAAAGCGCACGCCCAAATGCACCACGCGGGCCAGCTCCGTCCAATCCAAAAGTTCATCGGGATTTTTATGGGTGCTGGTGCCGGTGACAAATTTGGCCAAGTTAATGGAGCCAAGGTTGCACGCTTCATAAGGCAATAAGGGTTGCTCGCCGCAAGGATTGGTGGACTCAATGGCGCCTTGCTCCGGCGTGGGGTTATCTCTATTGATGCGATCCAAAAACACAATGCCGGGATCGCCCGAAGCCCAAGCCTTTTGCACCAAGAGCTCAAACACCTCGCGCGCAGAAAGGCGGCTTTGCTCCGTGCCCAAATGGGGACAAATGAGGGCATAGTCCGCATCATTTTGCACCGCATTCATGAAATCTTCCGTCAAGCCCACAGAAAGGTTGAAGTTATTAAACTCCCCTTCTTCTTCCTTGGCTTTAATAAAGGCCAAAATATCCGGATGGTCAATGCGCAAAATGCCCATGTTGGCACCGCGTCTGGTGCCGCCCTGCTTAATTTGCTCCGTGGCCGTGTTGAAAATGCGTAAAAAAGACAGAGGCCCCGAAGCCACGCCGCCGGTGGAGCCCACACGGCTTTGCGCAGGACGCAAGCGCGAAAAGGAAAATCCCGTGCCGCCGCCGGATTTATGTATCATGGCGGCATGTTTCACCGCATCGAAGATTTCTTCTATGGAATCGCCCACGGGCAAAACAAAGCAGGCGGAAAGCTGACCCAAATCGGTGCCGGCATTCATGAGGGTGGGAGAATTGGGGAGAAATTTCCACTGGGTCATGAAATCATAAAATTCACGCGCCAACTCTTCTGGTTTATAGGTGGAATTTTCGTATTTACTTTCTTCTAGAGCCATGGCAGAGGCCACGCGCCAAAAGAGTTCTTGAGCAGTTTCCGCACGACCGGCGGCAGTATTGTATTTATAATAACGTTTTTTAAGCACCACTTCCGTATTGCTGCTGATGGAAGGTGGGGCCAAATCCGAGGGCATTTCCAGCATGACAAAACCTTTTGTTATGGGTGAATAAAACCATGACTCAGTCTATCATAAGGCACACGCATATGTCATGTAAAAAGGCCTCTGCACAACATGCAAAGGCCTCCATGATGCGTACAAAACTATTCGGGGCAAGGCTCGGCTTGAGCACCGCCGCAAGCGCCGGCAATGCCGGTATCAAAGAGCTCTTCCACATTTTCCACGACTCCTTCATTCATATCTTGCGAAGATGTGGGGCTGTCGGTGGCATCTGCGCCACCCTCTGAAGGCTCACCGGTATAGGTAAAAGCGCCATTGCCAAGGAATATTTCCGGCTCAAGCCCTTGGGGTATGGTTAAACTGCCGGCGGGGATTTTAGCCACGGTGGCAGGCACCTGAGGGGCTTCCGTATGTGGAATCACTTGAGAAAAAGAACTCTTCTTGGCCATGAAGGCAGGCAAGCCCTTATATTCTATGACAGGCACCGTGGAAATGCCATTGCGCGCCAAGTAAGATTCGTTAAAGATCAAACGCAAGCGCAAGGCCAAAGAGTTGAAAAAGCCCAACTTCGGAGCCGCTTCTTTGGAATTTTGCGCATGCTCCAAAGCTTCTTGAATATTTTTTCCTTCTGCCAAAGCATCGGCCATGTGCGCCACCAAGGCAAATTCAGAGTCTTGCTTCAGCACAGGGAAAAAGGCCGCTGTGGGATTAGGAGCCATGGTTTCAATGGCGTCTTTACATGCAGGACATGTGGGCGAAAAGTACACATTCACATGGGCTTGTTCCGGTGCCACCATGGCCCAAGGGGTCATATTTTCACGCAAAACACCGCCAAGGTTGGCCACAAAAAGCAAGGCCCACACTAAAACGAGCCATGAGCGGCCCACGGGGTCATAGCCTTTGCCGGCATAGCGGAAAGCCGTATACACCAAGGCAAAGAACACAGCCACAATGAGGCAAGAAATACAAGAAGCCGTCATGAGCATGAGCAAGAGCAGGGCCACATCGCCCACCAAGAAGGCTCCGGCCACCACCACGCCAAGCACAGGGCGACCGCTAAAAGATAGAATAATAAGCGTGGCAAAGGCCGCGCAACCAAACCACCATAAAGAAATGCCGCCAATGGACATGTCCTGACTTATTTCGCAGCCGGCGGAAAGGCAAATTTGAAAGGCATGCCCATAGGCAGACCAAGCGCAAAAAGCTAAGCCTATGATGGAAATCACCAAGGGCCACGGCATGATAAGCGGAGCTGAAGAGCGATGTTGCACAATATATCCTTTGTGTAAGGTCGTTAATGATGTCATGGGCAGATGCATGCCCATAAAAGTTTTGAGACTATAAAATAGATTTCTTGCAATGTAAAAGCGAAAATATGTGGGAGCGTGACGCTTGGGAGTATGTGTGTGTTTTTGTGGGGGAGGGAAAAACCTTTTTGGAAAAATCAGATTATTACCAAAGTCTACTGGGGGAAAACCTTTTGTGAACAAAAGCCCCCATCTAAACTGCCCAGACCCGTTTTACGCTCTATTCCCGTAAGGCTCGCAAACTCACCAACGGGAACGCTTCACGCCCTTTGGGTAGGCCTTTCCAAAAAACTTTAATGGCCATGGAGCTTTATCTTTGCACGAAAAATCACGTCGCAATGGGAGCATCGTAAATGAATTTCTCTACATGTATTTTAAATATATCACTGAGCTTATGGCCATTTCCCCCCTTAATTCCCAACACATCTCGTTTATTAATGAAGTTGGTACACCTCTTTCACCTACACATAAGACTACGTCATATTTAAAAGACAACACCATAAAACCATTAAAGTTTTTTGGAAGGGGGGTCTGGGGGGAGAACCTTTTCTTCAGAAAAGGTTTCCCCCCAGAAAGTTTTATTATCAAAGAGACTTATCTTGACAAGGCTTTTTATTCTTCGTAAGAAACCCCTGTGGCTTTGCTTTTACACAATAAAGCCCAGGCTTCTCCCATAAAATATGCAACAAATTTTTACACTTCTCGGCACATATTGAGAAAAAAAGAGGCAATACATGCAAACAGAATCCATCTTGTCGCTCATTGACACTTGGCAAATCGTCGTTTTTATGGCGGCAGTGCTCTTTTTCTTGTGGTTTGATTTACACAGCCACAACGATGATAAACCCATCACGGCGAAAAACTCCCTCATGTGGACCAGCCTTTGGGTGGTGCTTTCCCTCATATTTGCTTGCTATATTTGGAAAAGCTTTGGCGCTGAGCCTGCACAATTCTTCTTGGCAGGTTACCTGCTAGAACTGTCGCTGGCTGTGGACAACCTTTTTGTTATCATGGCCATCTTTACATCCTTTGGGGTTAAGGACGAATACCAACACCGCGTCTTATATTACGGTATCTTAGGTGCCTTAATCATGCGCTTCATCTTCATTGTGGCCGGCACCAGCCTTGTGGCCTACTTTGGAGCCTATGCCCTTGGTGTATTTGGCGTATTTATCCTATGGACGGCCTTTAAAATGTGGCAACACATGGGCGCAGAAAATAAAGAAATCGAAGATTTCTCCCAGCACTGGGCTGTGCGCATGACGCAACGCTTTATCCCCATTCACCCACGCATTGAAGGGCATAATTTCTTTGTGCGCGTCAATGCCGACGGCACCATCGGTCAAGACACTGGCCCTTGGAAAGCCACGCCGCTTTTCCTCTGTCTTATAGTGGTGGAAATTTCCGACGTGCTTTTTGCCTTTGACTCTGTGCCGGCCATCATTGCCATCACCACAGACCCCTTCATCGTATATACATCCAATATTTTCGCCATCTTGGGCTTGCGTTCCATGTACTTCCTCTTGGCCGCCGCCAAGCGTTATTTGCGCCACTTGGAAAAGAGCGTCATTGCCATCTTGGTCTTCATCGGCATTAAGATGATGCTCATGGTTACAGGCTCCGTGCACTTGCCAGCCATGGTAAGCTTAAGCGTTGTGGGCGCCCTGCTCTTCGCCGGCATTGCCGCTTCCTTCATCCCCAAAAAAGAAGAAAAATAGCATTTACTATAGCTTAATTTGTCCCCCTCTAGGTCTTGAATATGCAAGGCTTAGAGGGGATTTTTTTGCTCTTCGTCAAGTTTGCCACGCTGACGACGCAGATTGCTGTTTTTCAGCAACCTGTTATAAAGAACGCAATTTGCCAAAGGCCGTCCCCACTTTATCTAATCCCGAAAGCAAGGTTTTGCCATGGGTAAGTAAGGGGGAATAGCTTTGCGATTGATAAGAATACATATCCGCCTTGCTTTGCGACACAGCCGCGGAATTGCGATGGTTCCATGCATCCACCCTTTTATTATAGTCTTGCCATGCGCCCTGCTCACGAATTTGCAAGGCATCCAGCTCGCCTCTTTCCGTGGTGTCCAGATTTAAATCCAAGGCTGAGCCCGTGTCCACGGTGACGCCGGCCGCAGCTTGCGCTGCCCTTTCCGAGCCTATGATTTTAGCCGCTTCTTGGCGTTTTTTAAGGCTTTCGTCGTAGGCTTCCAACTTTGCTTGTGCCCCTTCTTCTTCTGCCATTTGAGCATGTTGCTCAGCCACGGCGGCATTGTATTCTGCCATGTCTTCTTGATATTCTCGTTGAGCTTGCTGAGCATTACTTTGTTGCACGGCGGAATATGTGCCCATGGCCGCCGAGGCTATGGCAGTGATGGCAGAAATGACGGCGGTGGTGGTGGTTCCTATGGCCATAAAGATCTCCTTATTATTAAAAGGTTTTATGGAAGATATGTTCTGTAAGCTTAGCCCCAAGGCGACGGTATAAAGCATCGCAAGGCTTGGATGCGGGCGATGCATATTGCACCATGCCAACACCTCGCTTTTGCAGGGCTTTTTCCGCATGACGCAAAAGCTGTACAGCCTGCATGCCTTGGCGTTGTTCAGGACAAAGATACAAAGCGTCCAATTGCGCCAACAAAGTATTTTGCTTATGGGGGCAAGGGCATATGGTAAAAACCGCATAACCGCACATCTCCCCTTGCGGCAAACGCGCTGTGCTCATGTGTAACATATTCAATTGTTCATATATTTCGTATTGTTCACCATTAAGCACATACTCTTGTGCCCCGTGCATACTGGCTTCCACTTCATCCCAATGGGCTTGCAAAAGCTGTGAAACATGCGGTGCCACGGTGCTGAGATTTTCCGTTTGAAATAACAACATGAATACTCCTTACAAAGCTAATTTTGCATATCCACATCCAGAACCAGCGCCGATACGGTGAAAGGAAGGGGGCTGTCTTGCACAATCCATACGGTGCTTTGCGGCTCTTGCCCGCCTCCGGGGAGAAAATGCATATCGCCGCTGAAGGGACTCACGGCCGAGCCCCACGTGCTGGGTGTAAAGGGGAATTCATAGAGATGCTCCAAGCTTGCGCCATACTTTCCCCCCACAGAATGTTGCACGCGTACAAGGCTTTGCCCAAGAGCGCGCATTTTTCCAAGACTGGTGCCCGAGGAGCCCTCCCCTTCGCTGGGCAGTGGTGCCAAAGCAGAGCGATAGGCAAGGCCCACATGCACCGTTTTCGCCGCATAGGGCAAAGTAAGACTGCCCTGCCGCACCTGCACGTTCTCCACAGGGCTACCATCTGCCAACACAATCACCTGAGCATCTTCCAAATGCTCTAAGCCGCTGAACTGCGTGCGAGACGCAGCTTCGTGAAAGCTTATGCCAGCATCCAGAAAAAAAGCTTGCTCAATACCTTGGCTTTCTTGCCAGCGCGGGTGTAACTTTTCCAAGTAATAATGCTCCTGCTCACCCTGCATGCGTGCCACCACCATATAAATGGCATCGCCCTCCGCCGCCGATACGCTCACCACCGAGCGCACTTTGCCTTGGGTTTCATGCCTACTCCACCCCCAAATATCGTGCTCCTTCATGTAGGTGAGAGCCAAGAGCACGCCATCATCACGCACAATCCAAATGGTGGAATACGGCGTTTGCTGATAGGCCCATTGCTTGAGGCTATGCCCATCAAAAAGATGCGGCGCCATGATGGAAAGATCGTTGCCGGAGTAGCCATCCTTTTCCAAGCTATAGAATAAATCGCGCACTCGGGCCCCATGCCTTTGCACATGCATGATGGAATTGCCTATGATAATAGGAAATAAGTTGGATGAGCCCCAATAGCTTTGGGCCGTGATTTGTATATTCACCGCACTTATGGCAGTACCCTCGCCGCTGGCTTTATACTCACTGCCGCTGGTGCCTATGAGTAAATCCCCAAAGCTGGCCGCCCAGGTGATGGCGTCTATATTTCCCGAGGCAATGTGATATTCCACGGGGTCATCTTCCTGCAAGGGACGAGATTTACGGAAATTTTCAAAATCCCCCACGCGCGACATGTAAAAGGCTTGTGGATTTTGTCGCGTGGATGCCAAAATCATGCGCTGTTGATGAAAGGATACTATGCCGGGATAATTCCCGTCGGCAAAGGGGAACCAATCTTCCTTGGGCGTGTCGGAAATATCGGCTTCGTAATTATTATCCACAAAGGAAAGGTTTGTGCTTATGCCTATGAAGCCAAAATATCCGGCCTCCTCGCGGTAAATATTATACTCAGCGGCCTCTGCCACCGCTGACCAACTTATGGTGGAACGGTTACCCACCACCCAATCGGAAGGATGTCGCCCCGTGATACTGCCCACGGCCGATGGTAGGGATTCCTTGCCTTGTGCATCCACCGCCACAATTTTATAACGCAAGGTATAGCCATTGGCCTCACCGGTGAAGCTCACTATGGGCGTTGCAGGCGCAGGCAAGGAGGCATTGAGCATCACCTCGCTTAAAGTCCATGCATACCAAGGCTCCACGCCACTGCGACTTATTTTATGCAAAGGGTATTTTTGATGCGCTAGGTACACAATGTCCCCCACTTGCGCAAAGGATATATCCAATAAGTCGTCCTTATCATAAGGTGTTTCCAAAACGGCCATGGGAATAAGTCCCTCAGCGTGGGCAATACGCAAGGTATTTTGAGCAAAAATCAGTACAAAATTATGCTGCGCCTCCACATTGAAAGAAAAGGGTAAGAGCACAGCGTCATTTTCTGTTCCTGTGCCAAGGTCTGCCAAAAACATGGTGCCGGGGCGCCGCTCCACATTGCCGTGTACCGTGGGTAAGAAATTTTCCATGCACTGCACAGAGTTTTTATATCGAGACAAATCATAACGAGCGGATAAGGAGGGGGCCACCTCTCCGCCGGTGAAGTTAGTTATGGCTACGCGCATATGTATTCCTTTAGTGTGAAAGACCTTTATGTTTTTCGTAGGTGCGTAAAGAAGCCAAACCCAAAATGCTCAACGCCAACTCCAGCATGCCGCCGTCCATGGGGGGCAAATGCACAAGGGCTGGATAGGCCGCGTACAAAAAGGGAAAAATGTAAGGCTTCACTATATAGGTAAAAGCTATGGAAATGGCGCAAATCCAGCCAATGGCAGGACGCCATCCGGCCACAAAGAGTGAGCGATGGGTGGCCTCTTGTGCGTTGATGTTGGCCTGGGCGGTGTTTTGCGCTTGTAAGGCATCCAATTGCTTCACTAGCAAGGCCGCACGGTGTTTTTTATCCCCGTCAAAAAGATCCATTCCTTCGGTGAGTAAGCGCGTGGTTGCGCCCAGTATCTCCACAAGAGCCATAATGCCTCCTCATGGCCTATTGAAATCTATTTAAATCAGTCTGCTAATAATCAAAAAACACCTGCTGGGCATGCTTCTTACTTAAGCCCACATGCAAAAAATGCTTGGCCTGATTGAGCCCCAAACGTGGCACGCCATGGGCATACAACAAGGGCACAAGGGCAAACAAAAATTGACTGTTGGGTATGTGAATATCCACGGCGGTGCATAGTCCCGTGTCGGTATTTTCCCGCACATGTTCACTGCCTTGCGAGCCACCCACGGACTCATTGTGCACCTTGCAACGCACGGCTGAGTTTATACGCATGGGCTGCCCCAAGGTCTCACGCACAGCATCCAGGATATGCAACAAGCGCGGATCCATAGCTTTTACACCCAAGCCGCAAGAGCCGCATTTGCATTGAAATTCAGCATCCGTAAAAAATTGTAACGCCATGACTATCCTCCCCATAGGCTGAGTATTTTGGTGCTCATGCCCACCACCATGCCGCAAAGGGTTGTGGTCACTATGGAGGAAATGACGGCAGATTTTGTGGTATTCACCGCTATTTTTTTCTCCATGGAGGTGAGCACCTTAAGTATTTCCTTATAATCTTCGCGCAGTTCCTTCACATCCCTATGTATGGTGTGACATTCAAAGGGATTGGCCATGTGACTTAAAATGCAGGTGTGTTCTTGAGAACTTTGCGTGGCCTGCGCGTGTTGTGTACTTGGCATATTTTTTCCTTTGGGCAGAGGTTACAAACGTAATTCTGGGGGAAAGTGGCGTCCCTGCCTTTCACTCTCATAGGAGCTTTTGCAGTGATCTTTTTCCCAAAAACATAAAAAATCTATGACCTGCAAAGGCCATGAGCGAATGCCTGCCACATGCCAGCGATAAGCGCGGCTTGAGAGGGTTTCATCGGGCCAACCGCCGCACAAGGCATTGAAAAGCTGATCCACAGCTATGGCTATTTTTTTACAATGATTCATGACTATACCCATTCTATGCCTTGTACTTCTTGCACCGTGCTGGCTTGCATCACTTGTTCCTTTAAGCTTCTTCCCTCGATGAGGATGCCATTTTTGTGAATAGTTTCCGCATGACTCCAAAAAGCTATGAATTGCTCCGCATTGAAGGTGATCTTCACCATATTCATATGCGCCATATCTCTGTAGCCATTCCAATCAATGGTGTTTGGCACAAGAGCATTTTGTCCATTTGCCTGAGATATAAGATATAAATTAGCTCCATTCATGGCTGAGTTAAAATTGCTTTGGTCTTCGGTGCCAAAGCTAAAGTGTAAAGGTTGTGCCATGAGATTTTCATCTTCGTACCAAAAGCCAGCGGTAATTTTCGAGGTTGCTGCATTGTCAATTTCAGCTATTTTAGACTCTTTTGCCTCCTCCAGAGTAGGGGGAATAACAACTTGTAGGCGCGCCTTCTCTTCTTCCCACAAAGTAACATAAGGTTGCACATCGTCATAAGTGCAAGGTTGATTCGAAGCGTTTGTAAATTCCATATGCCCCTGCCCGTTCAACCACTGCAATGCATGTAAATTGGCATGAGGTGCCGTATAGTCAAAGGTAAGGGCCTCTCCAGCCACAATAATAAGACGATCGCTGGGTACAGCGGTTACTTGATATGCCATGTTACACCTCGTTATTATTTACTTGGGAAAGTTTATCCGTGGGAACTAAGATTTTTAGCTTAGAGTCCAAATCTTGGCGAAGAACTAAAGCGTCTTGCATGGTAGCATACGCGCTTGCCGTATTTATCAAGAGCACGGAGTCCACTTCTAAGGTATATTCGTATGGCCCTTCCATGGGCTCTCCGCGTGAAGCATTAAGCAAATCAAGGTCACCATGACATATGCGTGCGGTTGCACCTTCTAAAACCTGTATCTTGCTTCCGCTTGGTAAAGTAAGAGGGCTTTTAGATGTGATATACTGCAAAGCAAGTGGGGCGTTTGTTGAAGAAACACTTGCTGTTTGATTTAACGTACTGGGTGTATAGGATATTCGAATGGCAGAGTCAGTGGATACTAGTTGAACTTTTGTTATCTTACCTTCAACTGCCGCATCGCAATACCCTTGCACAACCGTATAGGCAGTGTATTCTGCAAAATCACCCACTGGAGGTTCTGGTATTTCTGGTATTACTGGAGCAGTTCTCTTTATTAATTGAAAATCCACACCAAATACCTTCAACACATAATCCGCATTGGCCTCTGGAGTTATTAAACTGGGAATGTGCCCTGCGGTGCTCGGGTAGGTAATGACAGTTGGCGTTGCACCAGATGTAAAGTACAAGGCACTGGGCACGTAAGCACCGTCTTGCGCCGTAAGGTGTAATGTGTTGAGTTCGCCATATTTATAAATGGAATTACCCGCCACAGAAACAGAAATGTTTTTATTTACTAAATCCTCAATCACATTAGGGGCAGAACCACTCCCACCACTTATGCTTATGTTTCCAGAGCCAAGCAAGCTTTGTCCATTTAACGTTTTGATAGACACACCGCTTTCAAGCTTCTTTTGAGCCTCATAAGAACCATCGTAGTACGTCATGGCGTCAAAAGGGTGTGCAAAAGACTTTTTTACCACTGGCAACATCAAATCATATTCAGATTTTGACAATTGCGTTGTTATCCCTGCGGGAAGTGCAGAATAAACCACACTATCTATGCTTACGCCGTAAAGGGGGTATAAAAGATTTTGAATATACCCCAAGGCCAAAAGAGTGCGCCCCTCTTCCAAATCAATATGATAACCGTCACGGGTAAGCTCATCGCCTATTGCATTAAGTTCTGCTACGCTTCTTGCGTTTTGCACAACGGTGTTACTTGGAATTATGCCGTATACATCGGGATAATTCTCCAAAATCTTTTTGGCCGTTTCAGACTGAGCCTCATACATTGCTTGCTGGCTCGAGGCGTAGTTGACAAAATCAGAGTGTGTAGAGTTTTTGGCATAAGGCCATGCCATGTGATACATTATCTTTACGGATTTATTGACGCAATTTTCTTTCACGTAATCAATAAGTGTTTGTAAACTCGGCGTGATAGTGTCATACATGCCAGAGTCTCCAGACACTTGTTGTACCGTCACCACATCCCAACTTTGTGCTTGAATGGCTTGTAATAACGTGACCTTTATGGAACTCGCCACAGGAGTTGCAAAGGAGCTCTCATAATAAGAATAACTGGTTGCAGATGAACCCATATTCCCCACATGAGTGGCCAAAGAGCTTCCACCAATGGAGGCGTTACCTATAGTAAAATCTTGTACATTTGCAGACGTAAGAAGTGAGCCCACCCATTGTGTCATGTCATCAGAAAATGAATTTCCAATGCACAAAACGTTTATGGGCTTTCCTTGCAATGGGAAATTATTTGGTTCAATAAAGTCATCGTCACCTGTCACACTAATCATCACCGCGTCCGCATTGCCAGAAATGCGTACCATTCCCTTTGTATGGGGGCGCGCATACACAATCTGCTCTTTCACGTCGGAGATTTCTTTCTTGATTACGGTGTCATCGTAAAGTGCACCGCTTCCACCTTGCACAGCAGACCAGCTGCCGTTTTGCCTTGCGTACTGCTTTCCATCTTGCGGCGCTTCAGCAATACTACCACCGCCCGTGGCACTAATGACATTACCGTTCATGGTGATATTGGCACCTGACACAAGCTCATCTTGCTTCGCACCTATGGATGTATTAAGCCCTTGCACAGCACTGTCAAAATGTTCTTTCGTCACAAAAACATCGCCGCTGCCACCACCAGAAATGGGCAGTTTTTCTATGTAAGCAAGCGTATAATACGGTGGTAAGTTTTGCCCGTGGGAGTGAGGTTGGGAGCCTCCTGTGGCACTCACGACACCACTGCCATATACCCCGCCTGTACCCCCACCAAATTTCCCAGAGTCCATACTATGCGTAGCGGCAGGATACAAAGCTTGAGAGTGACTATGCATAGGCATATGACTAGTTGTAAGCGTAAAGGGTTTAGTTGCTTCACTCTCACCCTCTTGGGGTACAGCCCCTTGATTTTGCCCTGTACCCCCAAGGATAAATTTACCGCGGCTGGGCTCGTGCAATTGCCATGTGAAATCTGGTTCAGTTTGCCCATTGGGTATGGGATGTTTATTATTTGGGCCGCCAAAAGAACCACTGAAAGCTACCACCACTCCTGCCATAAACGCTGTTTGCGCTAAATCCGCCATGGTGGAGAGCACCATGTCCCCTTCACTTTGCACGCGACCCACTTGCGTATCACCTTCGGCTTTCACACGTACCACGGCTTCTTCTCCCGCGGCATAACCGGCCTCGGCGGCGGATTGGGCGGCATCTTCGGCGCTTTGTTGCGCGGCTTGCGCGGCTGTGGTGGCTGCTGTTGCGCTATTGTTTGCCTGCGTTTCACTTTGAGCCGCACTTTGCGCTGATGCCATGGCAGAGGCTGCGTTGTCTCGTAACTCTTGTATAAGCTTATCAGGCCCATCTTCACTGGAAGCATCCACTCTAATGCTACGCTCCACGGCTTCCTTAAGCTGCTGACGCTCAGCCGTGGCCTTATCCAAAGCATCTTCAATGACGGAAGGATCAAAGCGCGTACCATTCACAAGATCCACCTCTTGTGAAAATGGCATGTTGCGTAAAATCACCAAGGTATGCCCCGTGGGCAGTGGAGTGCCTTCATGCAAATAGTGCACGGTGCCGCCAGATGGGCTTATCTCCACAGACCAGCCATGTACATCTTGCGTGCGCCCTTGTGCATCGGTCACTTGTACCAAAAGCTGACTGGCATCCCACACTTTAAAAGTAAAAGGAAAATCCGTGGTAAGGTCATTACCATGGAAAATAGTCTTTGAAATATCATTGCTTAACATAACACCCTCCCCTTGCCACAAGCCATGTATCGCCCCTGTCTTGTGGCCTACCTTCATTTATATCCGCTTGTTGCGCGCTGGGCACAGAGGCCTTGTACAACTCTTCCAGTTCCTGCACCCTACCGGCATTACTTTTAAGCAAAGATACCGCAATCATGGACGCCAATTTGCGAGCCAGCATGAGCATGAAAGCATCGTCAAAGAGGCCCACATCTTCAATGTCCGCCGTATAGGCCAGTAAGGCCTTGGGTGTATTACATAAAAGCACCTGAGATTTACGCTCTGCATGGTACACAAGGATAAAACGCCCGGCCTCCATATCTCCATACTGCGCGGCATCATGCCCTTGAGGGAAAAGTTTTAAAGCCTGCAAAAGATCGTGGGGCAAGGCATAAGCATGGCTATATTGCTGCTCATAACCTTCGGGCAGTGACACTTGCGCAAGCCATGCCCTACGCTGGGCAAAATTCCACGGAAAATCACGCAATGCATGCCTGCGCGCGCTATCCCAATACAGGCCGCATTGCACAGCCTCAAGAGTATTTTCTTCTTGGCTGGTGATGGTGCGCGTGCCTATGAACCCCAACGCCATATTCCATACGGTGATTTTTGTCTTCATGGTATTTCCTTTATGAAGATTGCTGCATAACCTTATGACAATCCATCTAAAACACAGATTCCACCTTCTCCCCCTCTCCATTGCGGCAAAATCTTTCTTTAGAATTTCGTTTGTCATCGCCATTAAAGTTTTTTGGAAAGGGGGTCTTGGGGAAAACCTTTTCTTCAG
>CAYJLO010000072.1:0-15282 GCA_964370835.1 uncultured Desulfovibrionaceae bacterium
ACAAAAGGCACCATCAAATTGGAGCTTATTGTACGACCAAGTCTGAACCACTACACATAATCTGTATCCCATATTTGTTTGTACGGGCATGATTTCATGTGATTTCATTCCTGTACAAACATAGCATTTACTACCTCAAAACAACTTTAAAACCATATTACAGCTGCACATCCATAAAGTAGTGCCCATTACATTCTCATCGATTACTCACACGTCTCTTTAGGTATTTGACCAGTAATGGCTACGATTTTTTACACAATCATCGTGGTTTATACACCATGCTTGCCTTTCATACGCCCATGGCTTATAGTTTTGGCGTTTTACATGCATACAAGGACACGAATAGCTATACGCCGCGCCCCTCTGGCGCATCTCGCTTTTGAGGAAATACATGAAATTTTTATCATCCCAACTTAGTATCTTTTTACAAACTCGTGGAGCCAAGCGTAATATGTTTTTTTTATTACGCTTTATCATGCTTCTTGTGTTTCTCATTGCCGCCTATAGCATTATTTTCCACTATATTATGCAATTTGAAGGGCGCTCCTATTCTTGGACCACCGGCGTTTATTGGACACTGACCGTCATGTCCACATTGGGATTTGGTGATATTACTTTCACCTCTGATATGGGTCGCTTTTTCTCTATAATTGTACTCATGTCCGGTGTTATTCTTTTGCTCGTCATGCTTCCCTTTACTTTTATCCAATATTTTTATGCACCATGGCTCGAAGCACAAAAAAAACGCTCCACACCACGAAAACTTCCACCGTCTACCCAAAATCATGTGATTTTTGTGGGCATAAGCCCTTTAACTCTTAACACCATTGATGAGTTAGAACGGTATGGCACCCAATGCGTACTTTTATGCAGCGACAGTCAAGGAACCCTTGACCTCATAGACCAAGGGTATGAAACCATCATGGGCGACCACGATGATGGTACCGTATATAAAAACCTCTGCCTACCCAAAGCAGCCATGTTGGTGGCTTTGGATACAGATATGCGTAATACGAACATCACGTTCACAGCTCGCGATGTGGACGCTCATGTTCCCATTACCACCAGCGTGCAAAGTGATGACGCTTTAGATATTTTAGGACTTGCCGGAGCCACACATGTGGTACAATTCCACAAGCTCTTAGGCACAGCCCTAGCCAGACGTGTACTTAATGCCAAGTCCCCCACCAGTATCATCAGCGAATACGGAAAGCTCGTCATTGCAGAAGCTCCGGCCATGCGCACTACACTTGTGGGAAAAAGCCTCATAGATTGCGGCCTAAGGGCGCAAACCGGCGTCAACGTGGTTGGACTATGGGAAAGAGGGAAATTTGTACAGGCACATCCACAAACGATTTTTACCGACGCTTCGGTATTGGTTATGGCAGGCACCCAAGAGCAAATGCAAGATGTGGACACCTTTTTGCGCAAACCCACAACGCAAGGCGATGCCCCCATTGTTATTTTAGGATGCGGACGTGTGGGTGTTTCTGCCGCACAGCATTTAGAAAGCCTTGGGCGAGACTACCGCTTTGTGGAAAAGAAAACACGTGTAGGTGACCACGTAAATAGAGAACATATCATTTTTGGTGATGCCGCTGACATTGATACTCTTGAAGAAGCCGGACTGCGTACCAGCCCATCGGTTATTATCACCACCCATGATGATGATACCAACATTTATCTAACCTTGTATTGCCGCCGTTTACGCCCCGACATACAAATTATTAGCCGCGCCAACCTTGATAGAAATATTGGCATATTACACGCTGCCGGAGCTGACCTTGTACTCTCTTTGGCATCCATGATGACCAGTAGCATTATCAACTTACTGGCCCCTGGGAAAGTATTTATGCTCAATGAAGGTCTTAAGATTTTCCGCTGCAAGGTGAGTGGTAAATTACAAGGACAATCTCTCATCGACAGCGGCATACGCGGTTTGACAGGGTGCAACGTGGTAGCATTGCAAGACAAAGATGGCAATATGCATGTTAATCCTGACCCAGATCATATTTTTTGTAAAAAAGAAGAAATGTATCTTATTGGAGACTCCATGGCTGAAGAGGCCTTTAACCAGACCTATGGGTGCCAAGAAAGCCTTACCGATGACCACGAGCATGGCAAGGCATAAAAAAGCCCTTGAAGCATGTGATTTTTTTGTCTATCATAAATTATTACTTTATTTACAAAGAATATCGTACCATATTTGCGTCCACCCTGCGTACACGTGTAACATAAACTCTGAACGTACTTCAGATTTTTAAGGAAATGCCATGTCGCCTGTACTAGAGATGCCTCCCTCAGAACAAAAATCACCTTTACGTTCCAAGAAAAAGGCATTTATCCTTGGAATGCTTGCTTTGGCTCTACTTCTCGTGGGTATGGGCTTTTTTCTCCATCAAGGGCGCATTGTGAATACGCAGCACCGCATTTCTCCCGTGGTGGTACATATCACAAGCCCGCTAAGTGTGGCTTTCACCGAAATATTCGTGGCGCATGGTTCAAAAGTGGAACAAGGTAGCCTCTTGGCTCGCCTAGACTTATCTGCCTATACAAGCCAATTGGCCCACGCCAATGCCCTTGTGCGCGGCGCACTGGCTCAAACCCCGCTAAATGAAGCTCAAAGAACTCAGATCATAGAAAAGGCTCAAAGCGCAGAAGCAGACATGGTGCAAAGGGTGGCTTTGGCTCGCCAAGAAGAAAATGCCAAGCATGAACTCATGGAAAAATTATCCGTCACACATGCCAAAACCTTGCTCTATGTACGTGGCATGCAAACGCCAACACCAGCCGCAAAGCAAGCAGAGCAACACGCAAAACAACAATTGGAGCAAGCGCGCGCCGCCCACGAATATGCCAGTCGCAACCGCTCAAATGTGGAAAGTGTTTTACATAAATTGCGAGCTCAGCGCACAGCTCAAGGCCTTACAGGCATACCTGCAGATGGCCTAAACCTGGAAAATATTTCTGACCAACTTACAGCCCCTGCCGGCGGCCATATTGTGGGAAATGTACCTTTAGCAGGTCAAGTGGTGCAAAAAGACACCATCGCCTTTAGTCTTTTGCCAAGCACCAATACAAAGCTACAAGCCACAGCACAATTGCCGCAAGAAGAAGCCGTCAAACTTACCCTACAAGGTCCCGTTTTTATGGCGGCGCAAGGTACTCTTTTGGAAGGAACTATTCAGCAAATCATCCACGACTCGCCAGTGAGCCTTGTGACCGTAACTCTCAATGCCCAAGGAGAAGACTTTGATGCCCTCATGAAGAGCACTGAGGAAGGCAAAAGCACCCTTGTATTCTGGCCAGAAGCGTGGGTACAAACCCATATTCCTCACAGTATACTTCGTACTCTCAGCTATTTTTAAGCATTCACAGATAAGCCCAAACAAGATATTAATACAAATCAGGATCTGTGGGCAGCCTTTCCCAACACACTTTCCCTTTTTTCTTATATTTGCGTAAAAGCACATATACTGTACCGGGACCACCATCCACCGGTTGCGCCGTACAAAAAGCCAATACCACCCTTTTAAAGGGATCTTGCGTGAGCCATAGCTGTACCTTTTCACGTAACACGCTCACTCCATTGGGTGAATTTTTTCCGCGTCCGGGTATAAGGAGTAAAGTTCTAAGACCTTTGTACCATGCCCCTTTAAAAAAGCCCGACATGGCTGTATAGGCCTGCATGGTATTCAAACCATGCAAATCCAAATGCGCTTCAGGACTGTAGACACCTGCACGCAAATTATTCATGGTGAGTTCATCAAGACCCACCACATGCCCTTCCATGTATTCCCCTTTTAAAGCCAAAGAAAATTCCAACTTCTTTTCCATCATTAAAGCAAAGGCATCGTGTGCTTGCCCTGCCGGAGTTAGAGGTTGCACCTCGGGAACTATATCACGTCCTTTACCAACCAAGGGGCTCACTTCCTTCATGGCAGTGAAAAAAGCATCCATGCCTTCTGCGTCATTTCCATTTGCCACAGCCTTTTGCGCTGAGAGTAAGCTCTCCATGGTCATATCATTCTCTTCTTGCTGTGGTATCTGTTGCTGCTTGGAATCTCTTTTGGGATTGGTACCTGAAGAAACTCTCTCTTCATGCCTCACTTGCTTGTGTTTTTCTTGGGGTGAGGGAGAAAATAACTGAGCAAAACTTTCGCTTAAAGGTACAAGTCCTTCTGAAATAGGCACTTTTTGTGCTTTGGATTGAGCCACACGGTTGTATTTTTTACGAGCATCGTTTTTTTTATGTGGCAATACCGCCTTGGCTTCTACTTGCACCAAGCCCCCCATGGCTTGCAGAAAAAGGTCTACGTCATCCATCTGTACAACATTTTTTTCGCGAGAGTTTGAGGATAAAGGAGAAGCAGGAGATTGCACATCCTTTCTCTTTGTATCCTTGCCATGCAATGATGTATCTTCTTTTTGTGAAAGCGTGCTATCTTGCCGTGCTAAACGTGCAAAAGGCATATGTCCAAAAGTCTGTTCCATCACTCACCTCTCATGACAAGACGAAAAAAAAGGGGGCCAAAGCCCCCCACATATTTCTATGAAATCCCTTACTGTGCTGGTGCGTCAGCAGGATTTGCTGGAGCCGCAGGAGGAACTGTTTCCTCCAACTGTACGTCCAAGACCACAGAATCGTCGTCAGAACGAACACCACTCACATATGTATAGCTTAAACATGTAAATAAGAAAAGCACCGCCATGAAGGCCGTAAGCTTAGATAACAGACCGCCAGCACCGCCACTGCCAAACACAGAGCCGCCGCCGCCGCCAAAAATAACTCCCATACCTTCCCTACCAGCTTGAAGCAACACAAGGATGATAAGCAATACGCAGACAATGATATGCAGCGTCAAAATAAGCGTTTGCACAAAAAACCTCCCAGCCCGTACGGGGCAATGATACTATAGAATTATATGTTAAGCCGTAACAATACGTGCAAAACTTTCTGCTTGTAAAGAAGCACCACCTACCAGTACTCCCTCTACATTGTCAAGTGCTATAATGGCCCCTGCATTTTCTGGTTTTACACTTCCTCCATATAAAATACGGAGTTGTGCGCCTTTTTCAGAAAAAATATTTTCTAAAATTTTTCGCACAATGGCATGGGCTTCCACAATTTCTTCCTCACCGGCCACCTTGCCTGTACCTATGGCCCACACAGGTTCATAGGCCACAGCAAAGTTTTGCGCAGTAATATTTTCTTTTAACGATGCCAAAGACGCCAATTGCTGCGTAAGCACTGCTTCCAATTGACCACCTTCGCGCTCTTCAAGACTTTCCCCTACACAAAAAGTCACCTTAAAACCTTGCTCTAACGCGTAGGCAGTTTTATCATGCACAAGGGACAAAGATTCACCAAAGACATGTCTACGCTCAGAGTGCCCCACTAAAACCCATGTGGCACCCACATCTTTCAGCATGGCAGGTGAAACTTCGCCGGTGAAAGCACCTTCTGAAGCAGGATAAAAATTTTGCGCCCCAAGGGAAATATTCACACCTTGGCCTGACTGTTTTACCACATTTACGGCCTCAGCTATGGCTGTAAAGGGGGAAAAGATCAATACCTCGCGTTCTTGCGCCACGGGGGATTTTTGCAAAAGATCGCATAAAGCTGTGAGGGTTTCACAAGCATCTGTGCGTGTTTTATACATTTTCCAATTGGCAGCCATTAATGTAGCCATGCGTGTTCTCCTACGATGAAATATAACTCGTTATATTACCACACAAAGCATTACAAAGCAAGAGCGTACACACAAGCATCTTCTCCGGTGTCGGTATAGTATTTTTTTCGTATGCCAACAGAGATAAAACCTAACTTTTCATAAAGATTTCGAGCTGGTGTATTGGTAACACGAACCTCTAGCACCATACGCTCTACACCCAACCCCTTAGCCGTCTGCACTGTTTTCTGAAGCAAGTAATATCCAAGCCCTTGACGTCTTGCTTGTGGGTCCACGGCAATATTCAAGATTTCCATTTCATCAAGGGTATGATATAAAGCCACATAGGCCATAATATTCGTGGGTTCTGTACAATGTCGTAAAGCAAAAACAAGGAAAGAACTTTGACCAAAGGCCGCCGTATACTGCTCTGCCCCCCAAGGGGTGCTAAAACTTTTTTGCTCAAGAGCCACAAGCTCTGCCACAAAGCTTGCATGATTTTCACCATGTAAGGATATAAAACAATAAGATTTTTCCATACGTTCATCCATGCAAAATTACCCTTATACACAAGCCATTTCCAAAGATATGCTTGAAATTGTTGACGCAGAGGATAAACCTCTCTTGCTAAAAACGTACAAAGAAGGCAAACATTTGCCCCATCGCTTTGTGGTGCTGATTTTACAAGATGCGGCGGGAAAAATCCTTCTCTGGCGTAATAAGAAAAAAAAAACCATGCCAGAAAGTGTCATGGGTCTTTTATATGGTCATGTGCAAGCTGGTGAAGCCAGAGAAAATACAGCCGTGCGCTTATTGGAAAAAGCCATTCCTGCTCTTATGCATGAACCGCGCATTGCAGAAAAACTTTCCACCGTGCAAGGCATTACCCTGCGTCCCATTGTGGGTACAGAAAAAGGCCCTTTTACGCGCCAAAACCCCATGACCGTCTTTACTTTAAGCCTTACACCCGATGAAAAATCATTACTCAGTAAAGATCTACTCTGGCTCGACTTTGACGAACTTCAAGGTTTTGCAACCCATTTTGCCGATATGCTCACCCCAAGTACCTTGGAACTTATCCAAGGGAATTATCTACAAATGCTTTTTGCCAACGCTAAATCTTAGTTGATGAAAAGATGAGAATATCGCTCAAGATCGTCTAAGGTTTTACCCGTCCCGCGTACCACAGTGGTTAGGGGGTCATTATCCACCACCACCTTAAGACGTGTTTCTTGAGCTATAAGCTGATCTAGGCCCTTCAATAAAGCTCCGCCCCCTGCCAAGAGCAATCCATTGCTGTAAATGTCTCCTGCCAGCTCTGGAGGCGTCTTTTCAAGGGCCGTGAAGACAGCCTTCACAATGACACGCAAACAATCGCGCAAGGCTTCACGCACATGCCCCTCAGATATGCGCACCACCTTGGGTACGCCCTGCACCAAATCCTTACCGGAAACATCCAACAAGGGCGCATTGGGCATGGGCACAGCACAACCTAAAATCTTTTTCACATTTTCAGCGGTATTTTCTCCCACATCCAACTGAAAAACATCGTGAATATATCGCAGCACAGCCATATCCATGGCATCTCCTGCCATGCGCACCGACTCAGAAAAAGCCGTGGATCCCATGGTAATGACAGCTACTTCGGAAGTTCCCCCACCTATATCCAGCACAAGATTCCCCAAAGGCTCATGTATGGGCAAATTGGCGCCAATGGCAGCACCCATGGGTTCTTCAATAAGGTGAACTTCACGCACACCTGCCATGAAAGCAGCATCAATAACAGCTTTTTTTTCCACCTGCGTAATGCCTGTGGGCACGCATATGACCATGGTAGGCTTCACAAAGCGTAAACCGGTAACGGCCTTACGAATGAAGTAAGAAATCATCTCCTTGGTCACATCAAAATCGGCAATAACACCGTCTTTCATGGGCCGTATGGCGTGAATATTCTTAGGGGTGCGTCCAATGTAGGCCTTGGCTTCATTGCCCACGGCAAGAACGGTATTTTTCACCGCATCCACAGCCACCACGGAGGGCTCATTGAGCACAATACCATGCTCCCTTGTGTACAACAATGTATTGGCCGTACCAAGGTCCATGGCAATTTTTTTACCAAGCTTACCTAGTAGACGTGAAAACATTAGTTATCCTCACCATGTGGTGTGGCATCAGCGTCATATCCTGCAGGATATTCATGCAACTCTGCCTTGGGTAATGATTGGTGCAAACGGCTACGGAAATATAAATTTTCCAAGAACAGCCCTAAATAATCCACACATTGATGCACAAATGAACGTAAATTGTCATCCATTTCTCGCCCTTCACCATGGGCTAAGCACAACACGCCACGTGCACTCTTATTCACTATGACAGGTACACAAATTATGGCTTGATGTGGAGGCATTTCCGGAATTTTTCCAAAAAGAGAAATGGTGGTATGCCCTGATAACCCTTCTGAAAAAATAGATTGTTCTTCATCGCGAAAAACCCATCCCACCATGCCGCTTTGGATGGGAAAAGCCAACTGCTGATGCTCTTTTAATAAGTAAGGCTTAGTTTCACCTTCCAAAATATAATATTCCTCAGACGGATCCAAGGAAGCAAAAGCACAATAATCAAAACGTAAAGCGTGGGCCACAGTGCGCAAAAAATTCTGCAAAAAGGAAGGCCATATTTTAAATTGAAAGCGTAAATTACGCACTATGCTTAAACATGCAAAATATTCTGCCACAGAAGCCGGCTCCGTGGGCATGGAATCCTCTGCATTCTCTCTCTTGCTCACAAGATCAGCAAAAAGATGTAATATTTTGCTATCCTTATCTGAGAAAGAATAAAGCTTCTTACTATCAACACAAATGAGGCCACCCGAAGGTACAGGGCAGCCCATGAAAGCCTTAATACAGCTTTCTTCCTCATTTTTATAATACCCAAGTTTATAGGTATTTTTATCAAAATTAGTCATGACAAGGGGTTTATTATCACGCAAAATTTCGCCGGCAAGACCAGCATGCACGTCCACCATATCTTCATAGGCGTCGCTGTCCCCAAGGGAAAAAGTAGCCGCAAGCACATAGCCTTCTGAATATGCATCAGGCAAATATAATGTGGCAGAATAGGCGTCAAAAACACTGCAAATAATAGCTAAGATTTGCGTGTGTAAGGTATTGGTTTCTCTCATATGTATAAATGTGGTTTAAGTGAATAATAATATTTACCTGCTAAGTTTAGCAAAGCACTGCCAAGCTCGCAACCGCTTTTTCACTCACCTTACAATGAAAGAGCATCAAAAACAAATGTAAGATGTTTAATTTTTTATCCATATTAGATTAGCTTGACGCCCTGATTCTTTTTCACGGCGATAAGAAAAGAACATGCTCTGCATGCTGTACGTACATAAATCAAGACCAAAAATTTGCGCCTCAGGTACGCCACTTTGGCGTAACTGGTGGCGTGTTAGTGCCCACAAATCCATGGTTTTTTCTGCAACTGTATACCACGGAGTATACGCATCGCCCCACTCTTCGTGAAAATTCACAAATTCTGCCACCTGAGGGCCAAGACTAGGACCACGAACAGCTAAAACATCCTGCGCATGTACAGAATATTTTTCACAAAATTCACCCACAGCCTTGGTAATAAAATCCATCCTATTACCACGCCAGCCCACATGCAGTGCCATAATATAATCACCACTTTTATGGCTTAGCAAAATGGGTTGGCAATCTGCCGTTTTTATCATGAGCGCAAGGCCCGCCTTGGAAGTGGCTTGCCCATCTGCCTCAGGTAAAGACAATTCCGGATTATGTCGAAACCCCTCTGCCGGCGTAGCCACAGGCTCAAAAACAAGAGTATCTCCATGTACCTGAGAAAGCTCGCTAAAGGGACATCCCACGGCCCTTTGCAAGGTTCTACGATTGGCAAAAACATGCTGTGGTACATCTTTTGTTGCAAAAGAAATATTTCCTCCGGCATAGCTTTTACCCGAATGGCCTCCGGGGCTTGTCTGAAATAAACAACGCACCTTGGGCACTGCAGGAAAAGAAAAAGGAATATAAGTTATATCCATTGTAACCCCTTTTCGGTAACGAGAGCATGCATGGGAATATCCCACGCATCATGAGTCATATGTAACACCATTTGCCACGAAAAAGCCACACCTATACAAACCGTTTTTTGTTTTGAAATATTTTGCAAAAAACGATCGTAATAGCCCCCCCCAAAGCCAACTCTATAGCCTTTACTATCATAGGCCACCCCCGGCACCAAGAGTATATCCAAAGCAGAATGTACATCTTCCACCTGTAGTACAGCCCCTTGGCGCTGCGCCACCATTACAGTGGGTTCATAAATACCAAAAGACCCTTCAGCCACATCTTCAGGTCCTACACAATGCACAAAATCCATTTCGCCATAGGCTTCCTTCCTACAAAGGGGCAAATAAAGCTCTTTACCTTCTTGCCAGGATCTTTGTACCAAGATATTCGTTTGCACTTCTTCTTCCATGGACATGTACAGCCCCACTCTACGCGCTTTTTGCCAAAGTTCGCTTTCGAGCACACATTCTTGAATGGCAAGACTGGCTTGAACTTTCATGTCCATGGGCGTGGCTTTTCTTTGTTGGCGCATATGAGCACGCAATGTTTTTTTACAATCACACAAAGAATGTTCATAATTATTTTTCTGCATGCCTTACGTCCTCTTTTCCTCTTATCCAAGATATGCTACTTTAAAAAAAAGAACTCTAACAAGGAAATATAGTCATGCCAAGCACGGAAATACCTTCTCAACATACCTCTCAAGCGGAAAACCAAGATTTCATGTGGATTGCCCTTGGCGATATTCACGATGATATCACTCGCCTTGATGCCATTCCCGAATTGCCCGAAGCCGATGGAATCATCGTCACGGGAGATATGACCTTTGGCGGCGGTGTGAAACAAGCTGAAAAAGTTATCTTTGCCATCAGAGAGCGCAAGCCCCACGTTCTAGCGCAAATAGGCAATATGGACAGAAGTGAAGTCACTGACTGGCTTCAAGAGAATAATTGGAACCTTCACACAGAAGTGCGTGAACTCAACAAGGATACTTGTATTTTTGGCGTGGGAGCCTCTACCTTTACTCCCTTTGGCACACCCAGCGAGTTTCCCGAATCAAATTTTGCCGAATGGCTGGAAAATTCTTGGCAAAAAGCCCGCAAATGGAAAAAGCAAATACTCATTTCGCACAATCCCCCTAAAGACACTCTTTGCGATGTCATTGGCGATGGCGTGCATGTGGGTTCCACAGCTGTGCGTGATTTTATCGTTGAAAATCAACCCGACATCTGCATCTGTGGTCACATACATGAAGCGTGCAATATGGACACCATAGGACGCACCATTGTTATTAATCCAGGCAATTTTCCTGCTGGCGGTTATGTAATCTTACGCAGCAATGACGGAAAACTTTCTGCAGAACTTAAACATTTGGAAGGATAATATGTCACAGCGCAGTTCCATAAGTAACACGACTCTTCTTTGGATTTGTTACGGACTTTATGGCGCCGCCCTTATTTGCGGCGGTATTACGGCCATCATTGCCGTTATTATAGGCTATCTTAAACGAAAAGATATCAACGACGCCCTCACAAATAGCCACCTCTCATGGCAAATTGCCACCTTTTGGCAAGTGGCCATAGGTATGGTGGCCGTGGCCATTGTGAGCTTTTTACTTACCATCACCGTGGTACTCTCTTTCCTTGTGTTCCCACTATGGTTCTTGCTTGCCATTTGGTATATCTACCGCATAGCCAAAGGAGCTTTAGCTCTTAATAACGGCAGAAGTATCTAACAGGCAACTTACTATTTCATGTAAAAGCCCTCAGTATTTTACTACTAAGGGCTTACTTTTAGTAAACATCTCTGAGGGGAAACCTTTTCTTCAGAAAAGGTTTCCCCTCAGACCCCCCTTCCAAAAAACTTTACTATGTTAGGGAGTTTCTTTATTTCACATTCACTAAAATCTTAATGACCGCCCAAGTACGCTTCACGTACCGCAGGGTTATTAAGCATGGCCTGAGCTTCGTCTTCCATGATAACATTACCCACTTCAAGCACATAACCACGACTGGCTAGCTTTAAAGCGGCTCTGGCATTTTGCTCCACCAAGACCACAGTCACACCTTGCTTATTAATGGTGCGCACCGCTTCAAAGATGGATCCCACCAACAGTGGTGCCAAACCAAGAGAAGGCTCGTCCAACAAAAGCAAACGCGGCTGGCCCATGAGAGCACGACCTATGGCGAGCATTTGCTGTTCACCGCCGGATAAAGTACCAGCCAATTGGCGTTGTCTTTCATCCAAACGTGGGAAAAGCTCAAAAATCCACTCAAGGGTTTTGGCAATTTTATCTTTATCATCAATGGTAAAAGCACCCAGCATAAGATTACTCAACACAGACATGGTACCAAACACGCGACGCCCTTCAGGGGACTGCGTGACAGCCTGTTTTACTATGTCGTAAGAGTGTAATTTATGCAGCTCTATACCGTCATAAAGGATTTGTCCTTTGCGTACCTTTTGCAGACCGCTAATGGTTTGCATGGTGGTGGTTTTACCGGCACCGTTGGCACCAAGAATGGCTACAATTTCGCCTTCTTCCACCTTAAGGTTAATGCCGTGTAAAACTTCCACGGGGCCATAACTTACGTGTACATCTTTTAATTCTAAGAGAGCCATATTACCAACTCCCATCATCGACACCGAGATATGCCTCGATGACGGCCTTGTTGTTACGAATATTTTCAGGGACATCCTTAGCAATTACACAACCATTTTCCAGCACCACCAGCCATTTACAAATATGCATCACAAGACGCATATCATGCTCAATGAGCAGTACAGTGATATCGCGCTTACAAATGGCGTGAATAAGCTCCATGAGCTCCGCTGTTTCTTGCTCATTCATGCCGCCGGCTGGTTCATCCAGAATAAGTAATTCAGGATCTGAAGCCAATGCACGAGCTATTTCTAACAAGCGTTGCTTCCCATAAGGTAAGGAACCGGCAAGTTCGCTGTGCAAATCATCAATGCCCACAAAAGCCAATTCTTGCATGGCACGGTCAAAGGCAGCTTTTTCTTCGCGACGTTGCCAAGGCAAACGTAACATGGAAGACACTACCCCAGAGTTCATACGACAATGGCGGCCGGCCAAAACATTTTCCACAGCTTGCATACGCGGAAACAAGCGAATGGATTGGAAGGTGCGCGCAATGCCCTTTTCCACCAACTTATGCGATGGAACACCGGTAATGCGCTCATTCTTGAAGTAAATATCCCCTTTTTCCGGGGTATAGTTACCGGTTATGCAATTAAAAACCGTAGTTTTACCAGCACCATTGGGCCCAATGAGCCCCACAATGCTACCACGTTCCACTTGAAAGCTCACTTCCTGCATGGCCGTAAGACCACCAAAAACCTTCGTCACATTGGCAAGACGTAACAAGCTCATTTATTTACCTCCTGCACTGTCTTTGGGGGAAGCAGAGCCCAACGGTGGCGCTTTGGGACTGCCGTCTTTATTAAAGAAGTTTAGCTTATACTTATACAAAGCAGGCGGGAAAAGTCCTTGAGGACGCCATACCATCATAACCATCATGGCTAAACCGAAAATAAGCATACGCGCTTGAGAAAACTCACGTAAAATTTCTGGTAAGCCAATGAAGATAAAGGTGGATATAAGTACACCCAATTGACTACCACCGCTCAAAATAACCACAGCGAAAAGCACCACTGACTCGGTGAAAGAGAAAGATTCCGGCGTTACAATGGTCATTTTTGCGGCAAATACGGTTCCGGCAGTGCCGGCCCAACAGGCACCAATGACAAAAGCAATGAGCTTATAACGTGCCACATTGATACCGCAACCATTGGCGGCCACATCGTCGTCGCGAATGTAATTTAATGCACGACCAAAGCGAGATTGCGCAAGCCAAGCGAAGAATAACACCGACAAGGCCACTCCACCCCACACAAAATAATAGAATTGTGTAGGCGTTACAATGCGCATACCAAGAATCTCGGGACGTGAAATACCAAAAATACCGTTGGAGCCACCAAAGTAACCTCCCACGTCATTGATAAGCGTCAAACGCACAATTTCCACAATACCAATGGTCACGATGAGTAAATAGTCACCGCGCAAGTGAATGATGGGACGCGCCACAATAAGAGCAAATAAGCCTGCGGCAATACCTGCCAAAGGCATGATGTACAATACAGGTATGCCAAATTGCGTATTCAATACGGCTGTGGTGTAAGCACCGATGGCAAAAAAAGCAGCATGGCCCATGTGGAAAAGACCAGCTTGACCCAAAATCACGTTTAGTGACAAGGCAAGCCAGGCATAAATCCCAATACTTACACACACGTCAACCCAATATCTATTGGCCATGGTGGGCAGTAAGATAATGCCAACGACAAGAAGGACAGCTATGATGGGGCGTATATTTTTCATCATAATTTTTCAGCCACCCTTTCGCCCAAGATGCCAGTGGGGCGTATAATAAGAATACAAATGAGCACAGCAAAGGCAATAACATCTTTCCAAGCGGCGGCAATATAGGCCGCGGACATGGCTTCGATGACACCTAAAAGCAAACCGCCAAGCATGGCGCCGGGAATATTACCAATACCGCCTAAAATGGCCGCTGTGAATGCTTTAAGGCCGTAGCTCCAGCCCATAACAAAGTCTATCTGTCCGTAATACAGACCCACCATCATGCCGGCAATGCCGCCAAGACCGGGTCCAATCATAAATACTATGGAGATAACTCTATTAACATTGATACCCATGAGTCTGGCGGCCCCTTGGTCAATGGACACAGCTCGCATGGCAGCGCCTGTGCGGGTGCGGTGTACAAAAAGATACAAGGCCAGCATCAATAAAAAGGATGCCAAGATAACCAAAATACGGATACCAGGAATTTCCCAAGAGCCTATGGATACCATGAAGGTGGGACGCACAATTTCAGGGTACACGAAAAAGCGTGCACCATAAATAAGCATGATGGCGTTTTGGAAGAAGATGGAAGCCCCTAGAGCTGACACCACCGCAGACAAACGACTGGCAGTGCGCAGAGGTCTATAAGCTACACGCTCCAAAATAAAGCCCATAAGTGCCACAAAAAGACCTACCAAAATAAAGACCAGCAAAATAGCCAGCTCCACAGGTAAGGCTCCGGCAAAACCAGCACTTACCAATAATGTTAAGCCAAAATATGCTCCTATGGTAAACAAATCACCGTGAGCAAAGTTAATAAGCTTCAAAATGCCGTACACCATGGTATATCCCAACGCCACAAGAGCGTAGATACTGCCCACAGCAAGGCCATTTATGAGCTGTTGAATGAAATCACCCATGCACACCAACCTTGATTAAAGATAAATAATTACCAGAATTTGAAACAATAAAGGGTTCTACACAGAAGCATCTCCCTTCCCCATTCCTCTTTTGTGGCTAAGGACTAGCAAAGCAAGCCCCTAGCCACAAAAAAACGGAAAAACCATGTAGACTTATACTATTCGTCCCAATCGTCGTCTTCTTCCACAGGGGCAAAGCCGCGACGCAT
>CAYJLO010000073.1:0-15070 GCA_964370835.1 uncultured Desulfovibrionaceae bacterium
GTTTTTTAGTAGGAGCTACTAAGCTTGTCATGGTGGTTTGCTCAAAGCATTACTGGTGTGCCGCATCAGTAGGCGGATGTGGTTTGGCATATGGGGAGGTCGTAGAGCTACAAGGAAGTCTGAGAATTTTTGAATAAAATGAGAAAGGCTGTTCCACACAAGAACAGCCTCAATTGACATGTGATGAAGAGAGTGATTTCCTCTTCTAAAGTCTTAAAATTAGGTAAGGGGTGGAATGAGTGGAACATTGGAATTTTATATGAACATATTTAAATATATTGTTAAAATATTCCATAAGGTGTGTTGTTCAGAGTGGAAGTTCCAAGGCTGTTATTTCATATCTTTTAACTTTTGAGCCTCGATTTCTAGTTCTTCTAAAGACATTTCACAGTAGTTTTGGTATTGCCCACGTTGGTGCGGCGGCCATTCTTTTGGGGTTTTTTTAGACAATGTATAAACTGTGGACTTTCCGTAGCCCATGATTTCAGGTATTTCTTTTGTAAGGGAAAGGCTATGCTTGTTTTTAAGAATATATATAAGCATTATGCGCTTTGTAGGAATATCCACTTCTTGCGGTATTATATCAGCTTCATAAAGAGAAAAAAAGAATGCGTCTTCTACAAAATTAACCTTTAATTGTAAAGGTTCACAGTCCTCTTGCTTGAGATAGCGAGCTATTGGAAATGATAGATTGAGAGTGTCGTTGTCAGATTTTGTTAACTCTATACAAAGGTCTGCAGATCTTCTTTTGTCAATGCTTCCTTGGAGCTCGCCATCACGATTTGCATGATCTATTATAATGAAAGTTTTTCCTTTATTCTTCCACTTTGTAAGAAACTTCCTAAATTCTTTTGTTGAAGCTTTGTTTTCTGTTAGAGCGTAGTAACAGTCTAGAATGATTACATCATACTGGTGGAAGTTTTTCTCTAACTCGTTTTGGCAAGATTCATTCAAGATGTTGATTTGACCCGTCTCATTGCGGGGATTGTGAGCAAGGGAGTAATCAAAAGGGGGGCCGACTATATCTTCTTGGCCTTGTCCTTTGGCTTCCATTTTGCAAAATTGTTCAAATTTGTGAGCTGGAAGTTCGCCGTCAATATATAAGACTTTGTTGTGCTTGCAAACTTTATATTTGTTCAGCAAAGTACCACCTGTACTAAGCGTATGCGCAAGATGGCGTGAGATCCAACTTTTATATGACTTCTCAGGGCCATAAATCCAAATTTCATTACCAGCTTGTATGAGTCCTGGGATGATGTCTTTAGGGGGAAGCGAGCCCTTTGTTATGGAAGTACCTGCAGGTGTAATGAGGTTTGATAATTTATTTGAGTTGGTATCAGATTTACTATCGTTAAAGGATTCTATAGAATCACACGTTTGTGAACGATTTTTTGGAACCCATTGTAGCTCCAGAGTTTTTAAGTGGCGCATAAGGCTTAATGAAAAGGAGAAGTTTTCCCCATTAGGTAGATTTAGTGTAATGTTTTTTATTATTGGAACATTAAGTTCATTTAATTCGTCATCTTCTGTTGATTTAAAACACGATATTAGTGTTAAAAAATGTTCTGGAAAATTTATGCTATACAATGGGTTATTTATATGCCTCCAGTGTGCTTTATAGTTCGGATTAGAAAATGAGTTCTCTTTCTCGTTCTCTGCTAAGTGTCTATGAATGTAGCATATGCTATCCTGTATAGAAATATTATTTATTAATGAAAATAATGAAAATATTTCATATCCATAAATTATTTCAGTTTCATTTATTTGTTTCCACATGAACTTGTTTTTACTATATTCGATACAGAAATTTTCTGTTGTAAACAAAGGTTCTGGCTTAAAATTAAATATTTGTCTAAGAATCCTTTCGAAAGCCTCTCCTGATAGAGAAAGAATATCGAGTATCTTTTGTATTATAGTTGAATCTATTTCATAGTTATTTAAGACGTCATAGTCGGATAGGTAATTTTTATGATATACTATATCAGAAAATGGATTTATAGGATAATATATCCCAGAAAATGGATTTATAGGATAATATATCCCAGAAAATGGATTTATAGGATAATATATCTCAGAAAATGGATTTCCTGATGTAGGATAATCGTTTATGTTTGAATTCGTATTTGGACAATCATAATGTTCTTGGTGTATGTTGTAATTCATGTTTAGTCTCACAATATTTATTTGAGTTTTGAAAAGTCGATTTCACAGATAAGCTCGTTGTAGCATTGTTCAACAGAAAACTTGTTCCCGTATTGCCTTGCAGCGAGCTCTGGAATTTCATGGCCAAAAACTTGTCGGAAAAGATCATTTTGCAAGTTTTTGACCTTAAAAAAGTGGCTGAACGTGTGGCGTAATGAGTGAAAGCTCTTCTTTCCGTCAGTGATGTTACATTTTTTGATATATGCAGAGAAAGCTTTACCGACGTTCTTGCCATATTTTGGGGAGCTTTGGGTTTTGGCCAGTTCGGGGAAAATGCGTTCATGGCCGGCGGCCTGCACTTCTTGTACAAAGGAAATAAGTCCATATTCAAGCAGGGTCGAGTGCAGTGGCACTTGCCTTTGAGCGCTGCTGTTTTTTAAGAGTTTTACCTCAGTACTTTCAGGGGCTACCTTGGTGTTGATGTCAATATACCAAATATCGCCTACTTGCTGTATATCTGCGCAGTGTAATTGGCAAACTTCCTCTAAGCGCATACCTGTGTATAGTCCGATGAGAGGCGCCCAATAATAAGCTGGAAGCTTAAAATTTTGCAGAATATAATGTTTGTTAAAGAATATTTTGTGTAAATCTTCTTGGGTAAAGGCTTCACGTAGTTCAATGTCTTGGCGTTCATCCTTCAGTTGAAGCCCTTTGGCATTATTTTTTTCTATAAGGCCTTCTCTCACGCCCCATTCAAACATACTGGCAATGGCTTCAATAGTAATATTTACCGTTTTGATGCTATAGGTCTTTTGAGGACTGCTAGCTATAATTTCCTCAACGCTCATACCGTTATATTTTGACATCTTCATATAATTTGGTGGCATGTTGCGCAAAGTGTCTCGAAATTTGCGTAAATCTTCACGGCTAATATTTTGCACCGGAACATCACCAAGGATAGAAAACATGGCCATAAGACGGTTTTTGTGCGTTGAGACGTTATGCTCTTTCCATTGACCGTCTTTAAGTTTAGTGGAAATATATTTTTCGATAAATTCAGATAACTTTATAGAAAGTGAAGTTGGAACTGTTGTAGAACTTGTAGTGCTAAATGGGAATATGGAATCTATAGAGGGAGATATGAAGCTTTGCTCAAACGCATAATCGCCTCTTTCTCGGGCTTGCATTATTTGATTGAAGTTCAGCTGTACTTTGTCATATTCGGTAAGTATTTTAGGAATACTACTGTTGGTGAGTTCATGACATGAGAAAACCCTTCGATGTAATAATTCAAGAATTATTTCGGGATACATGTCAATCGTGTATGGAGTTGGTGCACGTTTTATGTCCATCAGTATCATCTGTTGCGCAGCTTTAAGGTTGTCTTCGAGGGGAATACTCTCAAGCTCATCATTCATAAATGAAAACCCACATGCTGGCTTGTAAAACGTGTTATCTGCAGCATTTACCATAGCTTGAAGTAGAGCTCTCATTCTGTCTTTGATTTCAGTAATAGTAAGCTCTTCTTTTTTATCTAAGGTTGCAAATAATTGCTTTAGTTTGTTTGCCAGATCTTTTTTTATTTCTTGATAGGAGGGCTGATCTTTATTATTCTTGTAATACTCTTGCAGTTCCACGGATAATTGTTTTCGGAGTTCTAATGCTGTAAAATTATTTTCAGTGCTCATCAACGACTCCAAGGAAATGTATAATTTTCTGGATAGTTTCTTGGCTTCACTTACAAAAGTTGTTCGTAAGTTTATGCGAAGCTCACTTTGACAATAATGTTTTTTTTGTTCTGCAGTCAAGGCATAGCGAAAATATAAGACACCATCTTTTCGGTAAAGATAGGTTGGGGAGCGACTTTGTCTAGAAGATTTTTTCTTACCATATGCTTTGGTAAGGAGGGTAGCGTCTAATTGCGTCATGGCTTTTTCATCCTTAGATAGGATATTTTGACCCTTCACTTTGACCCAATTTTTAGGAGGGTGCGTGTGAGCGGTGTTTTTTTAGCCAGATTACAAAACGAAGTTTGATTAAAAAAGAAAAGGGTTACAGCTGTTTAGCTATAACCCATTACTTGTTTATTGGTGCCGAGGGCGGGACTCGAACCCGCACAGCTATTGCCACTACCCCCTCAAGATAGCGTGTCTACCAGTTCCACCACCTCGGCGCGAAAACAGGTATATAAAATCGAGGGGGACTTGGCAAGCTTTTTTTTGAAAAAAGTGATATTTTTTTTCATAAATATTAAAAAATGAATAATATTGATATGTTGTATTTTTGCTTAGAAAGTTTCTTTTTATCAAACAGAAAGAGATTTCGTCATTTTTGTTGGCTCAGGAGAGAAAAAAGTCGTATTTATGTCATTCGAGATGAAAAGAGAGTATGGTTCATGTATGGAACAAGCTGTTTTTGCGTAACTGTAAGATGGTGTATGGACAAGATGATGTGTGGTCAAGTTTTGTTGTATGGGCTCTTGGTTGCAATAAAAAGTAGATGATAAGTCTTTAAAAGTGGATTGACTGTTAAGAGCTGGTTGTATTTTGGGTAGCTAGGGCAGGAGAGTTTTTTCCTAGGGCGTGCTTTGTATTTGACTGTGTTATGCCTTGCTTACTTGTGTTCTTATGCGTATGATGCGTCACTACAAAAGTGTAGGATTTTTTGCTTATTTTGATTTTAATAAAAGAATGGATAGATTATGCTACAGTCAAAGCTTTTTAGTGATGAATTTTCATTTTTACAAGAAAGCGGTCCCGTATTGCTTTTAGATATTGGCTCAGGTACGCAAGATGTACTTTTGGCTTTGCCAAATACTACACCAGAGAATTGGCCACAATTTATTTTGCCAGCTCCATCTAGGATGATACGGCAAAAAATACAAACTCTTACAGAGGCTGGAAAAGGTATATGGTTATATGGCCATAATACTGGTGGTGGTTTTTTTAAAGCTGTGCATGATCACTTGAAAGCTGGGTATACCTTTTCGTGTACAGCAGAAGCTGCGGCTGCCATTCATGATGACTTGGACCGTGTACAAGCCTTTGGTATAGAAATCTGCCCAACGCCTCCGCATGGGGCTGTTCCTGTGTATGTGGCTGATTATGATAGTAATATATGGGAAAATATTTTGCGCCAGTGGGCATTACCTTTACCTTATACGGTGGTGGCTGCGGTGCAAGATCATGGTGTACATGAGGTAGGCAATCGTTTTGGGCGCATGCAAGCTTGGCGTGATTTACTGGAAAAATCCTCTCATCCTGAGCAGTGGCTTTATACGCATGTGGCAGAGCAGTGCCCATCATATACACGCCTTGCTACTCTACAAAGTCTTACTGGTGGCCCGGTGGCTGACACGGGAACTGCCGCGGTTTTGGGCGCATTATGCATGCCTGAAGTTTGGGCGCGATCACAGCGCGAAGGTGTGACCATTATCAATGTGGGTAATAGTCATACCATAGCCATGCTGGTGTATCAGGGCGAAGTTATGGGAATTTATGAACATCATACGGGGCAGCGCTGTCTTGAAGAGCTGTTGCATGATTTGCAAGAGTTTCGCTTGGGATGGTTACCCGATGAAGCTGTGCGCGCCACCGGTGGTCACGGCACTGTGTTTAGCAATAGAGATGCTGATGCAGGCAGCTTTGCCCCCACTTTTATTCTAGGGCCACAGCGTGAACTTTTGCGTGGGCATGGGCAATTTATTGCGCCGCATGGGCAAATGATGCTGGCAGGATGTTTTGGATTATTACGCGCCTTGGGCGAGCAGTATATAAAATAAGGTAGGATTGAAATGGAAGTATTTGATAAAGCAGAGCTATGGTCTCGCCAAGAGATAGAAAAGGCCCAGCAAACGCGCTTGTGCGCCACCATAGAGCAAGCCAGCAAATGTGATTTTTATGCAGAGAAATTTCGCCAAGCGGGCGTATCTGCTGAATCTATTCAAAGCGTGGAAGACATTCGAAAAATTCCTTTCACCACCAAGGACGATTTGCGTGCCAATTACCCCAAGGGGCTTTTGTGTGTTCCCCAAGCGGACATTGTGCGTATGCACGTTTCTAGCGGAACCACAGGAACCCCCACGGCCATTTGCCATACGCAAAATGACTTAAATTCATGGGCCGACCTCATGGCACGCAGTATGCATATGGTGGGCGTTCGTCGTGAGGATGTGTTCCAAAATATGTCCGGCTATGGTCTCTTTACCGGTGGTCTTGGCATACATTATGGCTCTGAGCGTTTAGGGTGCTTCACCATTCCAGCCGGAGCGGGTAACTCTCGTCGTCAATTAAAATTGGTGAAAGATTTTCAGACCACAGTAGTACATATATTGCCGTCTTACGCGCTTATTTTAGGTGGGCATTTGGAAGAAGCTGGCGAAAATCCTCGAGATTTGTCCCTACGTATTGCGCTTATTGGTGCTGAGCCTTACACCGAAGAATATCGCCGCCGTATTGAAAGTTTATTCGACATGAAAGTTTATAATTCCTATGGATTGTCTGAAATGAATGGTCCAGGAGTAGCCTTTGAGTGTCAAGAGCAAAACGGCATGCATGTGTGGGAAGATGCTTATATAGCGGAAATTATCAATCCTGAAACTGGTGAACCAGTGCCCGACGGTGAGGTGGGTGAACTTGTTATGACGTGTTTATGTCGTCAAGGCATGCCCATTTTGCGTTATCGTACTCGTGATTTAACTCGTTTTCTTCCTGGTGAATGCGCGTGTGGACGTAAGCACCGTCGCATAGATAGAATTTTGGGTCGTGCTGACGATATGTTCATTCTTAAGGGCGTAAATATTTACCCCATGCAGATTGAGCAAGTGATTATGACCTTCCGCGAAGTGGGGCAAAATTACCTTATTATTCTTGAAAATGACGGTGTTGCTGACCATATGCGTGTGCAGGTGGAAATTCGCGAAGAATGCTTTGTGGAAGATATGCGTATTCTGCGTGCTCTACAAAAGAATATTACTGGCCGCTTACGTGATGAAATTCTTGTGACGCCTAAAGTGGAATTGGTGGCCTCGGGCACCATACCCACCAGCGAAGGTAAAGCCGTGCGTGTGCAGGATCTACGAGAGAAATAATGGAATTAACCATACCTTACGTCATCGCCAATTTTTTGGTGGCAGGTTTCATGGGGCTACTGGGATTTATTCTTTTTTTGAATATTTTTGGTTTGCCGGCCAATTGGATTATCCTCGGTTTAGTGGGACTTTGGGCATATGCCTATCCTGATGCGGCCTCCATGGATATATGGTTTTTTGTGCTTCTCACTGCTCTTGCCGTATTGGGAGAGGTGCTAGAATTTGCACTACAGGTAGTGAAGGCTAAAAAGTACGGCTCTTCCTCTTCAGGTACATTTGCCGGGGTGGTGGGAGCCATCATTGGGGCCATTGTACTTGCCCCCCTATTCTTTGGGCTTGGCGCTCTCATAGGTGCTCTTATAGGTGCGTGGATTGGTTGCTTTGTCATGGAAAAAGCAAAAGGCCGCCCCACCAAAGAAGCTTACGAGGCGGCCTGGGGTGCCATGGTGGGACGCTTTCTTGGTACTGTGTGTAAATGTGGCATTGGCGGTGCCATGTTGGCCGTCATTGGACGCTACATTTGGCCCGAAGAGCCTGTGCAAGAAATTATGGTGCAGGTTATGCCATATTTAGGGTAGTTTTTGTGGGGGAGGCCTTTTTTAAAAAAGGGCTCCCCCACCCCCCCTCTCAAAAACTTTTTGTGGCGACTTTAGCTTTCACACAATGTAAATCATGGCCGCGTGATGTTCTTTTTTCCTCCTTTCTCTTTTCTTCTTCATGGTTTGAATTCTTTTCATTTTACGAAAGAGGTCATTGTTATTGGAGCCTTTTGGACAAGGGAGGCCTACCCAAAGGGCGCGAAGCGTTCTCGCTGGAGAATCTTCGAAGCTTATGGAAATAGAGAGCAAAGCGGTGTGGTGGAAAAGGCTTTTCCCTCCCCCACAAAGTATTTTTAACCTTCAAAAAAACACAATATAACATAACTTATGCAAATAACAGAAGCTATTTTAGAAAGTTTAGAAGTGGTCTTGGTAAAGCCTCGCTTTCCTGAAAATATAGGTATGATTGCCAGAGCTTGTGCCAATATGGGAGCAGGGGGTATAACTCTTGTGGATCCGGAGATGTGGCACCCGGAAAAAGCGCGTCCGTTGGCCACAGCCAAAGGACAGTACATTTTAGAGAGCGTGCGCATAGAGCAAGAATTGAGTGATGCGGTGGCTCCTTATACTTTAGTGGTGGGCACCACAGCGCGCACGGGGGGCTGGCGTCGCGAGCTTTTGCATCCTACACAAGCTGCCAAAGAAATGGTGACGGCTTTACTGGAAGGGGGGCGTGTGGCGCTTATGATGGGGCCTGAAGATCGCGGCCTTAATAATGAAGAGATAGAATGCTGCCAACGTCTGGTGACCATTCCCACGGCTCAGGCAACCTCTCTTAATGTGGCTCAAGCCACGTTACTTCTTTTGTACGAATGCTTTAAAGCTGTGCACGAGCGTAAAGAAGAGTACAAAAATGAAATTCCACAAGGGGAAGCAAGTCCAGTGGATAAACGTGTTTCTGCGGCTGATGAAGCACGCCTATTGGATAATTTAAAGGAAACCTTGGTGCAAATAGATTTTTTGCAAAAGGATAATCCTGATTATTTTTTTATGCCACTGAGACGTTTGTTTGGAAGGGCTGGTTTGCGTCGTCATGAGTATGATGCTCTCATGGGCATGTGCCGTCAGATAAAAAATAAGTGTAAATAAAGTTAAAGTTAAACTTTAGCTTTAACTTTATAAGGCTCTGCGGAAAAACGCTTCTGCAGGGCTTTTTTTCTTTGTAAGGCTCTTATGTTGTTTTTCGTGATTTGCGAGCTGAGAGAGTGTCTTGAGGGGTAAAAAAGGCATGCGTGTTAGGTTAGGTCCTGTTGTAGAGGGTGTTTGTTGTGCGAAAGGCCAAACTTAAAGTTTAAGTTTAACTTTAAGTTTGGCCTTTTGTGTGTGACTTAGCTATTAGAAACTGACGTTCGAGCTTGTTGTATAAATTTAATCTGCCAAGGTGTCGGTGTGCAACATGTTCTTGGGCACTTCTCCTGGGCCGGGGATAAGAAAGGTTTCTGGGTTTAAATTGTACCAATTAAACCACATGCTGTAGATACCATAGAATTGCTGCATGGATGCGCCTTTCATATTGCCTTCTAGAGATTGCCCTGTGCTCACATCCCATTCAGATTGGCTAGATATGTCCAAAAGCTTTCCGTAGCGCATGATAAATAGGGAAGGCTTGTTCCACACCTGCCTATTAAATATGCGTACGACATCTAATTTTTTATCATGTACAGCAAGGAGTGGAAGTTCCCCTAAGAAAAAGTTTACTGCGCCTTCCTTCTTTACGTAGGCCACATCCACGGCCAAGCGAAAATCATTGAACTCTAAGCCAATAACCTGATTTTTATAAGGTAGTCGTAGGTCAGTATACGATACAGGATAGGCCAGTGAGTCGTTATCGTAATAGGTACCCGGTTTTAAATAATTTCCATAAGGGTCGCGCCCATAGGCTTTGCGGCTTCTTGGAGGAGTGGAGAGAACGGGGACATCTTTATAGAAACGTTTTGCTGCTTCCCATGTTGTCCAAAATACAGGTATCTTTGCAAGCCCGCGTCCCATAAGCGGTCCTTCAAAAGCCATACCTAAACCTTGTAACCAAAGGCTACCAGTGTTTCTATCTATAAGGACAGTGTTTCCTTCATAAAGGGCACCGTGCGCATCGAAAAAAAGATCCATACCGTCAAGGTTACTGCCATAGGCGGCAAGGGTTCCCGTGATGGGGCAGTAAGTAACTACGTAGGCATTTTTTCCCATGAGCTCATTGGAAACCTGATGCCAAACCATGATGCGCTGGGGATAGATGCGTACGCCCTCTGGAAAGGCCACCACAAAAACAGGTTCGTTTTTCTGTAAGCTTAAATCCGCATCCATCATGCGCCCGAAGGGGGGGCGAAAGAAGGAGCCAATTTGACCGTACTGGACAACGGTGTTTGTTAGCTTATTGGAAATGGCACTTAAGGCTTCTATATTTTTAGGAATAGCCCAAGAAAAGGAGGGCATTGTAAGTAAAAAACTAAGTACAAAGCCCACAAGCAAGGTAACGATAAAACCCTTAAAAAATAAGGGAAGAGATTTGTTGTTTGTTGACATATGCGTACGTCCCTTTTGCAAGAGTTGTTAAGCACCAATAAGATCTCTATTGAGTTGATCACTAAAAATGTATTCACGCAAAGCTTGAGGCCAAGCGCGTGGGGTGATTTCTAAGGCTGTGGAAAGTTTTTCATTACTGAGTGCTGAAAATGCAGGACGCTTGGCTTTTTGTGGCCATTGGTCTGAAGTTATGGGCTCTACGTGACATTCAATGTCTGCTATGGAAAGAGCTTCGCATGTTAAATCATACCAAGAGGCGCGACCGCTATTGACGGCATGATAGATACCGGTAAGTTTTTTCTCAGCGGCAAGCATGCTCCAATGCGCCAAGTCCATGGAATAGGTAGGGGAACCTATTTGATCATGCACAATGCTTAATTTTCCGTATTCACAGTGTTTTTTTATGATGTTAGACACAAAG
This sequence comes from uncultured Desulfovibrionaceae bacterium, assembly GCA_964370835.1. GTDB lineage: Bacteria > Desulfobacterota > Desulfovibrionia > Desulfovibrionales > Desulfovibrionaceae > CAYJAD01. The sequence continues at coordinate 10,772 of CAYJLO010000073.1, forward strand.
TTTTGTCTACCCGGCCCAAAAAGCCATGCTGTTCGTAAAATGCAAGAATTGTCTGGTGCTAACGCTCTAACTGCTTCTTCACCAGCAAGTTTACTGCGCCCATATACGGAACAGGGGCCTGTGGAATCATTTTCCGTATAGTTTTTGTCGTATTCACCTGAAAAAACGAAATCCGTACTATAATGTACCAAGTGGATATCAAAATTTTTAGCAATTTGCGCCAGTCCAGCTGGCAAGGCTCGATTGATAACAAAGGCTTGGCTTTCGTTATCTTCTGCATCATCCACTTGAGTCCAAGCTACGGTGTTAAATATATGCGTAGGTTTGAACTTTTTAATACAGTTTTCAATAAAAGAAACGCTAAGCAAGTCGCCGTCGCTGCGGCCAATAGGCATAGTATACCATTGGTGAGCTGCAAGAATGCGGCACAAGGCTTGTCCAACAAGGCCCGTTCGTCCGCCAAAAATGAGAGCGCGCTTTTCCATTTCGTCCTCCAAAATATATGAACACTATATAGAGGCATGAAAGGAGGGTCAACACTTATCTACTAAATAACTTTGTTATCATTTAGTAGATATTTGAAAATACAATCTATTTGCATTTTTAAGTGAACTTTTTGTTTATGTCATTTAGGACACCTTGCAAAAAAGATAGGGTAGGAGTATCTTCTTGGAATGAAAGTAGGAATTCTCTTGGTGGCATATGGTTCAAGCAATACTCACGCCGAACATACTTTGCGCGCCTTCGATAAAATTGTATGTGAACGATTCCCTCGTATTCCGGTACGTTGGGCTTTTACTTCTGTTCTTATACGTGAGCGATTGGCCAAGGCTCGAGTAAAGCGAGATTCTGTGCGCAAGGCTTTAGAAAAAATGCGCTTTGAAAGATATACCCATGTGGCGGTGCAGCCTTTGCAAACCATCCCCGGCTCGGAGCATGAAGCCATTGTGGAAGATGCGCGCGACATTATGCATATTCATAAAAATTTTCATATATATGTGGGAGCACCTTTGTTACAAAGTGAAGACGATGTGCAAGGGGCTGCTCAAGCTGTGATACAACATCTTCCAGCACAGCGTGTGCTTGGTGAATCTGTGGTGCTCATGGGGCACGGTGCCAAACACGCTGCTGTACAAAAATATGCAGATTTAGCTGAAGCTGTGTACGCTTTGGATGCACATGTGCACGTGGGAACCATGAATGGCGCTGTGGTGCTGAGTGATATCATTCCTCGTTTGGCAGGTAGTCCTAAGGTATGGCTGATGCCTCTTCTTTCTGTCATAGGTTTGCATGCTCTTAAAGACATGGCTGGCAAGCAAAAATCTTCGTGGCGTCGACATATTGAAGCTGCTGGGCTTGTGTGTGAGCCTGTGTTGCATGGCCTGGCTGAGTATGAGGGGTTTATGGAAATTTGGCTGTCGCATCTTCAAGAAATAATGAATAAACTTCCTTCTTGCGGAGAAAATCCATGCAACGACTAATATTAATGGTGCTTTGTCTTTTTGGCTCCATCTCTTGTGCTCATGCAGGGGAGGCGCATATTTTTAATCCGTACCTTTCGGCAAAGCTTCCTTCTGGGCAATTGCAAGGGGAGAGTGCTAAAATGGCACAATCTTTGGGGGGGACGTCTTCTAATTTGCAGTCCGAAATACATTATAGGAAATTTTGGCGTCAGGAAGCGTATCCGGTGGTTTTCGGAAACCCTCAAGCTTCACATGAAGTTTTGGTGTTCCTCGATTATGCCATCCCGCAAAGTCAAAATCTGTGGGCTCAGGTGGTGCAAGCCAGCCAACGTATGAATGCTCAGCACGTGAAGATTGCTGTTTTTGCTAAAAATACCGAACCTTATGGGACAGAACTCATGGGAGGCGGTATATGGTTTGCGTATTCACATCCTTCTCTAGCTTTAGATTATTACACATATACATTACAAGCATGGAATACGGCGAAGCAACGATTACAAGCTCAAGGCGTACGTCGTGCCTTTGTAAATGAATATGATGCCACTGCTGGTTCAGAATTACCTATTCTGTATGCGTATCTAGAAAGGGTACAAAGCATGGTGCCTGCGCAGCAACATTTTGACATTGTCAAATATGCCTTTGATGCAGGTAATATCAATATGTTTCAAGCAACTTTGGCAACACAAGAATATGACGTATCTTCTTTTCCTGCTGTGGTGATAAATGGTCAATTGCTAAGTAGTGTAAGTGCACAAAATATTTTGAACGCCTTACGTTAAAGCTTTACATTGCCATTAAAAAGGGAACGCAGTGAAAATCCGCGTTCCCTTTTTATATACTCTTATGCTTTGAAGTTTTTTTATTGTTTTTCCATTTCTTCACTACGTTTTGCAGCAGCAAGAACAGCGTCAACAATGTTCCCGCCAACGGCGGTGCGCTCCATATGATTGATGCCAGCTATGGTAAGGCCTGCAGGAGAACAGACATTATCTCTTAATGTAAGTAGTCCTTTGGCTGAAGATTTTGCCATGCGGACAGAACCATCCATAAGCTGTTCTACCATTTGGCGAGATTCATCACGCGAAAATCCTAAGGTTACTCCCGATTGCACGAGGGCATTCATAAGGTGAAAAGCATAGGCCGGACCAGCACCAATAAGCGCACTAAACGCTGCAAACTTCTCTTCACTAAGTTCAAGACACATACCAATACCTTTGAAAAGAGAAAGGATATTGTTTTTATCTTGTTCTTTCAGCTGTGGATCATCAAAGCAGAAAGCAAAAATGCCTGCTCCTACCAAAGCAGGTGTGTTAGGCATGCAGCGAACCACAGAGCACTTATGCTGAACACCTTCTTGTAAAGTACGAAGACTCACACCAGCAGCCACCGAAATAATGACTTTATCGGGGGTGAGTAGAGGAGCCATTAGTGGGAGAATTTTTTCCACCTGATAAGGTTTCACTGCTAAAATAATGGTATTTGAAGAGATAACCACGTGCTCTAAATCTTTCGCAGCATCAATGCCAGCGCCTTGCAAAGGTGCAAGGGATTCAGTTTTAGGGTCATATCCTAAGAGCTTTAATGATTTGTTTTTGCTAAAACCCAATAAAATAGCTGCACCCATATTGCCGCATCCTATGCAACCTATGGATAAAGAGTCTTGATTCATATTCTATATATCTCCAAAGAATTAAAAAAGTAGGCAATTTCCACGGTAGCCGTTTCATCGGCATCGGAACCGTGTACCGAGTTTTGTGTTTTGTTTAAGGCAAAGATCTTTCGTAGTGTACCTTCATCAGCTTCTTCGGGGTTGGTAGCTCCCATGAGAGTGCGATAACGCACAATGGCATCTTCTGCTTCAAGTACAAGACAAACTATAGGGCCTGAGCACATATACTCCATAAGGCGTTCAAAAAAAGGTTTGCCTTTGTGCACCGCGTAAAATCCTTCTGCCTGTTCACGAGTTAAGTGTAACATCTTCATGGCAATGATTTCAAGACCTGCGCCTTGAATTTTAGCTATAATTTCACCAGTTATATGGCGTTTTACTGCGTCAGGTTTGATGATGGAAAAAGTGCGTTGCATGCATACCTCATATGTTAAATGTGAATGAGAGAGCTGGAGCTTTATCCTATATGTTATTACGTACTGTATCATTCGATTGGTATGAGGACAATACGGATGTTTTTATGTGTATGTAAAGATGTATTTTAGATGTATCGCATTAAATTTAAAAGAAAAAAAATATAAATAATTTATTTTGTGAAGTTTTGTAAATTTTTTGTTGACAGAAAGGTGTCATTGAGGCATTTTCCTTTTCGCGCTGAGGCAAACAGCGCGGCTCGTGAGGGCAGAAGTTAAATGCGCTTTGAAAAAAGTTTTGAAAAAGTTGTTGACAAGGTCGGCGACTTGGGGCAGATTGCCTCTCCGCGCTACGGAAAACGTGACAACGAAAAAGTGGCGCTGACTGAGAAAACAGCCCAGAGTTTCGCAAGAGACGCTGAAAAAAACTTTGAAAAAATAAAAAAAGTTGTTGACACGCCGAAGCGGTGAGCGTATAAAGACTCTCCGCGACACGGAAAGCCAAAACGGCAACGTGAAGCAACGATAACCGTAAAATGTTACGGTTCAAAGGCAAAAGAGCGAAATGCTGGAAACAGCATGAGCCGATAAATTTGCAAGTAGCTTGAGCTTAGCTCAAGCGTTAAGCTTGAAATTTTCGTGCCTTTCCGCCCCACATAATGATGTGGTTGGCGGCTCAAATCTGCAAAGCAGATTTGCTGATTCCTTGACAAGTGAAGAGCGAAATTGGGAAGAAAAAAATGACGAGTGAGTA
>CAYJLO010000074.1:0-14583 GCA_964370835.1 uncultured Desulfovibrionaceae bacterium
CGTGCGCTGTGACTTGCTTGGCAAAGGGGATGAAGTCGAGAATGCTAGCCATTGTACCACCTCCGCAAGCCAAGGTTACACTTGCCCTTATGGCTAATGCGTTGACCGTTCAAGCCACATATACCGCACCACCAAACAGAGCCACGTTTTGCTTGCCAAAAATGGCAGGAAATGCAGCTTTGCAAATGGCTACTGGAGGGCTTTTGCAAGTGAGACAAAAGTGTATTTTTTCCATAAAGGCTTGAGACAATTTTACGTGCAACTGTCCCGTTTTTGTCTGCGATATTGTTTCGCCGTAAAATGGCGTCAGCCAAGGATTTTAGCTGTAACTGACTCGAAAGTGTCTTACTGCCTGACTCAGAAAATCTGCAATTGTCTCTCTGTCTCATTCCTAGGGGTCGAGACAACGAGACAGTTTGTGCATTATAATGTCTTGCGCCCATGTTTCCCCCTTGTCTGGATGCCAGCTTTTTTGCAAATTCTGACAATTTTATTGCGGTCTAGGCTGAGTTCTTCAGCAATTTCTCTGATAGAGAGACCGCTATCCGCTAAATCTTTCACTTGCTCAGCATGAGAGTTACTTAGCGGCTTGGTTACCCATTGCTCATCCACAAGATGTGCTTCAAAAGGGTCGGCATCTTCGCCAAAAAAACCACGAGATTTGGTGTAATGCACCTCAAAGCGTGCGCCTTGGTCAGTTTCGTAATCGTTGGGGCGTTTCAAATAGATGGAAGTATCTAAAATATCTTCCTTGGCGGTGCTGCCACGTTGCGTGCCGCTTTTAGAAGTATGATGAATAAGCAGGACGGAAATGCCACGTCTCCGCAAGCGCAGTAGCCAATCTTGGACGGGCTTCCACGCGTCCTCATCGTTTGAGCGGCATGTTCTGGCAAGAGTGGCAATATTATCCACCACAACCAGTTTTACACCTTGTAAATGCGGTTCTAAATCGGATTGCCCTAAAGGGGTGGCAATATTGGGCATGAGCATGTCGCCTTGTAGGTCTGGCGTGAGAATGCGTAGATAGCTTTCGTGAGGCGGGCATTTTTCATACAAGGCCACAATATTTGCCAAGCGCACTTGTAGGGCATGACAGGGCATTTCTCCGTCAAGGTAAAGCACCGGGGAAGGATGCTCAGCTTGCCATGAAAACACGCTACCACCGCTGGCTACAGCATAGGCAATATGCAGGGCGGCAAAGGTCTTACCTGTGCCACGTTCTGCATAAAGCATGGTTAAGCCTTGCTCGGGGATAATAGGGTACAAGAGGTGTTTACGTGGTGGTATTTCTAAAGATAAAAAATCTGCAATACCGTATACTTTCAGCTCTCTCTTTGTGATTTTTTGAGATTGCTCATCCAAGGGGGCTTGCGCCCCCTCCTGTTGCTTATAGTGTTTGGCTGTATTTTGCGCCTGAGCAATAATCCCTTGAATATCTTGAGATGATTTGCTAAATTCTACCTCGTCCCTGCCGTGCAAAGTAGGGTTTTGAACTTTGCCCTCCATATTCGCAGTATGGGGGGCGTTGTTTGTTTTATACATGCTTAGCCTCCTTTTGCGTGTCCAAGTAATTTTCTAGGTCTCGAACATGCCACACTGTGCAGCGTGTGGAGAGCTTTGTGCCTTCTGGAAGCTTGCCGTCTTTTACCCAACGCCAAAAAGTGCTCACACCAATGCCGATGAAGCTTGCAGCGTCCTTTGCACGTAAGACTTTGGGGGTAAGTTGTGTTGTGATAGTCATAATAATCCTCCGATTGTTTAAAATGGTTCGGAAGACTATACGGTATTTTGAGGATTTGGCAAATTTACTCTATAAAACTATATAGAACTACATAAAACTGTATCAAACTGTATCAAACAAAGAAAATATTTTGAGGAAAATTATTTTTATTTTCAACATATAGAAATTATTGATTAAAAAAATTAAAAAAGAAAAATAGGAATTTTGTGGAAATTTTTATAAGAAAGAAGAACGAATTTTGTGTTCAGAGTAGACATACTGCGTTGTTTTATTGTGATATTAGCATGTTAGTATGTATAACAAAAAAAGACCTTCACTTATTGAGCAAAGGTCTTTTTCATCGTTTAAGTTAAGCTTACTTCCGTAGTTCAGTCAAATAATCTGCCCACTCCTGCATCATACGGCGGCGTTCAGGTAGGTATTCTGCGTAATTGTAAGCGGCTCTCACGCCATTTCGTTCACCGTGAGCTAATTGCCGTTCAATCCAATCACGATTATAACCTTGCTCATTTAAAAGCGTTGAAGCCATGGAACGAAAACCATGCACAGTCATTTCGTCTTTACTGTAGCCCATACGCCTTAAGCCAGCAAGAAGGGTCATGTCACTAATAGGAGCGGAGTTAGCTCTCATGCTTGGAAAAAGATATTTTGTATGTCCTGTGAACTGTTGTAGCTCATTTAAAAGCTCTACCACCTGTTTGGCTAAAGGAACAATATGTACCACACGCATTTTCATACGCTCAGCAGGAATACGCCATTCTGCTATTTCTAAATCAAATTCTGACCACTCTGCACGGCGTAACTCACCGGGGCGTACAAAAATGTAAGGAGCAAGTTTAAGCGCGGCTTTAACAATATCATTTCCAGAGTACTCATCAATATTCTTAAGCAATATACCTATCTCTGCAGGATTTGTAATCGTGGCATAACTTTTTGTTTTTGTTGGGATAAGAGCTCCCCTCAAATCTGCCGCTGTATCACGCTCAGCACGTCCTGTGGCTATAGCATAGCGAAAAATCAAACTCGCTACATTTAAGGTGCGATGAGCTGTATCTATTGCCCCACGACTTTCAATTTTTCTTAGTAAAATAAGAAGTTCTGGCGGCGTAATGGTGTTGATAGTTTTATTGCCAAGAAAAGGAATAAGGTCATTTTCTAGCCGAGCAAGAACCTTTTTGGTATGCACCTCACTCCATACATTCTTATTATGTGCAAACCATTCTCTGGCAACAATCTCAAAACTGTTTTCTGTCTCTGCTTTTGCTGCTTCTTTTACGGCTTTTTTATGCGCACTAGGGTCAATGCCTTGTGCAAGTTTTTCTTTAGCCTCCATAAGAAGCTTGCGTGCCGCTGCTAATGAAATTTGAGGATACTTACCAAGGCTTAATATTTTTTCTTTACCAGCAAAGCGGTACTTCACTCGCCATGCCTTACCACCTTGGGGTGACACGAAAAGATATAAGCCTCCCCCATCAGAAATCTTTTGATTTTTTCCGTTGGCCTTTACTGCCTTGATGGCGGTGTCAGTAAGTTTGCTCATATATACCCCCTTGTAATAAGTAGCTACCCCCAAGCTCATGAAAAATCGTATTATTTCAAATAGTGACGCATTGGGGGTATGACTTTCAAAACATCTGAACTACCCCCATAACTACCCCCAAAAGGGTTAGATGTCTAGGGGGTGTCTTGGAGTACATAGGACACTCAAAACACCAAAAAAGCTAAGCCCCATAAGGCTTTATATACCTTATGGGGCTTAGTTGGACTATTAAATGGTGGGTCGTGCGGGGTTCGAACCTGCGACTCTCTGCTTAAAAGGCAGATACTCTACCTACTGAGTTAACGACCCATTGTGTGAAGGAGTTATACGGCATCTCGTTTTGACTGTCAAGCTTTTTTATTTTCTTTTTTCAGTCTTTTTTCGCTCACTCTCTTTTCAGAGAAATCAGCAACAATGCTCAAGCATTTCTGCACCTTCCGTTGCCGAGCAGCCGTGCTCCCCTGCAACGAAAGGCAATCTATGCTAAAGCCTTTTTTTTTGCAAGCACTTTTTACAGTTTTTTTTATGTTTTTTTCGTTTTATTTATTTTTTCAATGTAACCATTTAATATAACGGAATATACAAATATAGTATATTTATGAAAAGCTTTGCAAATTTTATTTTTATGCTTATACTCAATAAATAAAAAGAGGATAAAAAAAACACTTTACAAACAATATTAACACAATAGAGGAAAAAATGCGTACAAAAACCTTTTTGGCAACATTTCTATTTGTAGCGTCCTTATTTTTCGTGGCAATCCACGATGCACACGCCGCAAAGCGTTTTGGTGGCGGTCGCTCTTTTGGCAGCAAGCCTGCCATGCAACGCTCCACCACTGCACCTCAACAACAACAACCGGGCGTAACACAAAACGCCGCCGCCACAAAAACCAGCAAAAAATCCGGCATGGCTGGCATTTTTGGCGGTTTGTTAGCTGGTACTTTGCTAGGTTCCCTACTTTTTGGCGATGGCGATGGTGGCGGTATTTTCAACATACTTATCATGGGTCTTTTGCTCTTCCTTGCCTATAAGCTCTTCATGCGCATGCGCGGCAGAAGTACTCAGGCAGCGCCATCACCTTATGGTCAACCCCAAACGGCCTCAGGCCCCTCAGCCCAGCAAATGCAGTATCAAGATACACAGGCGCAAGGAGGATGGGGTTCTGCGCTTCAAGGCGGTGCTCCTGCACCTTCACACATCCCTGCGGGCTTTCAGGTGGAAGAATTCATTGAAGGCGCTAAAATGGCCTTCAGTCGCTTACAAAGCTCCTGGGACAAGCGCGACCTTGACGATATTGCTCTTTTCACCAGTCCTTCTGTTTTAGAAGAAGTAAAAAAGCAATTGGCAGAAGACGACACACCTTCCAAAACCGATGTGTTGCTCAACAATGCACGCTTACTTAGCGTCACCACAGAAAACAACGAAGAAACCGCCACGGTATTTTTCGATGTTATTTTACGCGAATCTCAAGCCACCGACACCACTCAAGTGCGTGAAATTTGGCATTTTGTACGCCCTGTAGGTGGTGGAAACTGGAAGCTTGACGGCATACAACAAGTGGAAGACTAGTTTACCATAAAAAAAGGAAAGACTTGCTTACATGGCCTTTCCTTTTAATGAGTATATTTTTAAGGGAAGGTTTACCTTGGTAAGCCTTCCTTTTTTATGGTATTGTGCAACAAAAAACCGCCTTATCACTTTGCTGAAAAACTCACTCCCAACGAAATTTCAAAAGTGGATACTTTATCTCACTAGCAGTCGATTCAAAACGTACCAGATGCAAGGCAAGCGAAGCTTTTTGCGGAAGAAGTGTATATAAACATGCATAACCGAAGCAAAAAATAAGTCTGACGAAGCAGATTGCTCATTTTCAGCGAACTGTTCTTTTTCAGCCGCCTGCTATTCTGTGGTACGAGTCACTTCAATAACAGCAGGAATTTTATTTACTTCTTCTATGAGCTGATACAATTGCTCTGCATTGCATACTTCAATGACAGCATCAATTTCTGATTTTCCATCCACACCATCTTTGGAAGTAAGCTCAGAAATATTCACACCATCTTGGGCAAAAATAAGCGTAATTTTGGCAAGAAGTCCCTTTTCTGTGCGCGCCAATACGTGAACTCGAGATTGGTACGGCTTATTATCTTCTTCGCTATCCCAGTGCACAGAAAGAAGGCGTTCAGGCTCCATATTCACCACATTGGGGCAATCGCTACGGTGCACACTGGTACCAAAGCCACGACTAATATAGCCAATGATGGCATCGCCAGGTACAGGATTACAGCACTTGGCATAGCGCACTAGCACACCATCCACACCCGAAAGGCTCACACCTTCAGATATTTTCTTGGGTCCTTTGTCTTTCTCTTTTTCCTTATGTAAGGCTCCATCGCCTCCCACGGCATCGGGATGCAAAACAGCATAAAGTTTATTTAATATCTTGCGCGGTGTATTATGCGCATAGCCCACCGAAGCACACATATCATCGGTGTTATCAAAATTCATATCAGAGGCCACCATGGCTAAATGCCCATCTTTAAGAGCTTTTGCCACGTTAAGGCTGAGCTTACGGCCTTCTTTTTCCAGCATTTCGCGGCCTAGAGCCAACGCTCTGGCGCGTTCTTCGGTGCGCAAATAATGCTGAATACGACTGCGAGCTTTGGCTGTTTTCACAAGTTTCAGCCAATCTCTATTGGGATGACGTGCACTATCAGTAATAATTTCCACCACATCGCCATTTTTCAGGGGAGTTCCCAAAGGAAGAAGCTTACCGTTTACTTTAGCTCCGGTGCAATGATGCCCCACCTTGGTGTGAATATGGAAAGCAAAATCCAGCGGTGTGGCCCCTTCCGGTAATTCTTTCACATCTCCAAGGGGCGTATAGACGTATACTTCGTCTTTGAACAAGTCCAGACGCAAAGAATGCATGAATTCTTTAGAATCAGACTCATCGCGCTGGCGTTCAAAAATCTCTCTAAGCCATGTGAACTGCTCTAAATCCTTAGGATTAACCTTGCCCTTTTCTTTATATAGCCAGTGAGAGGCCACGCCATGCTCTGCCTGACGGTGCATATCATTGGTACGAATTTGAATTTCTATGCGCTCACCTTCAGGCCCAATGACGGTGGTATGCAAACTTTGATAACCGTTGTTTTTGGGCATGGAGATGTAATCTTTAAATCGCCCATGCACAGGGCGCCATTTGGAGTGCACAAGACCCAGCACGGCGTAACAGTCGCGCATTTCTTCCACCAGCACACGAAAAGCCATAATATCATGCATTTCGTCCAAGGTCACAGAAAGCTGCTGCATTTTTTTATGAATGCTAAATTTATGCTTAATACGCCCGTATACAGTACCTTTTATGGCATTATCCGTGAGGATTTCCTCAAGATTTCGTACCACTTTATCAATGATTTTACGCTCCACCACCTGATTATCATCCAACCATGTGGTTATCTGATTATACACATCGGGTCGCAAATACTTAAAACTCAAGTCTTCTAAAATCTGCTTTACCCTGTGTAGACCCAAGCGGTTGGCCAAAGGCGCATAAATATCCATGGTTTCTTGAGCGATACGACGCTGTTTGTGGGCTTTTTGGAAGTCCAAAGTGCGCATATTATGAATACGGTCAGCGAGCTTTACCATGAGCACACGAATGTCGTGACTCATGGCCAAAATCATTTTGCGTATATTTTCTGCCTGCGCATCCTCTTTGGAGTCAAAGGGAATCATGCTGATTTTGGTGACACCGTCCACAATGTCAGCCACATCTTCGCCAAAAAGTTCATCCAGCTCTTCAATGGTAGCCTTGGTATCTTCCACAGTATCGTGCAAAAGACCAGCCACAATGGTGGCTTCATCAAAGCCCAATTCCGCCAATGTATGCGCCACCGCCAAGGGGTGAGATAGATACGGCTCGCCGGATAAACGCGTCTGACCGGCATGGGCTGTGGCTGCATACACATAGGCCTTTTGAATAAGCTCAAGATTAGCTTCGGGATTTTGCGAAACAGCGCAGTCAAGAATTTCCTGAATTCGTATCATATAGCTACCTTATAAAGATTATTTAACCAAGGAGTGTTGCTCGCTCTTGGGCACCCACCACTTCTCAAAATTATACATTATGCCGGCCAATGCCGCTTCTATTCCATGAAAACGCGATTGCACTATGGGTAAAGCATAGGGCACAAAAAGGAAACAATAGGGCTGCTCCTCATGAAAAACCTCTTGCAAGCGCGCATACAAAGCTTCGCGCCTTTGTACGTCCGGCGTGGCTCTGGCTGCTTCTAAGAGCGTATCCACTTCTGCATTCACATAGCGAGTAAAATTCAAACCGCCCGCTCTGGCATTGGAAGAATGCCACACAGCATAAATATCGGGATCTTGTCCTATGGTCCATGCCAAAATAACGGCGTCAAATTGCGCTTTATCCACAAATTCTTTTATGAAAGCCGCCCACTCCACGGTGCGAATCTCCACTTTAATACCAATGGCCTTAAGTTGGCTTTGAATGACAATGGCCGTTAAAATACGTTGCTCATTGCCTTGATTGGTCAAAATAGTGAAAGTAAAATCCTTACCGTCTTTTTCCAACACACCGTCATCATTAGCATCTGCAAATCCTGCCTCTGCCAACAAAGCTTTTGCTTGGCTTATGTTCTGTTCAATGGGCTGTAGCGTTTTATGATAAGCCCAGGAACCCGGTTTATACGGACCAAAGGAAGTAATACCTTGCCCCATAAGTACACCTTTGACAATACCCTCACGATCAATGGCATAAGAAATGGCACGACGCACCTTCACATCTTTAAAAAAGGGATGCAGCATATTAAAGCCCATAAAAAGGTATGACGAAGACAAGTATTTAAATTTATTATACTTACCATCCCAAGCAGGACCAGATGTTTGACGTAAATATTGTTGCGGACTTAAGCCCATCATGTCTAATTTTCCAGCTCTTGTTTCCAAAAACATGGTGGAAATATCAGGGATGATGCGGTATACCACCTCTTGGATATACGGCTCGCCGTCAAAATACGTGGGAGAAGCTTCCAATGTCACCGAAGTGCCGGGCACCCAAGCTTTTAAACGATAAGGTCCGGCACCCAAGGGTTTACGAGCAAAAGACGTACTGCGCAGATCTTGCCCTTGTAAAATATGTTTAGGCAAAATGGCACTCATCCACGAGCTTAAAGCCCTGGCAAAATATTTTTCATAGCGCACTTCAAAGGTATATTTCCCTGTTTTGGTAAATTCTTGCACAGCGAGAAAATCTTCTGCATAGGGGGAAGCGGTTTTAGGATCGGTGACAATTTTCCACGTAAACTCCACATCATCGGCGGTGAGTTCTGTACCATCTTCCCACAGTATACCTTCACGCAAGCGAAAGCGTAATAACTTTCCCTCTTCTTCCACGCTATACCACTCTGCAGCGTAAGGCTCCACGCGCAAGTCTTTATCATAGCGCAGAGCAGACACATATAACATGCCCGCCACCTCGTGCGAAGCTGAATCCGTAGCAAGATAAGGGATAAGGTTAGAGGCCTCCCCAATGCTCCCCATGACAAAACGTCCTCCTCTATCCTGAGTAGAAGGAGGAGTAATAATTTTTTCACTTTTCACTTGCGCATGCGCCAAGCTTGTCGTATAGATAGATAAAGCACCCCAGAAAAGTAGTGTTAAAATGAATTTAAGGCTTGCCTTTTTCCTAGGAAATCGGTAGGTAATAGATAACATAACACTGCCGCCTTTGGTTGTTTTGATTTATTAGCATTAAGGATTTTCATTCATGTTTTCTACAGAACACAAGAGCCTTTCGACGAACGTAATGCCTTACAAAAATTTTCTAAACAAAGATTTCATAACGTTTCTCTTGGATTCCTGACATACTAAGTATCTTTAAGCATTCATAGCAAATACAAAGCCTTACTTGTATATAGAATGTCGATGATTCAGTCCAGTCTTATTTTATAAAATTCAAAATTGTTCGCGAAAAAAAGCAAACTGGGAGTTATTCAGCATGACGAGAGCTGAAAAAAACGCCGTGAGATCGCTTGTGCAAAACTTTGCACAAGACACTATCCCCGAATATATTAGGGATAGTGGGCAGTATATTTTGTCCGAAGGTGGGCTACAACGTACCAACATCACACAAGATGGTGACTTTTGGAAAGTGCAAGGTACCGTGCAGGGAGAAGACTTACAAGTCTACACCCCTACCATTTCCATATGCCTTACCGATTACACCACCAAGGCGCAATGCAATTGCTCAGACTCCTTCACCTCCGTTTGCCGCCATGCTGCTGCGGTCACTTTGCAATTGCTCAATGACCTGCGCGACGATGACTTGCACGAGGAAACACCACAGCAGCGCACCGAATGGAAACAAAGCTTTCGCTCTTTCTTCTCCACAGAAATGGAACCAGAAGCCGGCCGCCATTATTTAATTTTCCGCTTTTATCCTGAGCCTGGCCGTTTGTCTGTGGCATTTTATCGCGGTCGCCAAAATAAAACCGACATTTCTTCTGTACACACAGAAATCACCCTAGAACAAATTATCCGTAATCCTGAATGGTGCGAAATTTCTCCACAATTGGTGGATGTAGCTCGTCAAATTGGTCAGCACCAAGATTATTATGGACATAAAGTAGAAATTCCCGAAGGTCTTGTATCCTGGTTTTTCTGGGCCATTCGTCATGAATATTACCTCTACTGGCGCGACACAGAATATAAAAGTCACATAGAAAACACACCTTTTGTTCTTAAGCTCAAACCAGAAATCAGCGACGAGGGTTTGTATTTTTCTGTATTGCTCATTCATGAGGGCAGACCACCCATTTCACTCATGCAACAAACGCAAAACGAAGAAGAAATCACTTTTCACGGGCAAATCCCCATTTGGGTCTGCCATAATAGAAATTTCTTCCCTGTGCAAACGGGTTTACACCTGCCCTTGGTTTACGATTTACTTTATGCACGTCCCGTGGTGCCCCATGAAGAAATTTCTGAATTCTTGGATCGCGTTTGGACGCGCTTGCCCAGCACAAATCTCTTTGAGCCACAAAACTTCTTAAAACGCATGGCTCCCATTTTCCAACCTGCCACGTATAACCCCAAACTTTTCTTGGACGAAGAAGGCAGCCTGCTCACCCTTGAAATTGAAAACATTTACGAAACTTTGCATGGCGAGTTTTTGCTCAATGGACCCAACCCCGACTTCCAAACGGGCAGTTATACCTATGGCACATCCACTTTCTTGGTCCAGCGCCATCAAGATGAAGAACGTGAGCTTTTAGACACCTTGCACAGCATGGGCTTTCAGCACAGAAGCAATAAGCTTTGGTTCCTTGAGCCGGAAGAAGCCATCGCCTTTTTATTGGATTCTTACCCTAAATTACTTGAAGACTATCGCGTGTATGGCGAGAAAGCTTTATCGCGCTATAAAGTGCGCACCTCTCAATCGGTCATCACAGCCACCGTGGAAAGCGATGAAAATGAAAAATGGTTCTCCTTGGACATTAACATCGAATACGACGGTCAATCGGTGGCCTTGGAAAAAATTTGGAAAGCCTGGGTCAAAGGTAAGCGTTATGTGCAGCTTAAAGACGGATCGTACACAAGCCTGCCTGAATCTTGGTTAGAAAAGCTAGCACACAAGTTGCACGCCTTGGGCCTTGACCCGAGTAAGCCACCGCAACAGCAATTTAAGCAATACGAAGCGCCCATTTTGGATAATATCCTAGAAGACTTCCCCACGGTGCACACGGATTCCTTCTGGAATAAATTGCGTGAAAAGATTCGTAACTTTGAAGAAGTTCGCCCCATTGAAACACCCAAGGGCTTGCAAGCCGATTTACGTAGCTATCAAAAGCAAGGCATTTCTTATTTGAACTTCCTTTCTGAATACAGCTTCGGTGGTATTTTAGCTGACGAAATGGGTCTTGGTAAAACCATACAAACCCTTGCATTTATTCAATACATGGTGGAAAACAAGTTTGATGGGCCAAACCTTATCATCGTGCCCACTTCTGTACTCCCCAACTGGGACAGAGAAGCAGAAAAATTTGTTCCGGAGCTGCGCCGTCTTATCATTTACGGTACGCGCCGCGAGAATATGTTCAAGCAAATTGACGACTCACATTTGGTGGTAACCACCTATGCCCTTTTGCGCCGTGACCTTGAAGAGTTTGAAAAGCACGAATTTAACTCCATCATCTTGGATGAAGCACAAAATATCAAAAACCCCAATACCATCACGGCACGCTCCGTGCGTAATATCAATGCCAGAATGCGCCTATGTCTTTCCGGTACCCCCATTGAAAATAACCTCTTTGAGTTGTGGTCTCTCTTTGAATTTCTCATGCCGGGCTTTTTGGGTTCACAACACTCATTCCAACGCGGCATAGTCAAGCCCATCAAAGATGGCGACGTGGAAACATTGGAATATTTACGCACCCGCGTACGCCCCTTTATTTTACGCCGTACCAAGTCCGAAGTGGCCAAAGACCTTCCCCCAAAGGTGGAAAGCGTCACCTGTTGCGCCTTGGAAGAAGCACAAGCAGAGCTTTACTCCGCCTTGGCCCACAAGCTCAAAATGCAAGTGCTGGCAGATGTGGACGAGAAAGGCATTGGCAAAAGTCAAATGTCCATTTTGGATGCTTTACTCAAATTACGCCAAATTTGTTGTCACCCCCGCTTACTCAAAATTGATATGCCAGGCTTCACCACCAACTTGCCTTCTGGTAAGTTCGACGCCTTCAAAACCATGGTAACAGACATTGTGGAAGGCGGCCATAAGGTACTGGTATTCTCACAGTTTGTGCAAATGTTGCATATTATCCGTCAGTGGCTTCAAGCTTCAGAAATTCCCTTCTGTTATCTTGATGGTGCCAGCAAAAACCGCTTTGAACAGGTAGATACCTTCAATAACGATCCTAACATCCCCATCTTCCTTATTTCTTTGAAAGCTGGTGGTACAGGGCTCAACCTTACATCTGCCGACTATGTTATTCACTATGATCCATGGTGGAACCCTGCTGTGGAAAACCAAGCCACAGACCGTACACACCGTATTGGACAAACAAAGCAAGTTTTCTCCTATAAGCTCATTTGTCAAAACACTGTGGAAGAAAAAATTCTCAAATTACAAGAAGCTAAGCGTAGCGTGGCCGAAGCCATCATTCCTGGCCAAGACACCATGCACTCTCTAACCCGAGAAGATTTAGAAATGCTTTTCGATGTATAATATGTGAGGTTTATGAAGGCATTCATGCCCCTTATTCTTTACGCAGTGGCGGTGCTCGCTTGGGCACTGCTACTGTGGCCCTACCCTGTCACGGTTTTCATGGCAGCCAGCATTTCTTGCGCCTTTTATCCCCTTTTCCAAAAATTACAGCATCGCTACGGCGGATGGAAGGGTATAGCCATCTACGCCGCCGGTATGATTCTTGTTTTCCTTATTCCCTTGTCTGTATTGGTACGCATTGTAGTTCCTCAAGCCGCCGCAGGCATAAATATGCTGCGAACCTTAAAGGACAACAATTTTCAACTCCCCGAGCATTGGATTGAAAGACTTCACTCCCTTGATGAGAGCCTCTCCGTTATTCCGGGATTTGATACCATGCAAAATGAATTTATCACTAATTTTGAAGGGCTTGTATCCGATATGGCCGGTATAATCATTGGCCAAGGAGTGAGCCTTGTGGGAAGCACCATGTCTGCCTTGTGGCTCTTCTTCCTTTTTATGACACTTTCCATATTTTGTTCCATTTATGCACAGCGAATTTATACCATAAGTCACAGCCTACTGGGCATGTCTCAAGAAATGCTCAGCCGCTTCATTGATGCTTTGCGCGGTGCTTTGCGAAGTGTTCTTTTGGGTGTGCTCATGGTGGCTTTGGCACAAGGCTTTTTGTGTGGCGTTGGCTTTATTGTGGCAGGCGTCAAGCAACCAGCTTTCTGGGGACTGCTTGCCACCATGGTGGCTCCCATACCCGTGGTGGGTACCGCCATTGTTTGGGTTCCCCTTTGCATCATGCTGTGGTTCACCGGGTCCACCTTTGAAGCCATTGGGCTTGCCGCATGGGGCATGATGGCTGTGGGCGGCATTGATAATATTTTACGCCCGCTCTTTCTACAGCAAAATATCAATGCTCCACTTTTTTTGCTTGTCTTAGCGATACTATGTGGGTTAGCATCATTCGGCCCAGTGGGTATTATTGTGGGTCCCGTACTTATCAGCCTTGCCATACAGGCTGTAAAAGAAGCTGATCATTTGAATACCATAAAATAAATTCAGTAGGATAAAACTTTGACCAACAAGAAAAATATATTTATCTGCTTTCTAGCCTTAAGCTTTATTCATATTTGCGCCTTTAGTGCCTTTGCTGAACTACAATCTCGAGCGGCCATTTTAATGAACATGTCCAATGGGCGCATCCTATATAAACACAACCCCTATGATCTTATCCCGCCAGCATCGCTTACCAAAGTTTTAAGCATGTATGTCACTTTGGACCAAATAAAAGCCAAGAAAATCTCCTTAAAAAAAACCACGAAAGTTAGCTCCAGCGCCATTAAAACTGGTGGCTCTAAAATGCGCTTGCGTCGCGGCGAAACGATTTCCATCGAAAAACTTCTCATGGGAATGGCTGTTTCTTCCGGTAATAATGCCAGCGTTGCCCTGGCCCAAGCCGTAGCTAAAACCAACGAAAACTTTATAAAAATGATGAATGCCAAAGCAAAAAAAATTGGCATGAAAAATAGTACTTTTAAAACACCACACGGCCTCCCAGCACAGGGACAACTCACCACCGCTTACGATATGCTTAAAATGGCTCGTAGCTATATTAACGCTCACCCCAAAGCCATGAGCTTCCATAACATGCGCTCTTTTAAACACAACAACGTACTACACAAAAGCACTAATAAGTTGCTTGGGAAAGTACCTGGGGTCTATGGCCTTAAAACCGGCTATACCGACGCTTCTGGCTTTAACCTTATCTTTACAGCCAAAAGAGGAAATGTAGAACTGCTTGGCGTTATCATGGGCGGCCCCACGCGTGTCATCCGCGACGCTGAAGCTACCAAAATCCTCGAAGCAGGCTTTGCTAGCCCCAACTCTTCCACAAAAGTGGCTAGATCCCTTGATAAACAAACATATAACGCTAGCAACAGCAAAAAGTAAGCTACGCGAACCTTGACAAAACGCCCATTTTAAGGCACAAACTCACCAGTGAGCCAACTTAGCTCAGTTGGTAGAGCAACTGATTCGTAATCAGTAGGTCGGGAG
>CAYJLO010000075.1:0-14232 GCA_964370835.1 uncultured Desulfovibrionaceae bacterium
CCCCCTCAAACTCCCCCTCTCCCCTTCCAAAAACCTTTATTGGCGATGGTATACCTTCTTTGAAAGCACAATCACGTCGCAATGAGGTTTTTGTCAAATTGCGAATTTTTACGTTTTAGCAAGGAAGTGTATACAAACATACACGACCGAAAAAGCTTACGAAATCTGACGCAGATAAAAACGAAAAGGCGCATTTGACGACAGTGCTATACTTTATAACGAGCACACAAAGCTTTGTAGGAACAATAGCCACAATGCATGCCTTCGCGCGGAGCAAAATTTTGTGCCGCGTACATATGATCCGCCAAAAAGCTTAGCAATTGTGGCACGCGCACCTCCATAATATCTTGTGCGCTTTCATCATCCAATTTCTGGCTCAGCATATACTTCTCCTGCCCCGTATTCCCCATGTCCACCAAAGCTGCATTCAAGGGCGTTTCATTATACTTATGTTGGCATATATGAATATAACACGGCAATTGCACCGAGCTAAAAGCATCGGCCACCTGAGTGAGTAACTGTTGACTATTTTGCGCTGTGGGTTTCCATACATCCATGGCTGTCCATAGGTCCATATCCGCCCACGCCTTCATGGATATGCTGGGCAAATGCCCGCTCTTATAATCCAGCACCACCAGCCCTTCACGGCCGCCTTCCGCATAGGGCAAACTCCGTCTATCCACTCTATCCAGCACACCCTTCACGTGAAATACTTGTCCAAAACGCCCTTGTATGGGAGCCGTAAGTTTTTTTTCCAAAGTCACAATTTCCGTCGCGGCCGCTTGCTCGGCTTGTGCCTCCAAAAAGCGCTTAAAGCGCACCGGCGCCGCCAAACGCAAGAGCATACGGCTTTGCGGCGGCAAAGCTTGCACAGCATCATCCAAAGCAAAAAGTTGCTCAAAAATTTGTTGTAAGCTTTCAAATGTTATGGCTTCAGGAGGCAGTACTTTGCCTTCCCACGGTGCATACGCTTCATGTAAAACCCTATGCAAAAGATCACCCACGGCGGCGGGGTCATCGCCTTCATTGACTTCATCCAAAGGCCGCAAGGCATATAAATTTTCCCAGGCAAAGCGCAAAGGACAGCGCAAGTATCCATCAAGCTTGGTGGGAGAAATACCCTCCTCCAAAAGCGTGGCCACCTTTTGACGCAAAGCTTCGCACGAGGGCAAGCCCACAGGGGCATTGGCTTCGTCCTGTGCATGCGGCGCAGCCATGGGCGTCACAGGGCAAGGAGCCACCTGCAAGGGATGCGTGCCATTTTCCAAAATATAGCCCCGCTCTTGCTCTTCCTTCCATAAATACGCATCCACAAAACGACTACGAATTTTTTTAGCATCAAAAAGTTCTGAGCGTTGCATGCCCTCTTGCCAACAAAAATGCACTTCTTTGGCACTGGATAATAGGCGATATAAGGTGTGCGCCACCACGCGCTCACGCTCTTGCAAAGCAGGCAAGCCCACAAGTTCACGCAAGGCATCGGGCAAAAGGGGATCTTGCGCCGCAAAGCCCGGCAAAGCATCGTCGGTGGCGTCCAGCACCACAATTTTTTCAAAGTGCAAAAGACGCGTTTCCAACATGCCAAGCACCTGCAAACCTTGCAACGGGGCTGCCTCAAAGGGCACGCGCTCACTCCTAATGAGCTGACGACACAGAGCAAAAAGCGTACTGAGCGGCAAAGGCTCATGGGCCATGCGTGCACCTTTTAGGGTGGGGATAACATGCTGAGTTAGACGGTATAAAGACTCGGCATCCAAGGGATGGCTTTTCCAAATATGCTGTCCATGCATGAGCAACATATGGCACATATGCCCCATGGCTTCGCCCAAGCCGTGCGTACTGTGCACCGTGGCGAAATTCCCCAAAAGGCAAGACAACAGCCTTTGCACAAAGGCGCGCACCTCGGGGCTCACATCTTCTTGCACAGCCAATAGGGTAAGCAAATCTTGCTCGCTCACAAAGGCATTGCCCCTGCGCAGAGCTTTCTCCATCTTGCCCCATAAAGAATACAAGCTTTGCTCCGAAATACTCAGCATTTGCACAAAGGGATGGCGCAGGGCATGTAACACATCACGCCAATAATACCGCCGCGAGCTTGCACCTTCTTGGGGCTCGGCTTCTCCGCGTGCGCCTTCTTGCAAGCGTAATAGGCTTTCCAAAAGGGCAAACAGCGACGATTGCTCCAAGGGATAGCCCATGGACACGTTGAAAGGCATATCCGGTAAATGATGCAAGGTGGGCATGAGCAAGGAAGCCGAAGACAGCACCACGGCGGTGGAAAGTCCCTTTACTGGCTGTGCATCATCTTGCTGTTGTGCCGCCACGGGTTCCAAAATATCTTGCATATGCAGCAGTTGCGAATGCACATCATAGCCCGCCATGAAATGCACTTGCGGACTTCTACCACTGGGCGGCATATACAGCGAGCAGTGAGCTTTCCATTGACGCAACCATTGCACATGGTCAGCGCAGGAAAAATGTACGCTTTCGCCTTTGTTTGCTTCTTGCGCCAATGCAGGATCTGAATGCAAACAAATGTGCGCGCCCTTTTGCCACAAAGCTTTGAGCATCACATGTTCACATTGGGTAATGGTGGAAAAACCCGCCACAAATACATGTCGATTTTCTTGAGGATTTGGTGCCAAGAGCGGCGGTAAATCCGTCATATTTTGCTGTAGGGCTTCGGCGGCAATGTAGGCATCGAGGGCAGTGGTGGTCCAGCCTTCTTGCTGTAAAAGTTGCACATAAGCCTTATGAATGCGCCCCAGAGCCGATAATAAAGCCGATGCCAAGGGCGAAACTTCACCCTCGGTGTAAAGAATATCGCGCACGGGCAAGAGCTGATTCATATACTCTTCAAACAAGGCCACCAAGCGCAAACCCCACGGTAAAAAATGCGCCAAATCCTTTTGGGCAAATTGTTGCGTGATGAAATCCACCTCGCCTTCTTGGCTGGCACTCACCTCTTGTACAGCGCGATACGCCACATGTACGCAATCCAACAAGGCGGCCTTGCGCCCCAAGGCTTGCCCATTTTGCGCCACATGGGCGCGAAAAAGCCCCGTCATTTCGCCAATGGTCAACATACGTGGCAACATGGCAGGACGAGGAAAAGATGGATTATGACACAATAAATCCGTCACATAACGGCGCGGTCTGTTGTGTGGCACAATGAGCACAGAGCGACCCAAGTCATTGCCGCACTCTTGGCACATATACTCTTGAAGATGCTCCAAAAAGGGCCTGTCCCAAGGAAAAAGCGTAAAGGATTGTGACATATTAGGCTCCCTGCTCCCGTGACTGCCATAGCGGCGCATCTAAAAGTTCTGACACGCTGGCCGTCTGCACCATGCGGCATTTTTTCAAATCCAAATACACTAGAAGCCCTTGGCTGACAGGCAAATCACCTTGCCCGTGGGGCATGGCATCCAGCATACGCACATAATTGCGCACCTGCGTCACGTGGGCGGCATCTTCTTGCCCCGTTTTAAATTCCACCACGCGCCAGCCATGCCCGTCGTGGGGTGGTAAAACAAGGTCGGCACGAAATTCCTTACCGGATTCATTGACCATGCCTTGCTCCGGTAAAGCGTACTCCGCCCATTCTTGCACGCCGGGCAAGGAGGCATACCACACCAAGGAAGCCGCCATTTCCGCCTCCATGCTTTCCGTATTCATGAGGGGTAAACCAAAGGATTGTACGCCCAGCGTCGCCGCTGTTTTGGCATTTTCTTCTATGCTTCCTAAATGTTGCATACTTTGCCACACTTCCAGACAATGGTGCATGAGTAGGCCTCGTCTGGCGGGCGAAAGATACACCGCACTCCCTTGGCTTTCCTCCCCTGCAGTGTCTTCGTGTAAAAGACATTCCTGCACAGGGTCGCGATAAATTTTCAAGCGCGGTAGCCATTGCATAATGCGCTGTGGCTCTTCAGAAAAATCCACAGGGCATGCAAAAAAGGATTTTTCTTTTGTCGCAGCCTCCACGACCAAATCTTCCGCCACTGGCATATCTTTTTCAATGCCATAACCGGCTTCATGGGGAAGCTTGATGTCCATGGCTTCCCACAGCAGCGGCAGGCCTTTGGCCAAATTCACCGTGCGTTGCACATGGGGGGTGTGCGTGTGAAAAGCATACAGCTCTTCTTGCGCGCGCGTGCACGCCACATACAGCACATGAAAGCATTCCAGCACGCCCTCAGCTTGCGCCGTATAGTGAGCATGGCCCTGCAATTGCCCTGAAAAATCTTCCTCTTCCAAGCTCTCGGATTGCTTAGTGCGCGTGGCAAGCACTTGCAAGTCTCCCACCTTTTGCACCATGGGCGGTGCAGAATCCCGCACGCCAAAGCTTAACCAAGGAATGATAACCACAGGAAATTGCAAACCTTTGGATTTATGAATGGTCATGATGTTCACAGCATCCAGCTTGGACGGCGTGGGTGTTTTTTCTTCGCCGCCGCTTTGCTCCCAATGCTGTAAAAAGGTGCCCAGCGTGCCTGCGCCGCGCCGTTGCGCACTGAAAATAACTTCTAAAAAGCGACGTAAAAAGGTTTGCGCCTCTTCAAAACGCTGCGGCACTTGCCATAGGCGATACCATTCTTGCATACAATCATAGGGACTACGCATTTGCGCCGCGCCATAAAAAGGCGCAAAGGTATATTCCCAAAATTCCGGCCATTGCTTTTGGAAGGCATGGGCCAAAGAGGAGGCTCCACGCTGACTCTTATGCAATAAAACCCAATTATGTAATTCCTCAAGACTGGGGCGTATATTACCCACAAAACCTTCTTCTTGCGCGTCGTGCACATCCTTTACATGCTCTGGGCGCAAGGCCACCGCCATGATTTGCCCCGTGAGCACCGTCCAAAAATGCAAATCGTCTTGAGGGCAGTGCAAAAAGGATAAAAAGGCCAAGCTTTCTTGGATGAGAGGATGATTTTGCAAAAGCAAACTGTTTTCCGTCACGGCGGGAATGCCCCACTCCGAAAGCCATGCCGCCACCATGGAAGCGGCCTTATTCTGACGGGTTAAAATGGTAATATCAGCCCATGGGCGACGCTGTCCCAGCTCCGTGAGTTTTTCCTGCAAAAGATCACGCACAGCTTCGGAAAGCTCTTCCGCATTGGCCCCTTGCACTTCTTCTATGCACACATAACCGCCCTCAGCATCGGGCTTTACCTGCTGCGCTGCACCTGTGAAGGTGGCGCACAGCTTCTTGGCGGCGGCGTCCACCACTTCCGGCGGGCAAGAAGAAGATACTATTTCTTCCACCAAGGCCCTTGCTTTAGCTTCGTCCGCCAAGGGAGCAAAAAGCGCATTGTTGGTGGCAACGATGACCTCGCGGCTACGCCAATTGGTGGGGAGATTTTTTTGCTTGGGTTCATGGGGTTCTGGCAACATGCAGGTGAGGGATTCCTCGCGCAAAACGGCGTCAAACAGGGCCGAGTCCCCGCCGCGCCAACCATAAATGGCCTGCTTCACATCGCCCACCCAGGTGAGGGAGCCCCCATAGGACAAAGCTTCTTGCATGAGCAAAAGCAGGGCTTGCCACTGCTCACCACTGGTATCTTGAAATTCATCCAAAAGCACATGGCGCACATTATTGCCTAAGCGACACAAGGCCGCCGACACGCCATACTGCCCTTGTAACACCTGCCGCGCCATGACGGGAATTTTTGCCGCCGGCACTTTACTTTCTTGCTTTTGAAAATCCAGCATTTTTTGCGCCAAAAGCAAAGCCACTTCGGCAAAGGGTTGCATCTGCAAAGCCACACGCAGGGTTTTACCCTCGGTCATGACGGCATGCACGCTTTGGGTAAAAGTAGCATAAGCCCAGTGCACGGCATCGGAAGCCTGCCCTTGGCTGGCTTTGAGCAAACATGCATCCACGTTTTCCTTAGAAGCATAGGTGGACGTGCAGCCCTTCTTATCCCCCGCGCTGGCCAAGGCAAAACATTTTTTGGCATTGGCATTCACTTTGAGATTTTCTTGCTCAAGAGTCGTGGTTAAGTGCTTGGCACTGGTGATGAGTGCCAGCTCCAAAGTTTGCAGGCGATCTTCCAATTGCTCCGCTGAACTTAATGTGGAAAAAATGGCCAAATCTTCTTGCTGTACAAAGAAATCCACCAAGGGCAAAAGCATTTCTTGCAATTGTGAACCAAGCACAAAGCCCCTCTTATCCTTATGGAAAACAAGGGCACGGCACATGGCGCGCACATGGGAGAGCATGGCGGCATCGCCTTGATCGGCTTGCTCCAAAAGCTCATCAAACATGGGGTCCATGAGTTCTTGAATATGAAAACTACTTTCGAAGTCAGGAGGTAATCCCAGGTCAAGAGCCGCCGTGCGCACCACCAAATGCAACAAACTATCGATGGTGCGAATATTTAAAGCCCCGTATTGGCGCAGGATAATTTCTATCCACGCCTTGGCTTTTTCCGCGGGCATGGGCATATTTGCCGCTTGCGTGCTTCCCTCTTTGGTCAGAGCGCATTTTTTTAAGCTTTGCAGCACGCGTTCTTTCATTTCTGCGGCGGCCATATTGGTGAAGGTCATGGCCATGATATCACCCCATGCAGGGGGAATGTCTGCCGTGTGCGTGGACTTTACCCCATCATAAGACTTATAGGCTTTGGCCTCAGAGCGCGCCAAATGCGCTAAAAATCGCTGTGTGATGTCATGCGTTTTACCAGACCCTGCCGAAGCCTTCACCTGCTCCATATGTGACATATGCGCCCCTTGGATAGTTATGCTGTGGGCAACATGCCCGTGAGATGCCCTTGGCCTGTGGATTCTAGCACAGCGCGCCAAAGGTCTGAATGAATATTAAGTCTGCGGCGGCTTCTGGTCACTATGTCCAAGGGTAAATGCACGAATTGGTCTTGCAATTTGGCCACCACCATATGGGTGCGCCCGGCCATGGCGGCGTGCACAGCGTGTTGCCCCAAAAAGCCACAATACACTCTATCATTGGCATTGGCACTGGTGGCGCGAATCATATAGCTTGGGTCAATGAGTTTAAGCACATAGGGAAAGCTTTTGGCCGTGAAATAATTTTGAATTTCGCATTGCAAAAGGTTGAAAATATCGCCCAGAACTTTATTGCCCGACAAATCTGTCTTGGCGGTGCTTTGCAGCAAATGCTGTCCCGCCCCTTCGGCCACCACAATGACCACATGCCCGCGCTGGCGCAAACGCTCTTCCAAGGCCGGCAAAAGTCCGCCCTCGCCATGCAGGGTGAAGGGAGCTTCGGGAATGAGCACAAAGTTCACATCCTTGAGAGCCAAGGCCGCTTGCGCCGCAATGAAGCCCGACTCACGCCCCATGAGCTTCACAAGGCCAATACCATTATAAGAACAAATGGCTTCGGTGTGTGCCGCCTCAATGGCGGCGGTGGCTTGGTCCACGGCGGTGTCAAAACCAAAGGATTGCGGCACAAAATTAATATCATTATCAATGGTCTTGGGCACGCCAATGACAGATATGCGCAAATCCCTGGCCATGATTTCACGGCTTATGTCGGCGGCGGCCTTCATGCTACCATCTCCGCCAATGACAAAGAGCACGCTAATATTCATGCGCTCCAAGGTATCCACAATGAGCTCCGGTGATTGCGGCCCACGCGATGTGCCAAGTAAGGTTCCGCCAAATTTGTGTAAATCCGACACCATGCGTGGTTTCAATTCCGCCACGGAATGACCAAGGGAAGAAATAAAACCCTCCAGCCCATATCGAAAGCCCAAGACGCTGGGCACATTATAGGCATGGTGCGCCTGCATGACCAAGGCGCGAATCACATCATTAATGCCGGGGCACAGACCGCCGCAAGTGACTATGCCGCACTTGGTGCGCGCAGGGTCAAAGTACAAATTCTGGCGCGGCCCCGCCATTTCGAAGTTCATGAGTGTGGGCGTAACCACATCACTGGAAAGCTCCGCATCCACATGGATATTCACCGTTTTATCATCTGCCCATAAACCATATTGCAGAGGGGAGAGAAGCTTTGCTTTACCAAGACGCCGAATTTCTGTGGAGAGGGAATTTTCCGTGACCATGGGCTTTACGCTCCTGTGGGTAATTGTAACTCTTGTGCTCTTTCAGCCATTGCCGCTATGGAAAGTTTTAAAAATGTATCCAAATCTACACCAATTTCTTCACATTGGCGAATATTTTCACGGCTCACCGAAGCCGCAAAAGCCTTATCTTTCATTTTTTTCTTCAAACTTTTGGCTTCCATGCCGGTGATACCCGTGGGGCGCACCAAGGCCGCCGTCACAATGAGACCGGTGACACTTTCGCCGCAACGCAAAGCATAATCCAGCTTTGTGGCAGGGCTGTGTCCATTCATCTCCCCATTATGGGCGCGAATGGCGGCAAGGCCCTCTTCGGGTAGTTTGCCTTGCAACATTTCACTGCCCACAAGGCCATGCTTTTCGGGAGTTTCGGCCGTTTGACCATAGTCCACATCATGCAAAAGACCCGTCAATCCCCAAAGGGCGGCATCTTCTTGCAAATGCACGGCCAAAGCTTGCAACACCGCTTCCGATGCTAGCGCATGCTGTATCAAAAATGCTTCTGTGGTGTGCTCCTGAACCAAGGCTAACGCCTCTTCTCTTGCTATTAAAGACATATAATCCTCTTTAGATAAATGTGAATGAGGGGCCTTGGAAAATATCCTCTGCCCGTGAGAAATTCAATACCGCGGAACCTTTAGTCCCCTTGAAGCCTTTAGAACTTATTGCGCCCACAAAAATTTTGCAAAATATGCTTCTACAGCACATTACTTAGCAACAACATCCCAGCCCAAAGCCTCTAGCTCTGCATGGCTTTTGGCACCCTTACGGCGTATAAGCAATGCGCCATCTTTACGCACTTCCACTATGGTGGAAGGCAAGCCCCCCGAAGGCTCAGCGCCTTCCATGAGCACACTTTGCACCTTGGACAAAAGCATGGGGGAAAGTTCCGTAAGCACGCGCGGCGGGGCTTCTCCGCTGATATTGGCCGATGAACATACCAAGGGGCCGTCCATGGCTTTAGCCAAAGCCAGAGCCGTGGCATGGGACGATATGCGCACCGCCACCTTGCCCGTTCCCGCCGTGATGCACTCAGGCACGCAAGGGCGAGCTTCGCACAGCAGTGTCAATGGTCCCGGCCAACATTGTTGCCCGAGTTTCTTGTGATGCGGCGTAAGCAGGGCTATGCGCTCTATTTGCTCCACACTGGCGGCCAAGAGGGGCAAAGGTTTTGTGCTGGGCCTATTTTTAGAAAAAAACACCTGCTCCAAAGCTTTTTGCGAAAACATGGAACAGCCCACAGCGAAGAAGGTTTCTGTGGGATAAATAAGAATTTCACCCTCTTGCAAAAGCTGGACGCTTTGCTCGAAAGTGCGTATGCTTGGCACACAATTTACGGGAGTACCCTTCATGGCTAAAAAACCTTTACGCATAGTGGCCGTGGGCGCCCTTAAGACCGCCCATTGGAAACAAGCCGCCGCCCATTATATGCAACGCATACAACATTGGCGCACAGTACAAGAAAGCCTCGTCAAAGACGGTGACTCCGCCTTACCCGTGGCAGATCGCAATGCCGTGGAAGGTCAACGCCTTCTGGCCAGTTTCCAGCCGCAAGATATTATCATTTGCTTGGACGAAAAAGGGAAAAACTACACATCCCAAGAGTTCGCCAAATTCCTACAACATATTTCAGAAAATGCCACGCGCACGCCCTGTTTTGTCATCGGTGGCGCCTTTGGCCTCGATGAACGCGTACGCCAAGCCGCACATCACAAGCTGGCCCTTGGCCCCATGACCTTTCCCCACGAGCTGGCGCGGGTATTGCTTCTTGAGCAGATTTACCGCGCGGAAGCTATTGTGCGCGGTGTGCCCTATCATCATTAACAGTGCGTTCTAAAAGCATTGCCTACTTCGTTAGACTTGTTTTTTATTCCGGTCATGTATGCTCTAATACGCGTTGCTCTCCATATCCGTAAGGCTCGCTTTCCTCGCCAACGGCTACAAGCCCTTCGGGTGGGACTCCCTTCATAAAAAAGCTACGTCTGCCCGCATCCAATGCTTTTATAACGCACTGGTGCTCATGCATCGCCTGCTTCGTTAGACTTATTCTTTATGCCAAGCACCACTGCTAGCGAGCTTTTTGTACCGACCAGAAAAATCTCTTTTGTCCATGCACCTTGTAGCCATATTCCTTTTCCACCTTCCAGCCAAGCTCTTCCAAAAGGGCTTGGGGTGCTTTATCTAGGGTGAGGAAAATGACCCTGCCATCATCAGCCAAAGCCGGAGCCACCAAGGCTAGCATTTGCTCCCAAGGCATGAAGGCACGGCTCACAATCATTTGCGCCGGTGCTTTTGCCTGCTCAAAAAATTCTTCTGCCCTGCCGCGGAAAACCTGCGTACGTGGCAATGGTACTTGAGCCAGCACATTGCTTAAAAAGAGAGCTCTTTTTTCGCGCACTTCTATGAGGTGATACTGCCCTTCTTGCCAAAGCATACGCAAAGGAATACCCGGAAGGCCGGCGCCGGCACCAAGGTCAAGGCAGTGAAAATCTTCTGATGTTTCCAAGGGTAATTGACGGATAAATTCTGCCAAGTGGAAAGAATCCACAATGAGATTGGTCATGCACTCTTGCCAATGTCTGGCGCCCACAAGGTTCATGACCTTGTTCCAGCGCATGAGCAACATGACATAGGTGGCCAAAGGAGACAGAGTTTTTTCTTCTACAGTCATGGGCCAAGAGGCGCAGACTTCAGCCAATTGCTGTGTGGTGAGGTTTTGTTGTTTTCGCATGTGGGCAGTATAGCAGTATCAAGATAAAAAGCCAATGCAAGGGAGTGGCGGCATCTTGGCAGATTATATGTCCATCAAAGCCGCGTGCAACATAAAGGGCATACTTTGTGGGGCCGTCTTTTGCTGCTGTCCATACATGGCAGTAAAAAGTCGTTTTCTAGCCGCATCGTGCCCCGTATACAAGGCAAAAAGCATATTATGCGAGCCCTTTTGCCCGCGTTCATTGGGCTGCGCACAAAGGGGATTCACCGCCACGCTACTGCGACATGCATAGGGGCGCACCGCATAAGCCACGCACTGACCCAATTCATTGAGCAAAGGACAAGGAATATAATAATCCTCGCGCACATGACTGGCATCATCCACCCCTTCCCCGTAAAATTTTTGCCCCCATTGTAAATAACTTTCGCTGATGGCCTGTGCTTTTTCCTGCCACACGGGCCACACAGATAAAAAATGCTCCTTGGCTGCCATGTGCGCTTGCATATGAACCTGCATCAAATGAATCTCGCAAGGCAAACTCAAAACCATTTGATGACAACAACCATCACAACCTGCTGCGCACACCAAGGCTTGTCCTTGCTCGGCACAAGCTTTGGCAAGCCCTGCACCATCGGCCTCTAGAGCATCATTGGCCATTTGCAAAATAAGCATGGCCTCATAAGAATAAGATGTGGCCGTCTCAAGAGGAGGCAGGAGGGATTGCACCGCGAGCAAGCTTTGCTCCATGGCTTCGCTGGCCTTGGCATGTTCAGGGCTACCCTCCGGCGCATAATGCACCCATTGCCCTTGCATAAAATATGTTTGCACGGCTTTTTCCAAGGCTTCTTGCGTAGTATTTTGCGATAAAAGCCGTGTTTTTTCCCTATTCCAAGTCATACTGAGCCTTTTCGTATTCACGGTTGTTATTTTTTGCACGTGATTTACCTTCATGACGCAAACCTACCCTTGACGCTGATAAAAAAGCAAGGCACTATGTATTTATCCTACCCATAAATGAAAGGAAATTGTATGCAAAGAAAAAAACTGCGTAAGACTCAAGCTGTTGATGCAGCCTGCATTCTTTTTTCTCTCAATACTGAGCCAGCCCAAGTGCTCACCATGATAGAACAAATGGAAAAAAATGACTTTGCGCCGCAAAGCATTGATCGCCAACGCTTTTGCCTTGAATGGTACGGTTTTGTCCATTCCAGCATTGTGGCTGGCCTCATGGTGCATGCCCCCAATAGCGTTCTGGTGGAATATTTACGCACCACCACGTCCCTTCTCAGCACACGTCAAATATCCAAGGAAGATGCCGATACCTTTGTGGATATCTACTTTGCTCCTTATATGGAGCTGGTGGGTAAAGAAGAACAAAAGGCTTGCCCGCAGCATTTTTTTGCCAAAGCTTGCGGCATAGAAAATCTGGAAGACGTGCCCCCACGCGCTTTAGCTTTCATTTCCGGCACCATGGCCCTTGTGCTCAGTGCCGTCACCGACAAGCTTGAAAACTACGAAATCCTCGCCGACTAAACACTTTTCTTCACCTTTTTGCCAAGACTTATTCAAAAAGCTCTTTACTGACCGGCGCCATTAAAAGGTTTTCTGGCAAGGTGGTAGAGGTTTGCTCAAATATATTGGACAAAATGCTATTGGACACCAGCATGCCGCTGCGCGTTAGGCGTAAATAGCCATCTCGTATGCGGATAAGACCATTCTCATGCAAGGCTTGAATGAGCAATTTGTGGTCTTTCATGAAATTTCGTCCCGTCAACGCCCTGTAGGCTTTAAAACGCAAGCCGCGTGCCGTGCGCAAGCGTAGCATCACCAGCTCCAAGACGCGCTCTCTCGGCGTTAAAACCATGGCCTCAGTATCTAAAGTGCGGTTTTCCACCTTTTGCGCCCATGTGCCTTGATCGTAAGGATTGGTCCAACGGCGTCCTTGCACGGTGGAAGTGGCAGACGGGCCCAAGCCCAAATAGTCATGCCCTTCCCAATAGCCCAAATTGTGGCGACATTGAAAGCCCATGCGTGCAAAATTGGAAATCTCATAATGGATATAGCCCTGCTCTTCCAGCAGAGAGGCTCCTTCCATGAACATCACCGACTGATCGCGTTCCGGTGGCAACACAATGCGTCTTTCCTGATAATCGCGCTCAAGCTTGGTGCCTTCTTCCAAGGTGAGTCCATAGGCAGAAATGTGTGTGGGCTTCATGCGCGTCACCTCTCGCAAGGTATTCAGCCAATGCCGCACTCCTTGCCCAGGCAAGCCCCACATGAGATCCACGTTAATATTGGCGATGCCGCACTCTTTAGCCTGCATAACGGCATAAATGCTATCCTTATACTTATGAGAGCGACCAAGCATGTGCAAATACTCTTCATCAAGGCTTTGTAAGCCCAAGGACAAACGATTCACGCCGGCCTTAGCAAAGGCACTCATGCGCTCCTTGGTGCGTAAAGATTCGGGATTGGCCTCAAGGCTGATTTCCACATTGTCCGTAAGCCTAAAATATTTACTCACCCGCTCCAAAAGCAAATCCACCACGGGCACAGGGAGAAGTGACGGTGTCCCGCCGCCAAAGAAAATCGACGACAGCTCAGTTCCTTGATATCTCTCGCCCCATACAGTCAGCTCGGCAAAAAGCGTATCCACATAAGCCTTGAATCCAGCATCGTGCAAAGCATTCACGCCGCGCCCCAAGGGTAAGGAGTGGAAAGCGCAGTAATGGCATTTAGTGCGGCAAAAAGGTACGTGAATATAAAGCAGCATGTCTTTTCCTTATGGACTACGAGTCTAGAAACTTCATTTACAGAAACTTCATTTTTCCCACTGTAGTGCTTTTACTCTCTTACGGCAAGTGGGCAAATCGCTACTCATAACACGCTTAAAAGTAACTATAAAAAATATAAACACAGTAAATAGATTTTTTTGCTATGTTTTGCTCTAGACAAGTTTGTTTTTGGTATTAACTATTGACAAGGGAACACGTTTCAATTTTCATGTGATATTTTTCACCATTCTCATCTATACATATTATCTGACCAAGAGAAAACAACATCTCCTGTGCTCATCTCGAAGGAGAAAACCTTGAAGAAACTAGTAACATTAGCTTTTACCCTATTGATATTTACTGGCATAATACACATTCCTGCTCATGCCGCATCACTGGCACCGGAAGCAATTCAGACCATTAAAGGTCTTGGCACCAGCCACTGAGACGGTGTTGGCGGTACCGGTGGTACCACTGAAAAAGACTAAGTCCACAACCTAGCCCCCTTACACACACCGATAAACGGTGACCCTCGCACATGGGGATGCTGCACAGCATCCCCAATCTTATTGTGCTTAGCTGAGAGCTGTACTTTTATATTTTGTGCTTTCTTTTGTGTTTTCTTGGGGGGGGGGGGGGGGGGGGGGGGGGGGGGGGGGGGGGGGGGGGGGGG
>CAYJLO010000076.1:0-13956 GCA_964370835.1 uncultured Desulfovibrionaceae bacterium
TCGATTCATCTAAAGCAAAAACTTCTTGACTTCGCGGGCGGGTCTATACAAGGGTGAACTAGGTAATACGTGAAAAATTTTGGCCCAGCGTTGTATCCATAACATCAGTCATAGTGTTTCTATAAAAGTTCAAGGGCTACTTGAAAGGTGTGGAGTGGAAAAATATTACATGGATACGCAATTGGATTTGGGGTAGCTTTGTGGTTACAGATCAAGCTATTTAGGCCACCATGCATGTGGATACTTTTTTCTACCTGTGGTTATACTAAGAATAGTACCAATGCCGACCACGATAAATGCTCCCAGAAGGCAAGGAACAAAAGCATAGGTGTAGCCAAGGTTTTTAATGGAGGCATCACCCACCACAGCCAAAAGGGCAGATGCGCCACCGGGAGGATGTAAAGTTTTGGTGATGGTCATAAGAAATATGGCCAAAGATACGGAAGAACAAGCTGCCAATGTGGGGTATGAAGCTAAAAGGATTTGGCATGTTACGCCTGCTATGGCTGAAATAAATTGCCCGCCCAACACATTCCGTGGCTGTGCTAGAGGGGAGCTAGGAGCCCCAAAAACGAGCACTGCGGAGGCACCAAAGGAGGCCATGAGTAAGTCAATATCTTGAGCTTGGAAATAATGATTATCCAAAAGAACTATGCATAAAAGACAAAGAGAAGACCCTACCCACGCCCAAAAAGCATCCACAACCTTGTGATGCTTTTCAATAAATTCTTTATATAGTAAGCCTGTTTTCATGAAAAAGAGCCCTTGTAGGCTATATTTGAAAAGGCAGGTCTATGCACAAGGGCAAGAGGCCTGCCTAAAGATGTATGACTATTAAGAAGTTTTTAGATGCTTCTGAACAGCGCTACTATATTTTTGTGCTGCTTGCACTTCAAAATCTTCAATGCACTGTTTAAGATGTAAAAGGTCCGATTCCGCCGGTGTATTTTGTAAGCGTTCCAGCAAGTATGTCACAGTGCTGACGGCGTGTCCCCAATCTACTTCCATGTGTGTTACTGCTTGTTCAAGCACATGACGAGAATGCTCACGTTCTGCCATGTTGAGACAGTCTTCAATTTTTACTTTGGCTTCAGATTCCACATCAGTTTGTGAAGAGCCAAAGCATTCGTGGATGGAGTTTACAGCCTCTGTTAAGCGAATAACTAAGGTACGCAACAGGGGAGTGGTCATGGCAGGTGCATTTTTTATGGCTTTTTCTAAGGCTTCAGCAGCACTTGATAAGGCAACAGCACCAAGGTTTGCCGCAATACCACGTACAGTGTGCGCATGACGAATGGCTGTATCCATATCATTATTTTGCAAACATTCACTGATGTCTTTATTGATTGTGGCGTATCTATCGGCAAATTTTCTTAATAAATTTATGTATAAAGTCTCATTTCCAGCCACTGCTGCAAGCCCATTTTCAAGGTTAAAGCCATCAAGGCTGTTGGGCAGCTTTTCACGTCTTTCCACATTAATAGCTTTGGCTGTGCTTTCTTTTGAAGCTGAAGCTTTCGCAGTAGAGGCCGGTAATAAGGCCGTTATGGCGGCAAAAAGAGCCATGGGTTCTAGGGGTTTGGTCAAGTGTGCGTTCATGCCGGCTGAGAGTGAAGTTTCCTTATCATCAGCCATGCCGTGGGCAGTCATGGCAATGATGGGAAGCTTATGACCGGCCGTGCGAATGCGTTTGGTGGCCTCAAGACCATCAAGAACAGGCATTTGAATATCCATGAGGACAAGGCTGTACTTGGTTTTTTCCACTGCATCCACAGCTTCTTGACCGTTATTGGCAATGTCCACGGTATATTCTGCCGATGTCAGTACTTCGTATGCAATTTCTTGGTTGATTTCATTATCTTCTACCAAAAGAATTCGGACAGGACCATGCTCTTCTTCACTTTCTTCTGCAGCTTTTGCCTTAGCTTCTGCAGCAAGGCGATCTTGCTGTTCGACATAAGCATGTACCATGGGGATATAAAAATCTTCAGCAGTGGCAGGTGTTGTCACTTGAGCAAAGAATCCAGCATTTTCGGAGAGTTTTTGTACTTCCTCCGTGGCATAGTCTGAAACAAGTAAAAGCAAAGGACAGGGATAATCAAGAGGGAGTTTCTTAATATATTCTGAGGCTTCAATGGCATCCATTCTGGGGGGTTGCCAAGCCATAATGACGAAATCAAAGGGTTTTTCTTCACCATCTGCTGCTGCAATAAGTTTAATGGCTTTTTCGGCGTCATCGGTGTGCATGGCGTCCATGTCAAAAGTACGCATGGTGCTTGTGATGACTTGCTGGCGCAATGTTTTGTGGTCCACCACCAAAACCCTTTTGCCTTGTAAGGGACCTTCACTGAATAGGGCGTCTTCTTCTGCTCGAGGTAAGGGAAGAACAACAGTAAAAATGCTTCCCCCTTGAGGGGTTAAGGTGTTGGGGGCAACAGAAATATTTCCCTTCATATGCTGTACAAGCTGAGCAGATGTGGCTAAGCCAAGTCCAGCTCCGCCATAGGTGCGGGTATGAGAATTGTCTGCCTGCATGAAAGGTTTAAATATTTCTGCTTCAAAGCCTTCAGCAATGCCGATACCTGTATCTCGCACAGTAAAGCGTACTAAATTTGCGGCTGCATCGGCCATATCCACATGAATGTGCACACTGCCTTCTTGAGTAAACTTCACAGCATTATTGGCAATATTAAGTATGATTTGTGAAATTCGAATGGAATCTCCCATGAGTACAGGAGGAACATCTGCGGCTGAACTTATACGAAAAGATAGACCTTTTTCCTTACAACGTAGTTGCATGGTGTTGGATATATTTTCTAGCAAAGTATCCGTTTGAAACGGCAGAATTTGCAACTCAAGGTTACCATCTTCCGTGGTGGTATAATCTAAGATGCTCTGAAAGGTTTGCAAAAGATTTTGTGCAGAATCAATAATTGTTTCGAGATACTTTCTTTGCTGATCGTCGAGCCTTGTTTGTTGAAACAAAAAACCCAGACCAATGATAGCATTGATAGGAGTACGAACTTCATGGCTGATTTTTGCTAAAAAATTTTCTTGCATGTGGAGCCCTTCTTGCGCATTTTGCTAAAAACTGCCTTTAGTTAAAATGCTGTTATGTGCTGTAGCGACGATACGCTCAGCGATGTAGAATCCTAAACTGTTAAGCTAAATATGTCTACTAATGCAAAACACGGTAACATACCGTAGGAGTCAAAGAAAACGGCTGTGCATCTATGCTGGCAATGGCAGCTTGCATGGAAGAAGCTGTGGCTGTATGTGTCATAAAAATGAGGGGAACAGAGCCATTTTCTTCTGGTTTTTGGATGACTTGCGCAATGCTTATGTCTTGCTCTGCCATGATACCTGCAATGTCGCGTAAAACACCAGAAGCATCATTTACCATAACGCGCACATAGTAGCTAGATGTGGTATCTGTGGATGCCAAAATTTTTGCACGTTCCAGAACTTGTTTGATGAATCCAGTATTGTTTGCTTTTGCGTCGCGGGCAATGGTTAATAAATCACCTACCACAGCAGAGGCTGTGGGCATGTCTCCAGCACCGCGTCCGTGTAAAAAGAGAGAGCCTACTGCGTTGCCTTCAATGCGAACCGCATTGTAGGATCCACCCACGTTGGACATGAGAAATCTATGGTGCACCAAGGTGGGAAAAATGCCAGCTTCTATGGCGCCATCAATGGATCTAGCTTGGGCTAGTAATTTAATTTTATAGCCAAATTCGCGTGCAATGGCGATATCCATTTTATCCATATGACGTATGCCGTGTACGGGCATTTCTGTGTAGGGGTATTCTACGCCATAGGCAAGACGGATGAGTAATACAAGCTTGTGCGCAGCATCGTGACCATCAATGTCAAGAGTGGGGTCTGCTTCGGCAAAGCCCAGCTCTTGTGCTGCCTGCAATGCTGTATCAAAATCAAGCCCTTCAGTGGTCATTTCTGAAAGAATATAGTTGCTGGTGCCATTCAAGATGCCAATGAAGGACTGGATACTGTTACCTGCAAGACTTTCTTTCAGCGTTTGCACAATGGGGATACCGCCGGCTACGCTGGCTTCATATAAAAGGGAAAGATTTTTTTCTTCTGCTTTGCGAAAAAGTTCTGTACCTGCTTCAGCCAAGAGAGCTTTGTTGGCTGTAACCACATGCTTACCCATGTCTAGAGCGCGAGAAATCAGCGCACCGGGGGCTTCAATGCCTCCCATAAGTTCCAAAATAACTTCAATTTCTGGGTCATCGGTAAGTTCGTGAGCTTCACTTACAAGGCGAGCTGTGCTGGGTAGTGGGCAGTTTCTTGCCTTAGTCGTATCACGCACCAAAATGGTTTTCACCACAATGGGCCTTCCAATGCGTTGTTCAATAAGGTCTGCACTTTGTTCTAAAGTGCGCACAACACCAGTGCCCACAGTTCCATATCCAGCAATACCAATGTGAAGGGGAGAACTTTTTTGCATATGTTTAATCTTTTGGAATGACCTTATGTTTTATATTTTTGTGTAAGTAACTTTGCGCATTGTCAATATTGCTAGCCTAAGTTAGCAGACGCACTATACTCGTATTTATAGCTTTCGTAAATACATGTGAGGCGTATTTTGCGGAAAAAAATCATCTTACTTCTTTAAAAAAACAACTAGGGTATTAATGTGTTAAATTAATAAACGAATTTTTTTGAAGAATATTTTTTCACTTTACGGAGGGATGTGTCAAAAATTTCATCATGTGTCATGGAAGTATTGCCTTTACAGACAAGGCCCTTACCATGTGGGCTGTGTAAAAAATTAGTTCCTTGTTGGTGAAAATAATGGGTTCCCAAATGTAGAGAATACTTTCTATGCTATTGTTTCTTTTAATGTGTTACATTATTAGGCGGTGTTTATAGGCTGAGATGGCGAGGGAGCTTTTTCAAAATAAAATGTGTCTTTGTTTGACAACATAGTAAAAAAAATATACTTTTTTGGTGTTTTCTTCAGAGTTAATACTCAAATATGATGTTTCTGTTGATTGTAAAATTTTACCTTTGATAAAGAACTGTTAGGTGGAAACGATATGGGTGAGCTGGCTTTTACATCGCAAGAGCAGAGTTTGGAAAGTAGAGGCGTTTTTGAAGTTCTCTCTCGTATTTCTTCGCTAATGATGCGCGTGGAAGATGAAGCAACTTTTATGCAAGAAGCTCTGGCGGATATCGGGCAAACCTTTCATGTCAGCCGCGTATATACTTTTGCTTTGCGAGGAACCTTATGGTCTAACGACTATGAATGGGTGGCTCCCGGTGTAAGCTCTGAAAGGGAAAAATTACAAAACATTGACATGAGTGAAATGGCAGCTGGAAGTGTCTTGGTCCAGCTAAGCCAAGGAAAAGCCTTTATCTATGAAGATGTAAGTAAAATTGAAGACGCCACCGTGCGCGACATATTGCTTAAGCAAGGCACCAAGGGAATAGTTAACTTTCCTCTTTTTTATAAGGGAAAGGTGGTAGGTTTTTTTGGTTTTGACCAGTGCGATGTCGTTCCCAATTGGACGGGGGCGATTCTTGATGCTGTGATGGCCTTAAACTCCTTTATGAATACAGCGACGGCGTATTTTATGGGAAAGCGTAAGCTTCAGCAAAAACGTCAGCAATTACATGGTCTTTTAGATTCTCTCCCCATGCCCATTTATGCTTCAGATGTGAAAAATTATTCTGTGCTTTTTTGTAATAAGGTTATTCACGATAATTTTGACACTTCTGATATTGCCAAAACACCATGTTACAAACTTTTTCAAAATCTTGATAGCCCTTGTCCTTTTTGTACCAATGAGCAACTGGTTGCTGGGGCTCCCCCCTATGTGTGGCATCATCGTAATATTCTTATGGGCTGTGACTATAAGATTGTGGATAGCTTGGTAAAATGGGAAGATAAAGAGAATGTTCGTTTTTCCATAGCTCTCGATATTACGGAAAGCTTGCGTTTGCAAAGAGAGCATGTTCTTGAGCAAGAAGCCAATGAAGCCAAGGGGCATTTTGTGGCGAACATGAGTCATGAGTTGCGCACCCCTCTTAATGGCATCATCGGGCTAACCTACTTGGCCACAGAAAATAATACAGATTCTGTGGTGGAAGAGTATTTACGTAAAATTACGTTTTCTTCAAAAAATTTGTTGGGTGTCATCAATGAAACCTTAGACCTTACTGCCATTGAAGAGGCTAGTAGTAGTTTAGAAGTAAAGCCACTGAGTATGCGCGAAATTTTGTACGGTGCGCAAGCTTTGCTACAAAGTAAAGTGGACGCCAACGGTATTGGCTTTGAGGTAG
Source organism: uncultured Desulfovibrionaceae bacterium (assembly GCA_964370835.1). GTDB lineage: Bacteria > Desulfobacterota > Desulfovibrionia > Desulfovibrionales > Desulfovibrionaceae > CAYJAD01. Next base: position 6,310 of record CAYJLO010000076.1, read on the forward strand.
AAGTGGCTTCAGATATACCAGAAGTCCTCATGGGAGATGAGCAGCGCTTATCTCAAATAGTTTTGAATCTTTCGTCCAATGCGGTAAAATTTACTCATGCGGGTAAAGTTACCTTGGCAGTACGCACATGTCATGCTCCCGAAGGTATTGAACCCACTTCCTCGAGGGTATGGGTACAACTTGACGTAAAGGATACGGGCATCGGTATTTCTCAGGAGCAAACGCAAAATTTATTTAAAGAATTTGCTCAGGCAGATTCTTCCACTTCGCGCCACTTTGGTGGTACAGGATTAGGTCTTGTTATTACCCAAAAATTTGTGGAGCTTATGGGTGGGAATATTTCCATAAGTAGCGAAATTGGCAAGGGAACCACATTTTCATGTATTTTGCCTTTTGACTTTGCTCATGAGCAGGAAAAAAGTGTACAAGAAGATACGAATACACAAATGCTTGATATTTCAGGAACGGAAGTTCTTTTGGTAGAAGATAATGAAATTAATACATTAATAGCCTATGAAGTATTAAGATCATTTGGATGTATCGTGCACTGCGCTGAAAATGGGCAAGAAGCGCTTGAGGCTCTAGAAAAGCAAACATACCATATAATTCTTATGGATATTCAAATGCCCATCATGGACGGCTTGCAAGCCACTAGGTATATTCGCAGTCAAAGGTGTTATGACGCCATACCTATTGTGGCCATGTCTGCGCATGCCATGTTGCAAGATTATGAAAAAAGTCGTGAAGTTGGTATGCAAGCTCATGTGGCTAAACCCTTTTCTCCTGAAGAGTTGCGCAGTTTAATTTATGACTATGTACAGCAGGGCTTTTCTTTTACGCCCGATTCTTCTTTGCAATAATGTTTTTCGTTGTCATTTAGAGCAATAACGTTTTTATATGAAATAGGCTGTGGGTATATGAGTATGAATCACTCCATAGAAATGTCGCATGCAAAAAAATCCAAAATGATTGATTTGTTTTTGCGAATGTCAGAAAATATGATCAATATTTCCGATGAAAATATTTTTATGAATATTGCATTGGCAGACATTGGCAACACGCTCAAAGCTAGCCGTGTCTATATTTTTGATTATCGTGATCCCTATTGGTATAATACGTTTGAGTGGGTAAATGAAGGTGTAGTATCTTTACAACAAACTTTCCAGGGTGTGGCTTTTGGTTTTATGGAGCAATTGGAAGGTACCATAGAAACGTTTCTTGCTGGAAAGCCTAAAGTTATTGAGCATATAAATAAAGCTTCTCAAGAGGAAAAAGAGTTTTTTGCCACACAAGGTATTGTGAGTATGATTACTGTCCCTCTTTTTTATATGGGCGAATTTATAGGCTTTTTTGGCATTGATCAATGCGAAGATGTGGAAAATTGGGTTCAAGATACTGTTACTGTGGCAGAAACCATGGGGCATTTGCTTAATAACGCCAAAGCACACTTTAGTGCACAAGCTAAATTGCAAAATGAAGAAAATTTAGTTAAACAAATGCTTGATGTACTGCCCATTCCCTTTTATGTGGTAAACCCTGAAAATTATGAACTTATTTTATATAATAAGGCCTTTGCAGATTTTGTAAGTACTGAGTTAAGTACAGATGTCACATGCTATAAAGTCCTACATGGATACGATAGACCGTGTGATATTTGTAGTATTCATAAAAATGATGGCCAACAAACCGTAGCTTGGCAACACCATAATGAAAAATTTCAAACGGACTTTACCGTCATAGCCAATAAAATTTCTTGGGAAGATATTGATTTGGCATATGCTGTGGCCTTTATGGACATCACAGATTCTTTGCTCATTCAACGTAAGCAGATTCTTGAGCGCGAAGCTGTAAAAATGAAAGGGCGTTTTTTAGCTAATATGAGTCATGAGCTACGCACCCCTGTGAATGGCATTATGGGTATTACACGTTTGGCTGAAAAACAAAGTACTAATCCGCAGGTGTTATACTATTTGGAGAAAATTCAGCACTCTTCTGAGAAATTACTGATTGTTATCAATAATATTTTGGATTTTTTGAAACTAGAAGCAGGAAAAATGACCGCGGAGCGATGTCCTTTTGCGGTGAAAGAGGTTTTTGACAAGTTACGCAAAGAATTTTTACCTTTGGCAAAGCATAAAGGCTTAAATTTAAACTTTAATTATGAAGAAAACATTCCTGCGGTGCTACACGGAGATGCATTACGATTCTCTCAAATAATTCATAATTTGCTTTCCAATGCCATTAAATTCACTGAACAGGGATATGTACAGGTAGACGTGAGATGCGTACTACAAAAAGGTTGTGATAACTGTACATTGCAAGTGCAGGTGAGCGATACTGGCATAGGTATGTCAGAAGGGCATGTGGAAAAGCTTTTTGATGTATTTTTTCGTGCGGATGATTCTTTTACGCGACATCAGGGTGGGGCTGGTGTTGGCTTACCTCTGGCACAAGGCTTACTTAAGCTTTTGAACGGAAATATAAGTGTAAGCAGTGAAACTGGCAAAGGATCTGTTTTCCAATGCATAATTCCCTTTGTGGTAGGTTGCGAGTCAGACTTGCACAGCCAGACACTATGCGTCGAACAGGGAGACGTCTCTCTTGCTGGTCTTAAGGTTTTATTGGCAGAAGATAACGAAATTAATGTTATTATTGCTAAAGAAATGTTGGAAAGCTTCAATTGTTGTGTTCAGGTGGCTGAGCATGGTGAGCAAGTGTTGGAGCTTTTGGAAAAAAATGCTTACGACATTATTTTAATGGATTTAGAAATGCCATGTATGAATGGTTTTGAGGCCACTGCACGTATTCGAGCTGATTTAAAGTTTGCGCAACTTCCCATCATAGGTATGTCTGCGCACAGCGTGCAGGATATGAAAAATCATGAGCAATTGACGGGTATGCAAGACTATGTGACAAAACCTTTTGATCCTCAGCATGTGGCGGCTTTGTTATATGCCTACACTCGTGGTGATAGAAAAGATTTCTAAAATTCTTAATGGATTTGAAGGTTCTAGGGAGAGAGATGTCAAAGGTAATTTTTCTTGTGGGCGCGCGAGGTAGCGGAAAAACAACCATAGGGCGTAAGGTTGCTGAATATCTTTCATGGTCTTTTGCAGATACCGATGAAGTTGTGCAGGCTCGTGCGGGGTGTAGTATTGCCCACATGGTGGAGACTTTGGGCTGGGAGTTTTTTCGGCAAAAAGAAAGCGCCGCTCTTGAGGCTTGTGTTGAAGAGGCACAAAATTTTCCCTTGGTGTTAGCTACCGGCGGGGGCATGATTTTAGCGGAAAAAAATCGTGTTTTCATGCGGGAACAGGGGCTTGTTTTTTTTCTTCATGTGCCTGAGAGTATATTGGTTAACCGCTTAAGTTATCACCCCAATGATGCGCAGCGCCCTTCTTTAACGGGGCAAGATATAGCCAAGGAAGTCCATGACGTGTTGCAAGAGCGTTTGTCTTTATATGAAGCAGCTGCACACCATAAGGTGGATGCGGCACTTCCCATTGCTCAAGTGACAGAAAAAATATATACTTGTGCGCGTAAGCATTTTTAAGATAGTTTTTATGAGCTTTGTGGTGTTGATGCCACGCTGGCGTGAAAAGTTTTTTGTAAGAGAATCTGTGAGAAAAACTTTTATGGATAAAGGTTTTCTCACAGATAATTTTTTATAGAAGGAAGCATCATGGTTGGAAGTAGTTGGGGGTATGTTTTTCGCTTAACCACATTTGGAGAATCTCATGGTGTGGGGCTTGGCGGTGTTGTAGATGGATGTCCTGCGGGACTTGCTTTACAGGAAAATTTTATTCAAGAACGCCTCAATAAGCGTAGGCCCGGCGGTCTTAGTGGTGCAGATGTCCTTGCCGGAACAAAGCGTAAAGAAAAAGATGCCGTGGCTTTGCTTTCAGGCGTATTTGAAGGAAAAACCACTGGAACCCCCATTGCTTTTGTGGTGTATAACGAAGATCAGCGTTCCAAAGATTATGGTGAACTAGCACATACCTACCGACCTGGTCATGCAGATATGACATATGATGCTAAATATGGCGTACGTGATTATCGTGGCGGCGGGCGCTCTTCTGGACGTGAAACCCTTTCTCGCGTGGCAGGTGGTGCCATAGCTGAAGCTTTTCTTGCTTCCATGGGCATAGAACTTTTTGCTGCAACTGTGGAAGTGGGAGGCCTTGGGGCTGCCACTTTGGAAGCACATGTGGAACCAGACATGAAAGGGGCAGAACAGCAGCCTTTTTTTTCTGCTTATAAAGAGCTTGTGCAACCCTGGCAAGAGCGTGTGGAGCATGTGCGTAAAAGTGGTGATACGTTAGGTGGCATTGTGCGTATTGAAGCACGTCAGGTGCCTGCCGGTTTGGGCGAGCCTGTGTTTCAAAAATTGGATGCCATGCTGGCAGCGGCTCTCATGAGCGTGGGGGCTGTGAAGGGTGTGGAAATAGGAGCTGGTTTTGCGGCGGCGCGCAAACTTGGTTCAGAAAATAATGACACCATCACTGGGCTTACGCCGCCAACCTTTGCATCTAACCATGCCGGTGGTATCTTGGGGGGAATTTCTTCAGGGCAAGATATCATTTTACATGCTGCCATTAAACCCATCCCTTCCATTGCGCATGAGCAGGATACTGTGACTTCTTCTGGGCAAAACGTCAAATTACGTGTGGGAGGGCGTCATGACATTTGTGCCATTCCGCGTGTGGTGCCTGTGCTTAAGGCCATGGTGGCGCTGACTCTTGCTGACGCTGTGCTTATGCAACGCCGTTTGGAGCCGTAAGTGGACATGCCTCTTTTGGAAGATGCCGGTTTGGTGACCGTCATAGCCAGCGTGGAGCGTATCATTTTCTATAACGCAGAAAATGGCTATACGGTACTGAAAGTTTTACCGCAAGGTGAAAAAGATGGATACACCGTTGTGGGACATATGCTGGATCCACAAGCCGGTGTGCAGTTAAAAATTCAAGGCAAATGGGTAAATAATGCTCGCTTTGGACGTCAATTGCACATGGAAAGTTTTGATGAAGTCATGCCCGCTTCCACCGAAGGTATTCGCCTTTATTTAAGCTCTGGCCTACTTAAGGGAGTGGGGGAAACCACAGCCAGTCGCATTGTAAAAGCCTTTGGGGTGGACACCATACGCGTACTTGACGAAGAGCCGGAAAAATTACTCAATGTAAAGGGTATTGGCAAAAAGAATTATAAAAATATTGTTCAAGGCTGGGCAGAACATCGCGGCATACGTGAACTCATGATTTTTCTGCAACCCTATGGTATCACAGCCAACTATGCCGTGCGCATGTATAGGCACTATGGGCCGGAAGCTCTAGCCATCATACAAGAAAACCCTTACCGCATGGCCATGGATATACGCGGTATAGGTTTTATTTCTGCCGATAAGGCTGCACAGAAGCTTGGCTTTACCAAAGAAAATCCCTTACGCGCACAAGCCGGATTGCTCTATACCTTAACCAAATGTAATGATGATGGGCATGTCTATATGCCGCAAGAAACATTGGTTAATGTAACTTCGGAGCGTCTTGAAATCCCGCATGATTTGGTGGAAGAAGCCATTCACACCCTTGTGGAAGAAGAGCGTATTGTTTGCGAAGAATTGCAAGGGGAGATGGGGATATTTTTAGGACGCTATTATCACTACGAAAGTAAAATTGCCTACTATTTAAAAAGGCTTCTTTCTTCTCCAAAGTCTGTGCGCTTTGAGAATGTGCAAAGCTTAGTGCAAAATGTCATTGCAGGTTTGTCCATAGAGCTTGCTCCAGAACAAGAAGAGGCTGTGCTTACGGCGGCGCAATCTAAGGTGATGGTGCTCACTGGCGGCCCCGGTACAGGCAAAACCACCATCATTAAAGCTATACTTCAACTTTTTGCCGTGGTGAAGGCGAAAATTCTTCTGGCGGCCCCCACGGGGCGTGCTTCCAAGCGCATGGCTGAAGCCACCGAGCGTGAGGCTAAAACCATCCATCGTCTTTTGGAATATAATCCGGGCGAAGATGGCTTTGCGCGCAATGAAGATAATCCGCTGGCGTGCTCCTTACTCATTGTGGATGAAGCTTCCATGATGGATACCATGTTGTTTTATCATTTGCTTAAAGCAGCTCCCTTGGGCGCCACCATAGTGTTGGTGGGTGATGTGCATCAATTGCCTTCGGTGGGGCCAGGTAATGTGCTCAAGGATATCATCGCTTCACAAGCCGTGCCTGTGGTGGAGCTCACAGAAATTTTTCGCCAATCGGCGCAAAGCGAAATCATTCGTAATGCGCACCTTATTAATCATGGTGAAGTGCCTTGTTTGGAATCCAATAAAGATAGGCTGACGGATTTTTATTTCATTCGGCAAAATAATCCCGAGCAAGTGGCGGCCATGGTGGCGGATTTGGTGAAAAATCATATACCGCGTCGCTTTGGACTTAATGCTGTGGAAGATATTCAGGTGCTTACCCCCATGCATAAAGGAGCTGTGGGTTCTGAAAATCTCAATACGCTTTTACAGTCCACGCTCATGCCCAAGCGAAGCGAAAAAATCCAGCGCGGCGAAAAGATTTTTTATCTTGATGACAAAGTTATGCAAATACGCAATAACTATGATAAAGATGTCTTCAATGGCGACATTGGACGCATAGTGTTGCTAGATGCAGAAAAACGCCAACTTACCGTGCGTTTTGATGAGCGTAATGTGCCGTATGAATTTGAAGAGCTGGATGAAATTGTTTCTGCCTACGCCATTTCCATACATAAATCCCAAGGTTCGGAATATCCTGCCGTGGTTATACCACTTATGATGCAACATTACATGCTTTTGCAGCGTAATCTTGTGTACACGGGGATTACACGTGGTAAAAAACTTGTGGTGTTGGTGGGCGAGAGTAAAGCCTTGCATATGGCGGTGAATAATAATCGCACCCACAAGCGACATACGCGCTTAAAAGAACGCCTCATGCCCGAGGTGTAATTTACACATGGCGAATATGTGAATCTTATTTTCTAAAATAGTATTCTTGAAATAAACGCCCAAACTTTGCCAATTTAAAGTTTCGGGCGTTTTTTTATGGTGAAATGTGTATTGTTAGGACGTGCTTAGTGAAATATGCTCCTACGGTGTTACAATGGGGAAATCACCTGTGAAGGTATCTAACAAATTTAGTAATTCCACAAGCCTTTCTTCCTTACCTTCGCTTTTTGCTACACCTTGCTTTTTTAAAGCTTGCAAAGTGCTCGCGGGATCCTCACTATACAGCAGAGCCGTGAGTGCAGGTTGTGGCAGGGTAAAACTTGCATCGGGATTTTCTTTGAGCTTGGTGCTATAATTCAAAACAGAGTTACCGAGAAATAGGGTATAGGTTTGCGGTTGTTGTGGCGCGTCCTTAATGGGCGGAATAATAAAGTTAATGACAATGTTTTTATTTTCTGCCTTTTGCGCATTGAGACGCACACCTAAATAATCAAAAGTAAGCTCCAAGGGAATGTGCTTTACTGTGTCAGCATTGGCCACTGAAGTGCCCACGGGTGGAATTCCATTACGTAATTCAAATGCGCCTTGTAAATATACATTACGCCACGGGCCGGATTCTGCTTGATAGCCAAGCTGCTCCAATGTATCCGCCAAAAGATGACGCGCTTCAGTGTTTT
>CAYJLO010000077.1:0-13625 GCA_964370835.1 uncultured Desulfovibrionaceae bacterium
CACCGGGGAGTGTGTTACGCCACTCAGCGCAAGAAGAGTTCTATGGTATTAGCCCTTCAGAGTCAAGCTCTTTTTTCATTTTTTTGTCACAAAGAAAACACATTTAGAAATCGTATTATTATTTCAATAAATTAAAAGCCATTAAAAAATATTTTTATACTAAAAATACTTTTGGAGTATAGTTCATCGTCCTAGACTTTACTTTGAAATCTCTGTCATGCTTGCTTTATCCGAGTAAAACTCAACAAGAAGGTCTACAGTTTATCACCTTCACAAAAAGTGCGCATAAGCTGTATTCCCAAAAAAAAGAGGCCAAGCCGTAGCCTAGCCTCTATACATTATATTACGAAAAACTATTTGAAAGCTTTTTCAAAATTGGGAACCACTTGCTTTTTACGGCTCATGACACCATCAAGCCACACAGAAGTACCTTCTGGTTTCACACCAAAAGCTTTTTCCACCACGGCAGCATCATCAGAAACGATGAGCATTTCAGAGCCTTCTTTCATAATGTCGGTGAGCAGGAGGAATACACTGTGGCGCCCTTCTCCCTTAACACGGGTGATTTCTTCCAAAAGACCAGCCTTCACCTTATCAAGAATGCTAAGGTCAACAACTTCCAACTGACCGATGCCAACTTTATTGCCGTTCATATCAAAGTCTTTATAGTCACGGAATACCAAGTCTTGCATGCTAGCACCATCAACAGCGCTCTTCACGGTAAACATTTCCATGCCCAAAGCCATGACATCTGCTACGCCACATTGTTTAGCAAGTGCTTCAACAGCTTTTTTATCGGCTTCGGTACAGGTGGGGGATTTAAACATAACAGTGTCAGATAAGATGGCGCAAAGTAAGCCACCAGCAATACCCTTAGGTAATTCTACACCGTAAAAGTCGTACATGTTTTTAATGACAGTACCGGTGCAACCCACAGGCCAAGTCCAGATTTCTAAAGGGTTTGGTGTAGTCACATCACCAAGTTTATGGTGGTCTACTATACCTAAAAGTTCGGCACTATCAATGCCTTTGGGAGCTTGAGCTAGGTCAGAAAAATCCACTAATACCAATTTTTGTCCGGCAACATCTTCCACCACTGCAGGAGCGGTTAAGCCAAACTTCTCAAGTACAAAATTAGTTTCAGGGGTAGGTGCGCCCTGCGCTACTGCTTTAGCTTCCATACCACGCTTGGTATAAAGATCAGCAACGGCAATGGCAGAAATGATGCTATCGGTATCGGGATTCATATGTCCTATAACAAGTGCAGCCATGAGAAACTCCTTAAAGTAAGTTAGTAACATGAAAACTCATCTAAACAATAAAACCATATCCAAACAGCGTCGTGTGGCACGACTTCTGGACTTTGTTATCTTTAGCACAAAGCCCAGCAAAAGCCAAGTTCAAAAAATCACTAAGTGAAAAGTTCTTAAATAAAGAACCATACGGTGTTAGAAAAACATAATTTTCTTTCGCCGTCAATGACATTCACAAATAAAATCAGACACCTTGCCACCTAAAAAAAACACTTTTATTTTTACCTTCTTTAGATTAAACTTGTAAGTATCTGAAAATGCATTTCAAGCACTCATTGAAGGAGCCTTACCATGGCAAAAATCAACTTGCGTTGCCCCATAGATGGCTTAGACTTAGATGCCGTTTATAACCGTAATGAAATCACCGTACGTCGTGAATTAAAAAAACACCTTGAAAGCTCTGATATACACTTAAGTAGCAAGGAAATTTCAGACGTATACGCCCTTACCCTCAATGACTTCCCCCCCCACTATGTGCACTCTGGAACCATTGTACTCTTTCCTAAAGTTCATAAGGATGAAGTAGTGAGACAAATCAAAAGAAATATTCTTTTTGTGCAATCACGTCCCAAAGATTAGCTTCTCTTTTCATACATTAAAAGCAGAGAATTTACACAATATCTCTGCTTTTTTCATGGTCTCTTCCGGCTGTTTTCTAGACTTTTTCTAAACTTCATGGTATATGTGGGGTATGAATACACTTTATGCCATACAATTACAGCGTGCAGATCTTATGGAATTGGAAGGCCAGCTGACCGAAGCCTTGCGCTCCATTTTACCTTTTTCCTCACACAGTCTTTATTTTCCCACAGCAGAGGCCACGCCGCACACCCCGCAGTGGATTTCACGCGAGCGCACCCTTTTGCTCCCTTTATGGCATGAAGAACAAGCCCTTGGCGTTTTCATGGCCCGTGGTTGTGATACACGTACCATAAAAAGGCTTATGCCCTCGTTAGAAGCACTCGTATCTTTGTGCATGCAACACCTAGTATGCATCAAACAAAGCCGCACCGATGAACTCACAGGCCTTGCCCGCATGCCACGCCTTTTGGAGCGCATGGAACAAGACGCCAGCATGGTAAGCTCCTGCTTTAATAGCGGCATCAGTACAGAGCAAGAAATCCCCTTGCATAAAGCCTGCATGGGACTCATCATAGTTCGCTGCCCAGCTTTGGACTCCTTAGCTTCTGAATTTGGTTACACCTTCGCCCACACAGCCCTATCATCTTGGGCCAAAGCTTTACAAAAAAATTTACCCCAAGAAGTGCTTGCCGCACGTAGCGGCGAAAATGAGTGCACCTTACTCCTGCCCACAGCCACACGCACCTCATGTAGTAAATTTGTCGAAGAGCTTATGGATCGCGTGGATGCTGTTACTTTGAAGCACAGCCCTTCCAAGCGAAATATTCGCCTTCATTCTGTTGCTGGTTTTGCCTTGTACCCTCAAGACTTAGAACACTCACGACTTGCTCTTAGTATCTCAGAGCAAGTGCATTATATTCTTCAAAAAGCGCGCCATGCCACACATATGGCTTATGAACGCAGTCGCTATTTATCTAAAGAAGAAAAGGAGCATGTACAAAGCCGCTACATGGCCTATGCTAGAGTACTAGCTCACGCAGGCATCATACAAGAGGTGCTCCCCTTAGGCCAAATTATTACCAATATAGGTAAGCAATCCGGCGCCAGAGAAGGACAGCATTTTTCCGTTTGGGGACAAAAAAAGGGCACATGGCAACGCAAAGGCGATGTAGTGCTTGTGGAAGTACGTGGCAACCACGCCATGGCTGAAGTACTACATACACACGACCCTGCCTTCCCCCTTGAAAAAGGTGATAATCTACGCCTTTCCGATACAAAGGCCACAGCCTGCGCACCAGAGCTACACGTTCAAGAAAACGCAGAAACTACACACTACCCACACGCTCTCCTCTCTCACGGCGACTTTTTACGCAATCTTAGTGCACAGTATGAAAACCATGCCACGTTTGCTTTGGCTCTGGTACGCTTAAGCGATGTGAATGCGCACGCGTCTTTACAAAGTACATCCAAGGAAGAAGCACAACCACTACAAGACTTGCTCACCATATATAATGATATACATGCCGGTGGCGACACCGTCCCCTTCACAGGTCAAGGACAAGTCAACTCTTCCATGCCCAGCCTTATGGGACGTTACGGTGAAACAAGCCTCATTTTCTACCATGCGGAACAACACGCCTCAAAGCTTGAAGATTTTTACAAAAAACTTTGTCAAAAAGCTCAAGAGCAAGGTATCACTTTAGCCGTGGGCTTAGCTTCTTACCCCTGCCTACAAGCGCATAAGGGGGATGTTTTAGAGCATTGCCATAAAGCTTTAGATTTGGCCCTCCTCCTTCCGGAGCCTCGGGTGGGAAGCATGGGAAGTCTCGCCTTTAACATTAGCGCGGACCAAAAATATAGCCGCGGAGATGTTTTCGGCGCCATTGAGGAATATAAGCAAGCTATTTTAGCCGATGCAAACAATGCCATGGCATGGAACTCCTTGGGAGTTTGCATGGCTGCTCTATCACGCCACAGCGAAGCGCGTACGCACTTTAAAGAAGCCGTAAAACTTTGGAAAAAAAGTTCGAAAAAAGCACCCATCACGCCATATTGCCCTCAAGATATTCAGAGTGAATTGGCCTCTACTCTTTATAATCTAGGCACAGTTTGCCAAAACTTAGGAGAAAATCGCGCCGCAACAAAGCATTTTAAAGAGTGCATTGAAGTGGACGCAAAACACTATTTTTCCCATATTAGACTAGGACAACTGGCAGAAGTTTCAGGAAAACTTCAACCTGCGCGACAGTACTACACCCAAGCCATTGCTCTTGAGGAAAAAGCACAAGAAAGCAACATCGCAGAAAAAAAATCCCCCGCTAGCAATAAAAGCGGTCACGCAGGGACAGCACACAGGCACTTAGCTCGTGTGGTTTTACAACAAGGTAAAAGCGCTGAGGCGCGTGAACTTTTACATGAGACGCTACTGCATAATCCCCAAGATGCCATAGCCTTATGCATGCTTGCCGATATTTACTTAAAAGGTGGAGAAGATCCTTCCATGGCAGAAATGCTTGCTCGAAAAAGTGTAGGATTGCGCCCTGAGTACGCTTTAGCCTGGCGAGTTTTGGCACAAAGCCTACGCGCTTTAGGGCAAGAGGATGATGCCCTCAATGCCGAAGATAAAGCCGCAACGCTCTAGTAACACCTAAAAACTTAGCAAACCATATTGTCACCCTGTTTGGAAAGCCTTGAACCTTCGTAAGAGTTCAAGGCTTTCTTATATATTTAGACCAGTAAAGTTTAGTTGATTATGCAAGGAGTGAATGATATAAGCGGAAAAACAATTTAGGTAGACATATGCTTTTACAAAAATATATACGAAATACTCTTATATTTTGCACCATAGGTATGGGCATGTTACCAAACACCCTCATGGCTGCAACACAAGAAAATATAGTCACTGCTCCAGCCCTTGAAACACCAGAAGGACACGTTTACGGGGAACTTTGGACAGGTAAACTCTATTCTTCGAAATACAAAGCCGGAGCCTGTTTTGATACAAAAGGCAATGCGCACGGCGTACTTATCCTAACCTTAAAAGATGGACAAGAAGATGTGTATCACTTTCACGGCACAAAAAATATCCAAGGCATTTTACAGTTAAAGCATAACTCTGGTCATGCATTTACAGGCCAATTTGAAAATGCCACCACCATAAAAGGCACTGTAACCACTAAAAATGGTTTTACAGTAAAACTTAAAGGCAAAAGAGAACAAAACTCTCTTCTCTTGGGCCCCACCTGTCGACCTCTTTAGGAATACTTATGTTACTTTGGTTTTTAGCAGCTTGTTTGCAATGTTTCATCATCTTAATACTTTGGCGCGGCGCAAAAAGTATTATTTTACAAAAAACCCCCTCTTGTGCACGGGACAAGACACCGGAAAATCTTCCCACAGCTGCCATGATTATTCCCGCTGCGGGAAATAATCCTCTCATGCCAGAAGCTCTTTCCTCTTTGTTGGAGCAAGACTATCCGCACCTTATACCCATCATTGTCACCGCCAGTGAGGAAGATCCTGCCTATGCTTTAGCACAAGATCTAAAAAATATGTACCCTGCCTTGGAGTGCGTGGTGGCTGGTGAAGCGCACCTGTGTGGCCAGAAAAATCATAATACATTAAAAGCGTTGGAGTATGTGGGTTCAAGAGCAGATATCTATGTGTTTTGCGACAGTACACATCATGCCAAACCACATTTTGTACGTGAACTCATATGGCCCATAATTTGTCAAGAAGCCGGCTTCACCACTGGTTACCATAATGTGGTGGCAAAAGATAACCAATGCGTCACCTTAGGTTATCAAATATCAGTACTCATCATGCGTTTTTTGCAAGCGGTCGCCCTGTTCACCCAACCTTGGGGCGGCGCCATGGCCATGGCCAGAAAGGTTTACGAAAAACATAATATGGCTGAATTTTGGAGAAACAATGTGGTGGATGACTGCTCCCTAGCTTCCATGCTTTTGGAAAGACGTTTGCATGTCCAATTATGCCCCCACGCCATACTGGAAACCCAAGCACAAAACCATTCTCTTGCCGTATGGCAAGCGTGGATGCAAAGGCAAGTACTCTTCTTAAAATTTTGTGTCATGCCACAATGGTGTTTATTGGGCTTTTTCGCCTTTATCATGACAGCTCCTGTGGTAATTTCATGCCTCTTCCTTTTGGGAGGACTCACCAATGTACTCTCTATGCAGTCCAGCTGGGCTGTTATTTTCGCCTTTGTGCATCTGTTCACATTAAGCAGCATTGTTCTTGCTTGGCGTAGCCTTGTACCCAACAAAGTACCGGCTTTTGCCTGGCTCAAAGCATTTTATGTAAGCTGTGCCATGTTCTTAAAGGTTTTTTTCCTCACCATAAAAGTGTGGCATATTGACTGGCACGGTATTCGTTATTATGTAGTAAAAGGTGGCAAAGTTCGCCACATGGAAAAATATAAATAAGGCTTTTTATGATTTCACGTGCAGATCTTATACGCGTCAGCGTCCGTCAAGTTATACGTCAACGTGGCTTTGGTGTAATTTTTTCCATAGCTCTTGGCATCACAGCCTTCATAGCTCTAGCCGTACTCGGACGAGAAATTCGCTACAATATTGGCCAAGACATGGTTCTCATGGGTGGTGTTAATATTGTACAAGTTCGCATGGACGATCGCTCACATGTGGGACAACCGCAACGTGAATTCTATCCTCAAACTGTAGAAGCCCTACGCTCTTTACCCGGTGTTGCCACATTAAGTGCCACCATGGGTGGCGTGGAAAATTTTTCATTTCGCCAAGCAGACACCACCATACACACATATTTCTATGGCGTGGATCAATATTATTGGGATACGTATGCTGCCAATATTGTGGCTGGGCGACTGTTAAATGCCACCGACATTCAAGAGCGCAGACGCGTTTGCGTCCTTGGGTGGGAACTGGCCTCACAGCTTTTTAAAACACCACAAGAAGCCCTTGGTAAAATGCTCAACCTAAAAAATGACCTTTTCGAAGTGGTAGGCGTCGTGGGCGGCATTATGATTGGCACTAAAATTCGTAATGGTTTTTTACCCTACACCACCATGAAAGACAGGCAATGGGGCAGTGGCAAGGTGGGCCTTTTGCATATGCGCGCCATTGGCTGGGAAGATGTCGGTAAAATAGTACAACATATACCAGACACTATTGCTCAAAAACAAAGTGCTCCCAACATTCTCATTGAAACGCGCGATGAACAACTCACCCGCATTCAAAATACCTTCGTATTTGTAGAAGCTTTACTTTGGCTTGGCATCGCTGCTTCGCTTATGTTGGGAGGTTTTGGCATATGGTATGGCACCTTTGCGGCTGTTCGTGCTCGTACCCGTGAGGTGGGGCTAAAAAAAGCCATGGGTGGCTCCGATAAAGACATTCTGGCGCAATTTTTAGCCGAAGCTCTCTGTAAATCCGTCGCTGGCGGTATTGCCGGTATTCTCCTTGGTACCTTCTGCGTGGAGCTGGGAAGCTATCTTTTAGGTAGCTCCATTTCTTATGGTTTACTTGCTTTAAGTAGCTTAGGAAGCATTCTTTTTTCCGCTGTAATTGGTGTGGGCGGTGGCCTATATCCCGCATTACAAGCGAGCCGTATGGACGTTGTTACCGCATTACGTTTTGAGTAGGTTCCCCATGACACCCATTATTGACGCACAAAATCTCTATAAATGTTACCCTGGCTTTCCACCGGTTTTACGCGGTGTTGATATTTCTGTTTTACCCGGAGAAATGGTGGCCATCATGGGCCCCTCTGGTTGTGGTAAATCCACCATGTTACACGTTCTTGGTATGTTGCATGCTCCAGACAGCGGCACTTTACGCATACTTGACACCGATGCCCTTACTCTCAATAGAGAAGAGACAGCCTCTTTTCGCCGAGGCAATATGGGCTTTGTGATGCAAAGCAGTAATCTCTTTGACCACTCCACTGTGTTTGAAAATGTTGAATTTCCCCTCATTTATGAAAGCGTTCCCCCAGAAGAGCGTTGGGACCGCGTTGTACGCGCTTTGGAGCTGGTACGCCTCTCACATCGCATAAGCTACAGAAGTAATAGACTTTCTGGTGGTGAGCAACAACGCGTTGCCATTGCTAGAGCCATGGTAAACAGCCCTAAAATTCTTTTGGCAGACGAACCCACAGGAGCCTTGGACTCACGCACCTCTAAAGTAGTTATGGAAAACTTTTGCACCCTGGCCCATGAAGGACGTATAGCCATGGTCATAGTTACCCACGATCCAGGTGTGGCGGACTATTGTGACTCTGTCTACACCTTAGAAGATGGCATATTGGTGTGCCAGCGTAAAAGTCCCGTACCAGAAGCCAGCGGTCAAAATTCTCTTTTGCATACGGCAGAAAAACGCATCAACGGAATCTGCATTGTAGATAATTTTCCTCAAACCTATGGCACAGCGCAAACTCAAAGCGTACTCAACTTACACGAAGCGCAGCTATTAACGCGTTTATATTCTTTACAAGGCACAGGCCTTTCAGCTCTTGTGGGGGGCGATTATACCCTGCCTGTACCCACAAAAAGACAAAGTAAACTAAGCACAGCCTTACATCTGCTTAAATTGCTCACCAAAAGCCATGATAATGCGCAGGTGCCACGCACATATTGGAAAAGTATGCCCCGCGCACAAAGATTTGGACTACGCAAACGCTGGCGCAACCTTAAACACTTTGCCAAAGCTGTACATATGACCAAATGGTGTCAAGAGGATAAAGCTGAACACATTCATGCCATTGATGCCCATAGCACCGCAACGGCAGCTTGGGTAACCGCCGGCATACAGAACATTCCTTTTTCTTTTACTTTGCACAGCAAAGATCTAAAAGACATCTCCTTTGTGGCCACAAAAGCTTTACACGCCACTTTTGTACGCTGTGACTCTCAATATACCAAGAAAAAGCTTTTGGAGGCATGCCGTGCTCTGGATGCTTCTTTCCCAGAAGAGAAACTCGTGTGTGCGTATGATAGTCCCGGCATCTGGCCTAGCGCAGATGATATGAATATTCCCTCTGCCCAGCGTCACGGACATATAAACATATTAGCTGCAGGACATATTACAGCGCAAAAAGGACTCAAAACACTTCTTAAAGCATGTCAAAAATTAAAAAAAGCTGGCATTCCTTTTGAACTTTCTATAGTAGGAAATGGCCCTAGCATCACCATGTTACGCTGGTTAGCCATGCGCCTTGGTCTACGTAAACAGCTAAAGTTTTTAGGCCATATTCCTCATGAACATATGCCAGAACTTTTACGTAAAATGCACGTATATGTGGACAGCTCCCAACAAAATAACATTGCTGCTGGACTCATGGAAGCCATGGTATTTGGGGTTCCTATTATAGCCAGCAACACCATTACACATATGGAAGTATTGGAGCATGAAAAAAATGCTCTTCTCTTCCCTGAAAGAGATGTGGAAGGGCTTAGCCACGCTTTAGAGCGTCTTGCACGTTTTCCTGAAGAGGCGCATACTTTGAGTCAAAGTGCGCGAAAAGATGCTTTAGAGCGTTTCTCTGCCAAGACACAAAGTGAAACCATGGCACAGTATATTTTACAACGCTAACGTAACAGCTTGATAAGAGATTTTTCATATATACATCTTTTGCCAAAGTTTATCTTACAAATCAGACTTCAACACAGCACAAGCACATTGATAACACGCTAATATATTTAAATAAAAAAAATATAAAAAAACACTTGACCAAAAGGGCTTTTTTCCGTAGTTTCCCTTTTGTCGACGGGGCTGTAGCTCAGCTGGATAGAGCACCACGCTACGAACGTGTAGGTCAGGAGTTCGAATCTCTTCAGCCCCGCCACAAAAAAAGCTTTGTACTTAGTACGAAGCTTTTTTTGTATCCACATCTTACTCCCTCTCCTATCATACCCCTTCTCAGCAAGAAAAAGTTGCTCTCATAAAAAAATATAAAATTGTAAAAAAAAAGCTTGACCAAATGAGCTTTTTTCCGTAGCTTCCCTTTTGTCGACGGGGCTGTAGCTCAGCTGGATAGAGCACCACGCTACGAACGTGTAGGTCAGGAGTTCGAATCTCTTCAGCCCCGCCACAAAAAAAGCTTTGTACTTAGTACAAAGCTTTTTTTGTTAGCAATACTTATATCAGCTTATATAACGCCACTTTCAATTTTAGTCGCCTCCACAAGAATGGTCACATCATTGTCGGCATTATTAAATTCCATAAATTCTCTACCACCAATGGTTTGCTTTGCGCCTTGCGACCAATCATCGTTAGGAATGACCACTTCATCTTTGTCATTCTTGGTTAAGCCAATTTCTTGGAGAATGGCTTCAGTACTCTGGCCTTCAACGCCTTCACCAAAAACAAGCATTTCCATACCTGTAATATCACCTGAGTCCATTTTATCAAATACTGCTTGCTTATCGCCGTGACTGCTTAAGAGAATATCTAAATTTAAATCTCCTCCCTGACCGTCACTCTCAGTACCGCCCGACACAAAAACATCATTGGCATCAAAAGTAATAACATCATTGCCTAGGCCGCCATCAAGACGATCAGCACCGTCACCACCCACAAGAAGGTCGTCACCTAAACCACCGGAAAGCAAATCATCCCCGGCTCCACCATACAAGCCATCGTTACCTTCATTACCATTTAAGATATCATTTCCGCCAAGGCCCATGAGTATTTCATCTGAAATACCACCATCTATGGTATTATCAATGGAATCCCCTGTAAGAGTATTATCAGCATGAGCAGGGGTAATATTTATATCTACCGAAGCTGTACTCCCATTACTATCCACACCGCCAATGCTTAGAGTAATTTCTTCGCTAAAGGACTCATGCTGCACCATGGTCCATTCACCGCTATCAGAATCCAACGTGAAGGTAAATTGCGGTACACCGCCAATTTCTCCCACAAGAGTATTGGTAGCTGCATCCAAATGCAAAACCACATCTTGTCCATTGATATTTAAACTCGTTTCCGTATCCACAATGCCATCGGCACCGATACTCACTTTGCTACCAGCCATGGAGAGTCCATCAAAGTAAAACTGTTCAAAGCCGTCCATGGCTGTGGCACTAACTTGACCAGAAGCTTCTGCCACATCGTGAGGTGGAGCCAAAAAAGTCAAGTTTCTAACAAAAAAATCACTATTATTATCTAAGTGCCAATTACTTGTGGCACTTCTACCAGCCCCATTGTCCACAGCGGAAATTACAATACAATCAAAACTCACATTGGGGTTTTCCACAAGAGCGTACCCATTTGCACTACCTGAAACGGTTATGGACGTTTGTAACACACCATTGAGGTAAAATTGCACCAATGCCTCTTCATCAACATCGTCATGACCTCTTGCCGTAGAGTACAAGTTATCGAGCTCTATGTTTACGCCATACGCCACTTCACCCGGAGGCAAATCAAAAATAATGGCCTCAGAAAATTCTGATCCGTCATCTTTATGCTCATAGCCAAGCTCACTCCAGCTTTCATCACCACCGGCAACTCCAATGCCGCCACCATCTTTTTCGGCGCCATTCCAACTAGTACGCTGATGCACATCTAACGAATAGCTTTGTCCAGGGCGTGTATCAGAAACATCTCTTTCAAAAGAAAGGTATGGATTTTCAACCTCAACACCACCCACGTCCTTATACATGAGTTTGCCACCTTTAATGCTAATACCACCCATCTTAGACGTATCATCTAAATCACTATTGGTTTTGTCCCCCTGCCAAGTGGCACCGGAAAAATCCAACTCACCAGTATAAAACGGTGGTTCAATGGGAGTAACAGTGACACTTTCTGCCTGTCCGTCAAGGATAACATCATGGTCCGTGGGAGGGGTAACATCAGGTGTGCTTGTACTACCATGGCCTGCACCTTCTTGAGCATCAGAAGGAGTAAAATCAGATGTGTTTACATTATCATCTTGCGTATCAGCAGTGGCAACGCCACGTGGAATATTTAATGGCTGATTTTGACCTAAAGAATCACTATCTGAGTCTACCCCCTCCATGCGCCCTACACCATCTAATAAAGAACCTGCCTCAAAATCAACACTACTTCCGCTCCCCATGGCGACAGACATATTACCAGCAGCAGGCATGAGCTCTTCACTCAAAGCAGCAAAAAAATCATTGCCAGAAATAGTTATATTATTAACTACAATTTCAGGCATATTTTCACTGGTATACGTTTCGTAAAAACCAGCAAGCTCTATGCGCGAACCATCCTCAAAAGAAATAACAAGCGCATCATCTTGGCGATTAAGCGAAGCATCCTGGGGATCAAATTCAAAAACCAAGCGATTAGTGGACTGTGGAGTTAAAGTCGCCACGTGCTGACTTGCAGGCTTTTGCAAAAAAAGATCAGACATAAGAAAATCCTTTGAAATAAAATTTAAAAACTATTGTTCTGTCGCAACAAAAGAAACAACAAAACAAGTAGTAAAAACAGAAAAACTTCTAATATATAAAGGGAAAATAAAGGTGCCACAGGATATTCTAGCATCCAAAAGCAACGAGGAAGAAATCCTCAAGTCATAATGACTCAAAACTTTTTAGACAAAAAAGTTTTCAATAACGGCTTGTTCCATAAATAAAAATACAACAAAGCACATGTACAAAGTACATATACCTCTACTATTGCCATTTGCCAATTTAGTCAAGAAAAGTTTTGAAAGTTATAAATTCACAGCAAACAAACTTAAAATAATAAAGCAAAAAACCCTCGAAACCCGCTCACATGAAAGGGAGCAAGGAGCTCAAGAAAAATTTGGCGGCGGCCTACTCGATCACTTCCGTTCACTGCGGCGATTTAAGGACTGCAGTATCTTTTTTGGCTTTGTAGTGCAGTAGATACAAGGAAAGCAAGCTTTTTGCGACAGGAGACCGACCCAACGGGCGCCAAAGGCGTTTGCGTTTACGAGGTACGAGCAACTACGCAAATCGAGAGCAACGCGGACAAGGACGTCCGTGACTCGAGCATAAAACGCCGTATGACGCAGTAGATACTGTGCTACAAAGCCAAAAATCGGCGATGAAGTGCTTAACTGCGCCAAGTTCGGAATGGAATCAGGTGTATCCACTTCTCTAAACCACAAAATAGCAAAAAGCCCTCGCGCTTAAGCAGCAAGGGCTTTTGAAAAATTTGGCGGCGGCCTACTTGATTACCATCGCTCATGCGGCGGTAAACATATGTGTGGAAGTAAATTCCCCACATCCGTCTTTTCGCTACAGCGCACCACCGTGCGTGCCTCCGGCGGTTTAAGGTGGAAAAGTAGGTTCAATTGACTAGATAAAAGAAGAGACCCTCGCGCTTAAGCAGCAAGGGTCTCAAGAAAAATTTGGCGGCGGCCTACTTTCCCACAATAAAGACTGCAGTATCATCGGCGATGAAGTGCTTAACTACTGAGTTCGGAATGGAATCAGGTGTACCCACTTCTCTATGGCCACCAAAATTTTTTAATGTAGATTTTATGCGTTTATGGCGTCAAGCTTCAGTTTTTTTCCAGTCGAGTGTGTCTGTACACACTTCTTCCAAAAAACTCTCGCTTTCCTTATCTCCACACAAAATCTACATTAAAAAATCAATTTTGTATGGCCGCATTTCTACGAAATTTTGGTATATTTAATTGAAGGGCGGAAAGGAAATATAACTTTTTGAAAAACAAGGCACACGGACTATTAGTACTGGTCAGCTACATGTGTCACCACACTTC
>CAYJLO010000078.1:0-13443 GCA_964370835.1 uncultured Desulfovibrionaceae bacterium
CAGCACTGGGGGGATGTCTAAACTCCTCAAAATGTCGTAAACATTGCGCCGCAAATTCATACGTTTTCTGTTTATTTTCAAGATCTTGTGGAGCACTAGAACTTAAGGTGAGAGCCAAAAAATCACCCATGCGATTCACTTGCATGGTCGGTAAGCTAAAAGCCATATGCTTGGCGGAAAAAGCATCTACAGCCTGTAGTAAATGCTCTTCTCCATAGCCTTTAGCCAGATGAAAAGGCGCTTTCAAGGTGGCATGCAAACCGTAGCGACGCGCCTCTTGCGTTATACTTTCAAGCTTCTCTTGGCTGAGCCTAAACCCAGCCTTTTCAAAACTGTAAAGTATCGCCTCAGCGCAGCTTGGCGCAGCACAATGGATATCCCACCCAAGCAAACTTGCCCCCAATATGGCTAGGGGGCTTTGCTGCTCAGGAATGTAATACAAAGCATAACGCATGGATTATAAGACCTGTTTTCCTGCACGCCACACGGCACGTACCACTGGAATGCCATCGACCACGCGCACGCGCACAGCATCAGCTCTTTTACCTTGCGCCAATTCACCCCTATCAAACATACCCACGGCATGAGCCGGATTTTTTGTAATGGTATTAATGGCTTCTTCCAAGGGAATTTGTGCCAATTCCGGCAAAAGAAACACAGCGTGAAGTAAGCTTGCCGGCATATAATCGGAGGAGAAGATATCTAGTAATCCGGCTTTGGCCAATTCAATGGCGGCCACATTGCCCGAATGAGATCCGCCGCGCACAATATTAGGCGCCCCCATGATAATGGATAAACCTTGCGCACGTGCTTCTCGCGCTGCTTCCAAGGTGGTTGGAAATTCAGAAATACATACGCCCTGCTCTGCACCTTCGCGCACATGCATAACGGTGGTATCGTCATGACTGGCAAGAGCATAGCCCTTTTCTTTACAAATACTCACAATGCTCTGTAAGTTTTTGGGGGCATTTTTGGCTTGTAGCTCTTTTAATGCTTCTATGCGCTCCTGAACAATACTTTCGGCGGTATCTGTCATATCGCAATAGCGTTTATAGGCCTCAATATTTCGCCATTGACGTTGACCGGGAGTATGATCCATGACGGAGAAAAGGCGTAATTTTTCATGACCAACCAGAGGCTCTACCCTATCCATTAAATGATCTCCGGCCAATTCGCAACGCACATGAATGAAATGTTCAGCACGTAAAAGATTTTCATCTTCTGCTTTTTTTAATGCTCCAAGACTTATATCAAAGAGCTCGTTGCGCATATGCTTACCAAAAGGTTCTCCAGCAGTGATGGCATCGAAAACCGTGGTCACGCCAGAACTTATCATGTGCATATCGTGGGCCATGGCGGCGGATAAACCATGGGGCCAGCTCACACCTGTGCGCGGAATAAAGTGCTTTTCCAAATTATCGGTGTGCAATTCCACAAGACCGGGAATAAGATAATCCCCCTCCAAGTCCAGCCCACTGTTGGCTTCTGAATTTTTCCCCACAGAGCTAATATGCTCTGCATCGAAGCATAAACAATCGGTCATCCCTTGTGAACTTACAATGTGTCCGTTAAAAAAACTTTGAGTCGCCATAAGAATCCCTATACAAAACGTTTGCGTAAAAATTGTGAAAGAATATCAAAAATAATAACCACACAGATAATAAGAGCCATAACTGCGCAGGTTTTGTCAAAGGTAAATCCGCGGATAAGCTCCCATAAAAGTACACCAATGCCGCCAGCACCCACCATGCCTACCACGGTGGCAGAGCGAATATTGGATTCAAAACGATATAAGGCATAGGAAATCCATAAGGGTAAAACTTGGGGAATGACACCATAAAGCACTTCTTCAAAAAGATTGGCACCGGTGGCGCGAATACCTTCCACAGGTTGTGGATCTATGGCTTCCACCGCTTCAGAAAACAGCTTTGCCAACACGCCAGTGGTATGTACAAACAATGCCAACACACCGGCAAAAGGTCCTAAACCCACAGCCACCACAAAAAGCATGGCAAAAACCATTTCGTTGATGGCGCGACAAGCATCCATGAGGCGTCGTACAGGTTGATATACCCACCAAGGGACAATGTTATCTGAACTTAAAATACCAAAAGGAATGGCAAAAATAACTGCCAATACCGATCCCCACAGGGCTATTTGTATGGTGATGAGAATCTCTTCCATATACAGGCGCCAATCGCTAAAATCTGGCGGGAAAAATTCCTTACCAAAGTCCAACATATTACCGGCATCGGTAAACAGTGCCATGGGGCGCATTTCTGCCCCTTCCCAAGCCCATACTAATACGGCTAAGCCAAGGGCCCAAGAAAATAAAGAAAGGAAGGAAATACGCTCTGGGCGTGAAGTTTCTTGTATCATTACAGTGTTGCTCATACTTTTCTCTAATATGCATCCCCTGACACTTCCATGCCAGAGGATGCAAAGTTATGGTGTAAGGGGAGGATTATTTACTGGAAGACACAGTGGAGCCAAGGCTCTTAATGCGTGCTTCAAGCTTTTGTAATTGTGCGTCAATATCAGCAAGCTTTGCTTTCTTTTCTTCTTCGCTTAAATTGGCATTGGCAAGAATGGTATTTTTGTTTTTGAAAAGTTCCAACTGGCGAATGGTTAAGAGTTGATCATTGGAAGACTCTCTAAATGGCCCCCAGCTTAAAGAAGCCAAGATTTTCTTTTCTGCTTCCACATTGTCACCCTTCACGCCATAGTCCAAAAAGAACTTGCGCAAGGTTTCTTTCACATCGGCAGGTAAATCTTTACGCCAAGCAATGGGATCGCTAGGAATGATGGGAGAAGTCCAAATAATCTTCAATTGCTTATGCTTTTGGGGATTATTCAGCGCAAGACGGCCCAAAGTACCCGTTTCACAGGTGGCCACATCCACTTGCTTATTGGCCACAGAAAGAGCATTGGTTTCATGGCTGGCAGTCAACACACGCTTAAAGATTTTTTTAGCATCCTTGCCATTTTGTGCAAAAACATAGTAGCTGGGCACAAGAAAGCCGGAGGTGGAGTTGGGATCGCCATTACCAAAGTTTAAATCCTTAGCTTTAGCAAACATATCGTCAAGGTTATTGATGGGAGAGTCCACATGGGCTAATATGTAGGAGTAATAGCCGTCAGTACCATCATCAGCGATAGTCTTTAAGAAAATTTCTGCATTGGCGCGGTCCACAGCTTCCTTGGCGGATTTATTACCAAACCATGCCAATTGCACTTTGCCGTATTGCATGCCTGTCACAATGCCAGCATAGTCTGAAGAGAAAAAGGGCTTAATTTTATAGCCGGTCTTTTTTTCCATTTCAGCCAAGAAAGGCTCCCAATTTTTACGTAAATTTTGCGAAGATTCCGTACTGATGATACCAAAGTTGATTTCCACTTCTTTGGCTTGTGCAGTATTTGCAAAAACCATGGTTCCAAGGGCAGCCACTGCCAACATTTTCTTAAAACTAAAAAAAGCCATATTACTCTCCAAAAAATTCAATATAAGGGTTAGAGGTTGTATTTTGGGCGCACCATAAGACCCAAGAGAAACACTTCTCTTAGTAATACAGTGCAATTATAAAATATTTTACATAAAAGCTGGGCTAGGTTCGCCCATGGAATGAGGGCCGGACATGGGGGGCAATTGCGGCGCAAAAGTTCTGGATTCTTCTTGTGGCGCTGCCATGCTGGGAGCAAACATTTCTTCGCTTTCTGCACCGTAGAGCTCTTGCAAGAAGGCAGGTGTTAAAGCAGAAGAAGGTCCGTCATACACAATCTTACCATCTTTCAAAGCCACAGTACGTGGGCAGTATTTAATGGCATAATCCACTTGGTGTAAGGTTACCATAACGGTAATCTTATCTTGTTTATTGATATCTGCCAAAATTTGCATGACTTTGCGGGAAGATTCTGGGTCAAGGGAAGCAATGGGTTCATCAGCCAAAAGTAATTTAGCCTTTTGCACCAAGGCTCTGGCAATGGCGGCGCGCTGTTGCTGGCCACCAGAAAGGGTGGATGCTCTTTGATGCGCCTTACTGCCAATTCCCACACGCTGTAAAGCCTCTAGAGCAAGACTTCTGTCTTCGCTGCGAAAAAGTCCAAAAGCCGTACGCCATAATGGAGTTCTGCCAAGGGCGCCAAGCATAACATTGGTGAGCACATTCAAGCGATCAACCAAATTAAATTGCTGAAAAATCATACCTATATTAGTACGCATACCACGAATATCTCTGTGCAAACGTCCATTGCTTTGCAAGGTTTGCCCCATGGATATGATACTGCCACCATCTTTATCACCACACATAAGACCGGAAATATGACGCATAAGAGTGGACTTACCGGAGCCAGAAGCACCAATAAGAGCCACCATTTCACCGGGCTTCACGGTGAGGTTGATATTGTCACAAGCCTTGGTGGCACCAAAGGTGCGGGTGAAATTTGTAATATGCAACATGAAAAAATCTCCTTAATATACGTAGTAAATGACATGCGCTCTAAAACCTTTGCCTTACAAAGTGCAAGCCCATGCTGTTGATGTGTCTGTTATAGAGGTGTCATGTGGCTAAAAAAAGGCCAAAAGGTGTTTCTTGTGCGTCAAATATGTCACAAAATAATATATGGTTTCATCCAAGAGCATAGATTAAAAAAACACTAATATATAAACATGTTAAAAAAAGGTAGAGAATTTTCCTTACGAAAAACCCTCTACCCTATGAAAATCAAAATAGAATGATGTATCTCATTACTTTTGACTGGTAAGCTGTGTGGCAAGCTTAGCTAATTTAGCGTCAATTTCATGTATTTTCACTTTCTTTTCTTCTTCACTTAGCTGCGTATTTTGCATGATGGCGTTTTTATCTTTAAACAGCTCCAACTGGCGGATGGGCAAAAGCTGCGCATTGCTAGAAGCTCGATAATGAGACCATCCAAGCTTGGCAAGAACTTGTTTTTCAAAGCCCACATCCTCGCCCTTTACGCCGTATTCAAGAAAAAATGTACGCAATGCATTCTTGACATCTTGAGGTAAATCCTTGCGCCACACAATGGGGTCACGAGGAATAAGCGGTGAGGTCCAAATAATTTTAAGGAGTTTATGCTTTTCAGGATTATTCTTTTCTAAGCGATCTAACGCGCCGCTACCACAGGTGGCCACATGCACTTGCCCATTGGCCACGGCAAGGGCATTGGTTTCATGCCCAGCTGTGAGAACACGTTTAAATATCTTTTTGGCATCTTTATCATTTTTTGCAAATGCATAATAGTTTGGCACCAAATATCCTGAAGTGGAATTGGGATCCCCATTGCCAAAGTTAAGATCTTTAGCCCTTGCAAACATATCATCTAAAGAGTTTATGGTAGAATCTGTACGCGCTAGAATATGGGAATAATAGCCATCGCTACCATCTTTATTGATAACTTGCACAAAAACTTCTCCCTTGGCACGGTCCACCGCTTCCTTGGCGGCCTTATTCCCATACCAAGCCAATTGCACCTTACCGTATTGCATACCTGTAATGATGCCTGCATAATCAGAAGCAAAAAAAGGCTTTATGGTATACCCAGTTTCTTTTTCCATGGCAGCCAAAAAAGGCTCCCAGTGCTTACGTGAATGCTGTGTGGACTCAGTACTGATAATTCCAAAATGTAATGTTGTTTCTTGTGCCAACACAGGGATTGCTGTCCAAAAGGTCATTCCAGCAGCAACCAGCACAAGGGACTTTTTACAGAAGTTTAAAAATTTCATATCTATCCTTCATTTTTGTAGTAAGCATTTTGCATTGTGGATAAAAGCTCTCCAAAGGCTGTGCAAGCCGCACAAAGCTCTCCAGAATTATCTATGCGATGTACATTGGGCATATTTTTCAACGCAGAAATATCCATATGGGCGCGCTCAATGCGCTTTTCTATATCCTCAGCACTCTCACGGCCACGAGCTTCAAGGCGTGCGCGCAAAGCAGAACTATCCACAGTAATTAATACAGGTATCAAATGAGGATATTTTTGCTGAGCCTCAGCCAAATACGCACGCGAGCCATTGACAATAACTACAGAACATTCATTAAGTAAGGTATTTATATTTTTATGAATACCATAATACAGACCATGACTTTGCCAATGCATGACAAAATCCCCAGCCTCAAGAGCTTGTAAAAACTCTTCTTGGCTTAAGGAAATATGCTGTTCATCATGAGCACTTGCACTAACTTGACGGGTAATATGCCGCTGAGCAATGTGCAAAGGGAACTTATGGGTATTTTCTTGCGCAAGCTCCCGTGCATGATGCAGTAAACTGTCTTTACCACTACCGGAAGGCCCCATGAGATAGAGCAAACGCCCTTGGTGCTGTTGTGTTGTCATACTTACTCTAGGTTTTATTAAAGTTATGGTATCTGGGAGAAGCTCCCATAAAAGCATTCTCCCAGAAGGATTCTTTTATTGTGCTCTTGCTGTGAGCATGCGCTGTTCCATAAAGGAATAGGTGCTTTCGGCCACGGCTTCACGTACTTCATCATCATGGAAAATACCAATGACGGTGGCGCCACGCGCTTTGGCTTCATTGATGAGCTCCACCACAGTTTGTCTATTATATCCATCTAAAGAAGCGGTGGGCTCGTCCAAAAGGAGTATGGGATAATCCCAAATGAAACCGCGCGCTATGTTGACACGCTGTTGTTCTCCACCGGAAAAGGTGGCCGGCGCCAAATTCCATAAACGTTGTGGAATACGCAAGCGCTCCAAAAGCTCTCCGGCTTTCTTACGAGCACTCTCCTGAGTACTGCCCTTTTCCATGAGCCTTTCAGCCACAATATCAAGGCAAGATACACGTGGGATAACGCGTAAAAATTGACTCACATAGCCAAGGGTGTGGGTGCGCACCTCCACGATGGTACGAGGTAGCGCGCTGACCATATCCACTTCTTGCCCTTGATGGCGCACCAAGATGGACCCGGCTGTGGGCTTATAATTGGCATATAAAGAGCGCAAAAGTGTGGATTTACCCGAACCAGAAGGGCCATGTAAAGCCAAACACTGCCCTGCATAGGCCTCCAGATTTAAATTATCAAAGGCCTCGATTATGGCGCCTTGTTGTGCGTGCAACACAAAGTTTTTACTCAAATTACGAACACTTACTTGTGGAATGAGTGACATATATAATCCTTTACTAACAACACGTTAGAAACAATCAATTGAAGGTAGTTCGTTTAAAAAGCGTGAGGTGCGAAGAAGAAAAAAAGTCAAGATGCGCCGTGTATAAGACATACATAAGCAGTTTGACTTTTTTTGCTGACGACGCATATTGCACTTTTTCAACGAACTGTTAACCTTGTAATACAGAAGAAACCAAAAGTTGCGTATAAGGATGATGCGGATCGTCCAGCACTTGGTCTGTGAGACCTGCTTCCACCACATGCCCTTTGCGCATGACCACAATACGATGGGCCAAGAGTCTTGCCACGGCAAGGTCATGGGTCACCAACACTATGGAAAGTCCCAGCTCACGCACAAGAGTTCGGATAAGGTCAAGCAAGCGCGCCTGCACCGACACATCCAAGCCACCCGTGGGCTCATCCATAAACACCAAACGCGGCGAAGACACAAGGTTTCGTGCAATCTGCAAACGCTGTTGCATACCACCTGAATACGATGCAGGAATATCATCTATGCGGTCAGCAGCAATTTCCACACGATCCAGCCATTCCAAACCCGTTTGACGGATGTTCCCATAATGGCGCGAGCCGCAAGCCATGAGCCTTTCGCCAATATTACCCCCTGCAGAAACACGCATACGCAAACCATCGCGAGGGTGTTGATGCACAAATCCCCACTCTGTACGCAGCAAGCGGCGACGCACGGCTTCGGTAAGGTTATGAATATCCAAAAGCGATTCTTGCCCTTGCTCATTGATAGAGCGATAGGTAACAGAACCGGAGCTTGGCTCCATGCGACCAGAAATAAGATTCAATAAAGTACTTTTTCCCGAACCGGATTCGCCCACAATGGCCAGCACTTCGCCGGGCCACAGTTCAAAGGAAATATCTTCACAACCTACGCGATCGCCGTAATATTTACTCATATTTTGCACTTGAAGTACACTTTGTACCATGGAAGATTGCGGCATACGTGTGTCTTGTGCCATATTTTGTCCCAAAGTTGCTGTATTAAGCGTCATGGCTTGACTCCTCAGATTGTTGACGAGCAATATTTTTGGCACAATAGTCGGAGTCAGAACAGACATAGATACGCGTGCCTTGGTCATCGGCGATGATTTCATCTAAATAACTATCGGTGGCGCCGCAAATTTCGCAAGGCTTATCCCACGCTTGTACGGCAAAGGGATGATCCTCAAAATCAAGGCTTTTCACATCGGTATAAGGCGGAATGGCATAAATGCGCTTTTCACGCCCTGCACCAAAGAGCTGTAAAGCCGGGCTTTGGTGCATTTTAGGATTATCAAACTTAGGCAAGGGCGAAGGACTCATGACATAACGCCCATGCACCATGACAGGATAATCATACGACGTGGCAATTTCGCCATGCTTGGCTATGTCTTCATAGAGCTTCACGTGCATAACGCCGTATTCTTCCAACGCGTGCATGGTGCGAGTTTCCACTTCGCTAGGCTCCATCCAACGCAAAGGTTCAGGAATGGGTACTTGATACACCATGATCTGCCCTTCTTGTAAAGGCTCTTCGGGAATGCGGTGACGTGTTTGAATGATGCTGGCCTCGGCGGTGTCCATGGTCACATTGACCTCCGCCACCTTTTCAAAAAAAGCACGAATAGACACGGCATTGGTGGTATCATCCGAACCTTGGTCAATGACCTTAAACACATCTTGCTTACCCAATATGGCGGCGCTCACTTGAATACCCCCTGTACCCCAACCATAGGGCATGGGCATTTCACGTCCGCCAAAGGGCACTTGATAACCGGGAATAGCCACAGCCTTGAGTAAGGTGCGACGCAACATGCGCTTGCTCTGTTCATCCAAATAGGCATAATTGTAGCCCAAGGGCACACTTTCCAAAGAAAAAATATCATTAGAAGAAATATCTTTATGAGCGCTCATGGTCACTCTCCTCTCTTGCTTGCTCACCCTGCTCCAATTGCGATTCTGACTGTTGCCCTGCTGTGCGCTTGGCGTGGGATTTTTGTAATGAGCGTAATAATTCCAATTCCGCTTGGAAGTCCACATAGTGCGGGAGCTTTAAGTGTTGCACAAAACCAGAAGCTTCCACATTATCACTGTGATACAGCACAAATTCCTCATCTTGCGCCGGCCCAAGCAAAGCTTCACCAAGTTCCTTGGAACGTAAAGAACGATCCACCATGGCCATGCTCATGGCTTTGCGCTCACCTTCGCCAAAGGCTAAGCCATAGCCACGCGTAAAGCAGGCCGGCTTATCACCGCCGCCATGAAATTTATTGACCATTTCGCATTCGGTGAGGGGAATTTCGCCCACCACAATGGGGAAGCCCAGCTCTTCCGGCACAAAGCTCACTTCCACATCTCCCATGCGTATTTCACCGGCAAAGGGGTGTGTGGAACCAAAGCCGCGTTGACTGGAATAGGCCAAGGCCAAAATGAGACCTTCATCACCGCGAGCAAGGTTTTGCAAGCGAATGTCACGACCGGCAGGTAATTGTAAAGCATGACGCGTCAAATCACCGGGGCTGGCATGGGGGTTGGCCACTTCTTCGGGCAAAAGGCCTTCTTTTTCTAAAAAAGACAACACTTTTGGGCAAGGATGACTCACAGCTTCTGCCAAGCCTTTCTTGCTTGCTGGCACTTTTGCCTGTTCGTCGGCTTGATTTTTCCCTTCTCCCTTGCCTTCCTTGGCATAAGAGGCCAAAGAGGGATCCAAGAGTCTATGGGTGTAGTCAAAAGTAGGTCCCAACAACTGTCCACCGGGAATATCCTTATAGGTGGCAGAAATACGACGACGTATGCGCATATTTTCCGTTTCTAAAGGCAAAGTGGAACCAAAACGAGGCAAGGTGGTGCGAAAGGCACGCACGAGAAATATGGCTTCCACCATGTCCCCACGAGCTTGCTTTATGGCAAGGGCAGCACTTTGAGGATGGAATAAGGACCCCTCTTGCATGACGCGATCCACAGCAAGAGAAAGCTGTTCGTATATTTGATCAAGGCCAAGCTCCGGCACTTCGGTATCACCGCGGCGCTCCTCGGCCAAAAGGCCATGGGCATTGGCAATGGCTTCTTGCCCACCTTTTACAGCAACATACATAGTCTATCCTTTTAAAGCTTGAAGTTGTACCGAACGCGGCAAAGCCATGACTTCCACCGAAGTAGCGTTTGCGCTGTTCACAAAAATAATGTCCACCCCTAAAGGATACGACGCCGTATTTTCTTGAAATTCTTGCCAAAATCTTTCAGGAAAATGCCCCGCAGCAAGACTCAAACGTAAAGGAGAATCACTGGCTTTAACACCAGGGCCCGTGAGCGTATACGGCACGCTATCTGCCTCGTTCTTGGCAAAGGGACAAGCAATCACAAGGGTTGTGGACGTATCTGGATAGGCCGCAGAACCTTGGCAAAACTCTTGTAAGTGTGGCATGGTCTTCACATCATTGATGAAAGCAAAATGCGCCTTTTCCGGTAAGGTCACCAAAGGGCTGGCGCAGTGAAAACGTAAGTGCTGTTTCAGCTCGGGGCATTGCAAATGTGCATCCAACCAAATGGTGGTATCACCATCGCACAAACTTAAAGCTATGGCTAAAAAGCCCGCCATGGCATTGGCCTCCACGGGGCATTCGTGATTAATACTGGGAGGGAGCATACGTACGGCTTCTTTCTTGCCGGGGCGTGAAAGCGCTTGCAACAAAACTCGAAAACAATCTTGAGCCGCTTCCACAGGGGCTTCAAAACCGGGCTTGGCAATGGTGGTACTCATGCATCTTCTCCACGAACCATGGTGAAAAAATCCACCTTGGTGGCCGCCGTTTGGACAGCTGTATTTTCTTGCTTTTGGGCATGTTTTTCTAAAAGAGGAGCCACAAGACGTGTTTCCAAATCCTCACTAAAACTATCGCATTGCATGAGCGCATCCAGTACAGCCGCCATGGCCGCATGGCGCGGTTTATTTCCCATGATATAGGCATGACCTTCAAACTTCGTGGCGTTATGCTCCAAAGCAACAGCACAGCGCGTCACCAGCATTTCACCCACGTTAAAACGCTGCCCTGTACTGCCAGCTTTACCTTCAAGCATAAGCATGCCTGTTTCCGGTTTACGTAAATAGCTATATATGGGTAAGCTTGGATATTGGCGCAAAGCCTCTTCCAAAGCCTTTTCTTCGCCCAATGCCAAGGCACGCATCCAGCGTTGACGTGGCATTTCATTTTTCATCTGAGCCTGCATGTATCCTCCAAGAGAAATAATACGCAATTTCTTGCGAAATTTTGATTGCATTGGTGTACAGGACAATAGATGACAAAAAAGTGGCAAAAACAAGAAAAGCCCGTGACGGGGCTTTCTTATTTTTACCACTACATTTCAATTAATTACAAAATAAAACGCATTTCAAATACAATTTAATGTCAAAGTGTGCCTCTGCGTGACAACTTTGTGAACTTTACGTTATTGGTACTTTTCAAGAAAAGCTTCCATGGAAAGCCGTTGAAAATCCGGTAATGCATCCTTAAGTTTGGCATAATCCCAATGCCACCACCCCATGTTCAGTAAAGCCTCTTGCACAGCTTGTGGAAAACGATATTTAATGATTTTAGCCGGAACGCCCACTACCACGGCATAAGGCGGCACAGATGTAGTAACAATGGCACCTGCCCCCACCACAGCCCCTGTTCCCACCGAAACACCAGGCATAATTTGAGCTCCATGCCCTATCCACACATCGTGACCAATGGTGACCCCGTGTTCTTTACGCCACGTAAAAAAAGCAGCATCATCACTTCCAAAGCCATATTTACTGGCTCGATAGGTGAAATGATGCTGGCTGGCACGCCATGTGGGATGATTACTGGGATTAATACGCACATGCTGGGCAATGCTCACAAATTTTTTAATATGCGCATACATAATATGACAACGTTCACACACATAGCTGTAGTCTCCCAGCTCTACATCATATAATTCTGTATCTTGGCCAATCTCGGTGTATTTCCCCAAAGTTCCCCGCTCTATTATGGCTGTGGCATGTATGGTGGCTTGTTCTTGAAGCATGGTATTTTCCTTTACAAAGTTTTGCTCTTTATAAAGCCTCCATGCGACATACATATAACAAAAAGGTGTTTTTTACCTCATTCTACATAATTTTTAAGATAACAAAAAATTCCCTAACAAAACCCTCATTCGCAAAGGATTTGTTAGGGAAAGTGGCAATAAAAATCACACGTTGAAATACTATGTATTTTTTTGCAACACGCCAGCTTCCACCAATTTATCAGCAATTTTTTGCATGGCAGTAAAAGCCGATAAAAAGCCCGTTGGTGTCATAATAATGCGTTCCACCACTTCCGTGGATGGTTCTTGTGAACCTTCTTGGGCTGGAGCTTGTAAGGTGAAAAAGTCTAAACGAACCATATTTCCGCTAAAATGAACATGTTCAATTCCATCCACGTAAATTTCTTTAAATTTTGGCATATATACCCCTTACATACGACGCTCTACCCAAAGAACGACTTGTGTGTTACAACATTTATAAAGATGAGCTAAAGCAAAATGAGCATATTTTCCTACTAAATTACTAAGCTACTAAAAACACATCTTGGAAATGTATCCATATATAAGCTCATATGTCAACGATATCTATTACAACTCGCAAAAACTCGCACTAAAAAATCATCCCACTGAAAATCATATGAAGTATGTACTTTTTTACTTGTTACATTTTTTTAACACTGTGCACACACCTCCTTTAATTGCTACTAAATCAGGCGTAAATACAGTTAAAAAAACTGAACTATAACAAAACATTAAAAGACTTCCCACATTGTATACAGTATTTTTCCGAAGAAACACACATTTTCTGTTAATTTTCAGTGAACATTCTATAACAAAAAACAACAACACAGCCTTAACTATCTAATATTTAATTAAAAAAAAACATCTAAAGCACTATTGACAAAGCACACTGCTCTGTGTAGTGTGTCCTCACGCTTTACTGCGTGTGGCTCTCTTTCCCCAGAGAGCCCTTTTACTAAAGCAAGCGTGCCTTTTATACCGCTTGTATGCTTTTTAGCAGAGGCAAATGCCTCGTCGCTTGGTTTCCTCTACTTATGCCAGGCGCCTATACCTCCCCAACACATTGACGCAGGACAACTGCGCTATTCTTGCGCTGTCCTTTTCGGCATTCTATTATTGTACGTTTTTATGCCAGAATTTTTAACAGAGGAAATTTACTCATGGCCGACATTTTATTGCAAAAACCCACCGCTGGACAAACCACAACTTTAGC
>CAYJLO010000079.1:0-1771 GCA_964370835.1 uncultured Desulfovibrionaceae bacterium
AAAAAAGACCTTGGCGCCATGGCCATGAGCTATGGCTATGTGTATGTGGCTTCTGTGTCCATGGGCGCTGATATGAACCAAGTGCTTAAGGCTTTCCGTGAAGCAGAGGCTTACAAAGGGCCTTCCATTGTTATTGCTTATGCTCCTTGTATTAACCAAGGCATTCGCAAGGGCATGGGTAAAACCATGGAAGAAGGCAAGCTTGCTGTTACTTCCGGTTACTGGCCTTTATATCGCTACAACCCTCTCTTGGCAGAAGAAGGACAAAATCCCTTTGTGCTTGAAAGCAAAGAGCCTGACGGTACCATCCAAGAATTCCTCATGGGTGAAACTCGCTATGCTTCTTTGGATAAAATTGCTCCAGACGTATCACCACAACTTAAGGCTGATCTTGAAAAGCAATATATTAGACGCTACAAGCATTATAAGTTGCTTTCTGAATTGCCCGGTATCGGCGAATAATCGCTGTAGACTAGTATAAACATGAGGGGATGGAGATATGATTTTCATCCCCTCACTTTTCAAACAAACTGTGAAAAAAATCACTTCATCCTATTAAAAGAGTCGGTATTCTTATGTATAAAAGTCTCTATATTACTGCTACAGAGTCCCGTTCAGGTAAGTCTGCCATTGTGCTTGGTATGATGCATTTGCTCACCAGAAATATGCGCAAGGTGGCTTTTTTTCGTCCCATCATTAATGAACCTGTGCTTGATGACAAAGACCATGATATTAATCTCATGCTCTCACATTTTAAACTTAAGCAGTCCTATACAGATTCTTTTGCCTACACCTTAGAAGAAGCGCGTCATATGGTTAACTTTGGGCAGCGCAATTTGCTTATTTCTAATATCCTACAAAGATACCACAGGCTTGTGGAGGAAAATGATTTTGTGCTTTGCGAAGGTACAGACTTTTCCGGACAGGACTCTGCCTTTGAGTTTGAACTGAATGCAGAAATAGCCACGAATCTTGGCTCTGTTATGATGGTGCTAGCCAATGGACATAATAAAACCGTGGAAGAAGTTGTCGACGGCACGAGACTTGTTTTGGATCAATTGACCGAAAAAGGCGTGGACGTTATTTCCGTGGTGGTCAATAGAGCTGACTATAGCGAAACAGAAAGATATGATTTGCGTGAAGGTTTGGCTCAACCAGACTCTGAAAAGCAAGTGCTTATTTACTCCGTGCCTGATGAGCCTGCCCTTGGCAAGCCTACCATGGAAGATGTGTCCAAATGGCTAGGTGCTGAGGTGCTGTACGGACAAAATCGCATGGATACCTTGGTGGGTAATTATTTAATTGCAGCCATGCAAGTGCACAACTTTTTAGATTATATTAATGATGGTAATCTTATTATTACCCCGGGCGACCGTACAGATATTATTCTTGCGGCGCTAGCTTCGCGTGTATCTTCGGCTTGTCCTGATATTGCCGGTGTTTTATTAACGGGGGGCATTCGCTTGCCTGTTAATGTGGCGCAGCTGCTTGAAGGTTGGACAGGCGTTCCCGTGCCGGTGCTGCTTACTGAGCATCATACGTATAAGACAGTGCAAATGCTTTCCGAGCTATACGGGCGCATAGAACCTGAAAACATGCATAAAATTAATACAGCCTTGGGGCATTTTGATAGGCATGTGAACTCCAAAGAAATTGGTAAGCGCCTTATTGCTGATAAGCCTACTCGTGTGACCCCCATGATGTTTGAATTTGACCTTATTGAAAAGGCCAGACAAAATAAAATGCGCATAGTATTGGCTGAAGGACAAGA
>CAYJLO010000079.1:1781-13335 GCA_964370835.1 uncultured Desulfovibrionaceae bacterium
GAGCGTATTTTGCGCGCCACAGATGTGCTTTTACGCCGAGATGTGGCAGAAGTTATTTTACTTGGAAATGCCAACTCCATAGGAAAGCGCATTGCAGAATTGGGCCTTGATTTATCGGGTGCACGTATTATTCAACCAAATCTCTCACCGCAATTTGAAGAATATGCGCAAACGTATTATGAGTTACGTAAAAACAAAGGCATGACCGAAGAGCAAGCCCGTGAACGAATGATAGACAGCACGTATTTTGCCACCATGATGGTGTATAAAAATGATGCCGATGGTATGGTTTCTGGTGCGGTAAATACCACGGCGCATACCATTCGCCCGGCTTTTGAATTTATTAAGACTAAGCCCAATTGCTCCATTGTGTCGTCAGTATTTCTCATGTGCCTTAAAGATAGAGTGCTCGCCTTTGGTGATTGCGCTGTGAATCCCAATCCCACCGCCCAGCAATTGGCAGAAATTGCCGTGGCTGCAGCGCATACAGCAGAGGGCTTTGGCATTGAGCCTCGTGTGGCCATGCTTTCTTACTCCACAGGCACTTCTGGTAAGGGGGCAGATGTGGATAAAGTGGCAGAAGCTGCAAAAATTGCCAAAGAACTTGCTCCTGACTTGCTTTTAGAAGGGCCCATTCAGTACGATGCAGCCATTGATCCGGAAGTGGCTCGCACCAAATTACCTAACAGCCAAGTGGCAGGGCGTGCAACGGTATTTATTTTCCCAGACTTAAATACGGGTAATAATACCTATAAAGCTGTACAACGAGCCGCCGATGCTGTGGCCATTGGTCCAGTGTTGCAAGGATTGAATAAACCTGTTAATGACTTATCACGTGGTTGCACCGTGGCAGACATTGTGAATACTGTCGCAATTACTGCTGTACAAGCAGCTGCGGAAAAAAATCTTAATTAAAATCATTTGAGGAGCGTATGAAAATTCTTGTAATCAATGCTGGTTCATCTTCTTGTAAATACCAGCTGTTCGAAATGGCAGACAAATCTGTATTGTGTTCCGGTATCGTAGAGCGCATTGGCGCGCCCATGGGCAAGTTAGCGCATAAATTGTACCCCGACAGCGATCAAGAAGAAAAAATTGTTATTGAAAAAGGTTTTCCCACCCACGTTGAAGGCATGGAAGCCGTTATCAGCTTGCTTACAGACGCTGAAAAAGGTGTAATTAAAGATGTTTCTGAAATTTCCGTCATTGGTCACCGTGTATTGCACGGCGGCGAAGACATTAAGCAACCTGTGCTTATTGACGAAAATGCCAAAGAAATCATCCGCAAATACATCCCCCTTGGCCCCTTACACAACCCTGCCAACCTCATGGGTATTGAAGTGGCAGAAAAGCTCCTCCCCGGCATCCCCAATGTGGGCGTGTTCGACACCGAGTTTGGTTCCAGCATGGCTCCAGAAGCCTACATCTACCCACTGCCTTACGAAATCTACGAAAAGCACAATGTGCGTCGTTACGGTTTCCACGGCACTTCCCACAAGTACATTGCCAAGAAAACCGCTGAGTTCCTTGGTAAGCCACAAGCAGAGCTCAACTCCATCACCTTACACCTTGGTAATGGCTCCTCCGCTTCTGCTGTGAAAAACGGCGTGTGCGAAGACACCTCCATGGGCTTAACCCCCCTTGAAGGCCTCATGATGGGCACACGTTGCGGCACCATCGACCCTGCCATCGTACCTTTCTTACAAGATAAGCTGAACCTTTCCACTTCTGAGGTTGATACCCTCATGAATAAAAAGTCCGGCCTTGTGGGCATTTGCGGTAACAGCGACATGCGTGACGTACACGACATGCGTGACAAGGGCGATGTGAAAGCACAACTTGCTTTTGATATGCTCTGCCGCAGCATCAAAAAGCAATTGGGCGCATACTTCTTCTTGCTTGGTCGCGTGGACGCCATTGTTTTCACCGCCGGTATTGGTGAAAACGATGAATTCGTACGCGCTGGTGTTATCCAAGGCCTTGAAGACCTTGGTATCGTGCTCAACGAAGAAGAAAATAACACCCGTCGTGGCATTGCCCGCGTGATTTCTAAGCCAGAATCCAAGATTCCTGTGCTTATCATCCCCACCAATGAAGAATTGCAAATTGCCGAAACTGCCATGGAAGTGGTAAAGGGCTAATTGCCTCTTACATTATTACAAAAGGGTCTTACGCTTGCGTGGGGCCCTTTTTTTACTTTTCAGGCATGCACAATGCAAAGCCATTGATGTTCATTTTTCAAAAAAGGCTTTTTCTTAACATAAACGACTACCTTTGGAGACCCCATGAGCGTGACCTTTACTCTGAGTGAAAAAGAGCAGAAAATGTTGGGAAATATTGCTTGCCTTGCCATTGCCAAGCACTTTACCCCCGAGATGCCTCCCATACCCATCATGACTGAAGGTATCTTAGGGCAAGATCTTGGATGCTTTGTCACCTTAAACAAAAACGGGCATTTGCGCGGTTGCATAGGTTCCATGGTGGGGCGTGAGCCTTTGCATCTTAATGTGGAACGCATGGCCAAGGCCGCCGCCTTTGAAGACCCACGCTTTCCTCCCCTCAGCCTCGCAGAATGGCAAGATCAAGACAAACCCATTGGCATGGAAATTTCTGTGCTAGGGCCTTTAACTCTTTGCCCTCAAGTGGATAAGGTGGAAATTGGTCGCCACGGTTTACTCTTGAGCCTAGGCACACGCAGTGGCGTATTTTTGCCCAAGGTGCCCGTGGAACAAGGTTGGGATTTAGCGGCCTATTTAAAGAATTTATGCCATAAGGCACAGCTGCCCACAGGAGCTTGGCAGCATCCCGAAGCTAAGTTGTATTGGTATGAGGCCTTGGTTTTTTCCGTGGAGCGCACCTAAAGAGAACAATACGCATGACGCTTGATCGCATGTCCTATGCGACCAAACGTCACTGGCGCAGAAAGTGAATTTCGGCTGGCTTTGGCTTGCTCCGCTACGCGGGAACCACATCCTGTAGGAAAACATTTCAGCGGCTAAGAGGCATTCCATACCTTGGGAGCCAGCAATTTATCCGCATTGGTGAAAAAACATTCCAATTGCGCAGAGCTTAGACCGACCATTTTTTGCAGGCGTTGTATTTCTTCAGCAGGCGAATAAAGAGGATAGTCAGAGCCAAACAAAATGCGCTCGGCGTCGTGCTTTTGCAAAATTTCGTGTAAGAGCTTTTGTTCAATATACGGCGTACAGCTTGAGGTTTCCAGCCAGATATTTCGCCCCACCAGGGCATGATAAGCATGTTGCCACTGTCTATACCCCCCCAAATGGGCAGCAATGAGGCGCATATCAGGAAAAGTATCCAGTAGTTTTGCCATTTTATAGGGGCAGGAAGGATTGCTAGAGGCAGGTCCCACATCACCAATGTGGATTTGAAAGATGAAATCTTTTTGCGCTTCTTCAATAATGGGCAAAAGACGCGGATCATCCAGCCAAAAAGATTGAAAATCCGGATGTAATTTTAAACCCTGAATGCCGTTGTTCTTTAGCCTTTGCAACTCTTTTTGCCATGCACCATACCCCGGATGAAGGGTTCCAAAACATAAAATATGCTCATGTGTTTGCTGCACATGTATGGCATAATTATTGGCAGGAATCACTTGAGCCGGTGCTGTGGCGGCACAAAGCACCACACAGCGATCTATGTGGGCTTTTTTCTTCTCTTCTTGCAAATGTTCTATGGTGCCAAGGCCGACACATTGAAGGCCGTAGTGATCGTTTAAATGCTCTACGGCCTTATGAGCTATCTTAGGATGAAAGGCATGGGTATGTATATCTGTTCTCATGCCTTCACCCTACAAAAAACATATGGCAGCATCATGTCACTATTTGTCAAACAAGTGCCCGTTCACCACATTTTGCGCTTTACCCTGTTGCCACGCGGCAAGATTTTCACTGGCCAAACGCAAGATATTGGCTCTGGCTTTCAACGTAGCCCATGCAATATGCGGCGTGACAAGGCAATTAGGTGCCGTAAGTAAGGGGTTATCCACAGCCGGAGGCTCGGTGGAAAGAACGTCGGTACCAAGACCGCCAAGATGTCCGCTGTGCAAAGCTTCCGCCGCGGCTTTTTCATCCACCAAGGGCCCACGAGCCGTATTGATAAGTATGGCGCCTTGTTTCATGGTGGCAATGCGCGCCGCATTCACAAATCCACGAGATTCGTCCGTCAAAGGACAGTGCAAAGAAATAACATCTGATGTGGCAAAAAGCGTATCTAAATCCACAAATTCGCAAGGGTATTCAGGTTGAAGCTTGGGCGAACGATTAAAGGCTTGCACTTGCATGCCCAAGGCATGGCCCATACGCCCCACCTCTCGGCCTATATTACCAAAACCCACCACGCCCATGCGCATGTCGCCAAAATCGCGTAAAGGAGAAAGCCAGTAACACCACTCATTACGTGCATTCCACTCGCCCTTTTTCACGCTATCGCTGTGCTGTGTAATCTTTCTGCTCAATTCTAAGGTAAGTGCCATCACGTGTTGCGCCACAGTGCCCACACCATAGGCCACCACATTACACACAGGAATACCAAGTTTGGCGGCGGCCACAATGTCCACCACATCATAACCTGTCGCCGTCACACCAATATACTTGAGGGCGGGTAATTGCTCCATGCTTGCGCCATCAAGACGTATTTTATTGGTAATGAGCACATCTGCCGTGCGGGCACGCTCCAAAAGTTCTTCCGCTTGTGTATCAGCATACACAGTCACTGTACCCAAGGCTTCCAAGGGAGCCCACGACATATCACCGGGATTTAAAATCTCACCATCTAACACTACTATATTCATACAATCCTCACAGGTAATGATTTGGCATAAAAAAAGGGGAAGTTTTACGCTCCCCCTTTTTACAAATTTCGTCAAGAAAATCTTAGTAGTTGATAACCTTGAAGTCGTCGCGGCGATTTTGCGCCCACACGGCTTCACCGGTACCGGAAACTATGGGATTTTCCTTACCAAAGCTTAAAAGCTCCATTTGTGCTGGGTTAACACCTAAAAGCACAAGGTATTCAAATGCTGCACGAGCGCGGCGCTCACCAAGGGCCAAGTTATACTCTTGGGTGCCTCTTTCGTCGCAGTTGCCTTCGATGCGTACACGGATACGTGGGTTAGCTTTCATAAGCTCAGCCTTTTGTGCAAGAACTTGCTTACCTTCGGCTGTGATATCATACTTATTGAATTCAAAATGCACACGACCATCGGTGATTTGTTGGATGGCAGTTTGCTCTTGTGGTGTCCAATGGCTCTCAACAGGTGGGACTTCCCCAGTATTGGCAGACTTGGATGAACAACCAAAGCCTGCGCCAAGAGCGCATACCAACACAACTAAGAGTGCTAAACGTTTCATGAAGATCCTCCTCAAAAAAAGTAATAATTTAAAACTAGTAACAGTTTCACTTTCGTTCAATATCTGTAAAAATTTACAACAACTTGACACCAACTATCATGTTTGTGCAGAAAAAACTAGTATTTTTTATGACCTTTCCCACCTTTACTGCGGCCTTGAATTGCCCCCAATATCATAGTAGAGTACTTTCCTTTGAATTAACTCTTTTTTTCACTTGTCATATGCATCAATAGTGGTTAGTTACTGTACTAAGGGTTTTTAGTCTGGAGAGTTAGTTTGAATATTCTGCTTAAGATTTTACTGCCGGTGCTCATCACTGCGGCGGCTGGGCTTTTTGGGTCAACTTTATATACCTATGAAAGAGGCATGGACACTCTGACAGAGACCAACGCCTCTTTGCAAAAGATGGCCATTGCCAACGCTTTGGTAGAATTAAAGGCTGGCCTTGATTTTAATATTTTAAACGCCATTTCCCTCGCCCAAACTGGCATTTTACAACCATTCCTCTCGCAAGATGTCAACTTGCACTTTGCCTATGCCCATGATGCGCGTAGCCGCATTGTGAACATGAAAAATACCTACTATTATGTGGATATTGGCATCGCCAACCCCCGTGGCAATATCTTAGACCACACCAATGAAGAATTCATCGGCGATGATATTTCAAGACAGGCCTTTTTCCAAGAAGCCATGTTGGGTAAAGTCTCTGTTAGCGCGCCTTATCGCTACAAAAACATGGTGGTCTACGCTGTGGCATCACCTGTTTATTCCTTAGAAAACAATGCCATCATCGGCGTTGTGTATAATGTATCCAAACTGACAGACACCATGAGTGAAAGGATGCACCTTGGTGAGTTGGGATATATTTTCGTGTCCGATAAAAACGGTTCCGTTTTCATTCATAAAGACAGCACTAAGGTTTTGAGTAAAAACCTTTTTGAAACCGACTGGGGACGTGACATCTTGGTACAAGGTTCCGGAGCTTTGACCTTTGAAGAAAGTGGCCGCAGCAAGCGTGTGTTCTTTGATGTACTTCCAGAAACCAAATGGATTGCCGGCGCAGTACTTGACCTTGGCGAATTATCTGCCCCCGGCGACAGAGTGCGCCGCGAAGTAACGGCTCTTTCTATCCTTATATTGCTGGTACTCACAGCCATCATCTACCTTTTTGTGAAAAACATTGTGGACGCCTTGCTTAAAGCCGTGCGCTATGCTGAACAAATTTCTCAAGGCGTACTGGATAACGACCTTGACCTACGAGGCACAGAACAAGGTATTTTCTATCAAATAAAATACGCTTGGAAGGAAACGCTCAACTCTCTCAAGGGCAAGAAAGACCCGCAACTTTCATCTAAACAAGCTCAAAATCTTGATCAATTCAAGCGCGATGACGAGCTTGGCGTTCTCTACAATGCCTTGCAAGTCATGGTGGGTTCCATGCGTTCCATGGTGAAAAAAGCCGATGATGCCAGCCGCATGAAGAGTGAATTTTTGGCCAATATGAGCCACGAAATTCGCACCCCTCTCAACGCTGTCATTGGTCTTGCGCACCTGTACCTCACCAATGAAGATGAGGTCGAGAAAAAGCGCGACTATGTACAAAAAATTGAAGTTTCCGGAAAAAGCCTGCTCGGCATTATCAATAACGTTTTGGACACATCCAAAATTGAAGCCGGCATGTTTGAATTGGAAAATACACACTTTAGCATTCATGAAGTGGGTGAACAAATCATCACCATTTACCATGATGTGGCCGCCAATAAGGGAATTGAACTTTCCTTTGATGTGGAAAAAGATCTGCCCCAACATTATATAGGTGACCGTGTACGCCTTGGACAAGTACTGAATAACTTGGTGGGCAATGCCATTAAATTTACTGAAAAAGGCTCCGTCTCCGTTCACTGTTTTGCCGGTGCTGATTTGGCTGAAAAATTAGAAGTGCCAGAAGGCCGCGTCCCTGTGGCCATTCAAGTGCAAGACACAGGCATTGGCTTTTCTCAAGAGCAAGGTGAACACCTCTTTAAGCCTTTTGCGCAGGCCGATGCATCCATCACGCGTCGTTTTGGCGGCACAGGTCTTGGTCTTGTTATCAGTAAGCAAATCATTGAGCTCATGGGTGGCACCCTCTTGGTGGAAAGCGTGGTAGGTCAAGGCACCACCTTTACCATAGTACTTATGCTCGACCCTGCCGAAGACAAGCAAACCCAATTGGCGCAAAAGGTAGAAGACGATATTGCGCAACATATTTCCTTGAAGGGTAAGCATATTCTTGTGGTGGAAGACAATATGATCAACCAGCTCATCATGGAAGAGTTACTACAAAGAACCGAAGCCACCATCTCCATGGCAGACAATGGGCAAATTGCTGTGGATATGACCCAGCAAGAAACCTACGACCTTATACTTATGGATATGCAAATGCCCGTCATGGACGGCATTCAAGCCACAAAAATCATCCGCGAGCAATACACTGTGGACTCTTTGCCCATCATTGCTGTCACTGCCAATGCCATGAAAGAAGATAAGGAAAAAGGCATTGCCGTGGGCCTTAATGACTATTTAACCAAGCCCATCGATCCGCAAA
The DNA here is from genome assembly GCA_964370835.1 of uncultured Desulfovibrionaceae bacterium. Classification (GTDB taxonomy): domain Bacteria; phylum Desulfobacterota; class Desulfovibrionia; order Desulfovibrionales; family Desulfovibrionaceae; genus CAYJAD01. The sequence goes on from CAYJLO010000079.1 coordinate 9,738, forward strand.
ATCTTATGATTGTGTTACATCACTGGCTTTGTGAAGAACAGCCCTAGCGGCACACTGCATAGTATCTATTTAATATACAATACTAAAAACAATATCCCATGCAAACGCTCAAAATCTCCTTTGAATTTTGAGCGTTTCTTTTTTGAGCATTTATGCGCCTTAGCAAGTATGGGGCCAAAAAAAACACACTTGTGATAAATATCTTGTGAATAAAAACCCATAACGCGTATAACCATATGAAATACTTAAAAATAAAAAAATCAAATATTTCTTTTCACAAATATATTTTTTGCTTGTCTTTTCTTTTAAAACTTTGCTAGTGTGCATTTACCGAGGGCATTGCCGGATGACTTTTTGTCAGCAAACCCTTAAAACACTTTAACAAAGGGAGAATCGTCATGAAAAATGAAAAAGTTGTATACGCTGTATTTGCATTCTGGAGCCTTGTAATGGTATCCGGCATCGCCAGCCACGTTTTAGCTTAATGTAGCCTATTTTATCCCACAAGCTTACCAAGCTTTAGGATAACATAAAGCCCCCGTCTCACAAAAGATTAGGGGGCTTTAGTTTTATCCAAATGATACTTCCCATTGAAATTTGGCCCGCATCAAAAGAAGTGTTGCTCATTTCCCCTTTACGCCGTATACTAATCCATTAAAAAACAAAAATCTTCTCATGGAGTATGTATATGAGTTTACCAAGTTTGCAAATTGGCGACCTCACAGCCAAGCTTCCCATCATTCAGGGCGGCATGGGTGTAGGGATTTCCCTTTCCGGTTTAGCTTCTGCCGTGGCCAAGGAAGGCGGTATTGGCGTCATCGCCGGTGCCATGATCGGCATGAAAGAACCTGACGTGGCCACCAATCCCATAGAAGCCAATGTGCGTGCCTTACGCCAAGAAATACAAAAAGCTCGCGAAGTTACCTCCGGCATTATTGGTATAAATATCATGGTAGCTTTGACCACTTTTAGTGACTTGGTTAAAGCCTCCATTGAAAATCGCGCCGACGTGATTTTTTCCGGTGCGGGCTTACCCACCGAACTTCCTAAAATTTTCCGCGATGTTTGTGAGCAAAAGAAAGAAGAATTTCGCACCAAGCTTGTACCCATCGTTTCTTCTGCCAGAGCCGCCTCCATTTTAGCAAGAAAATGGATGAAAAGCTCTGACTATATGCCCGACGCCTTTGTACTAGAAGGCCCCAAGGCCGGTGGGCACCTTGGCTTTAAAGCTGAAGATTTGAACAGCCCTGATTTTACTTTGGAAAAATTGGTTCCTGAATTGGTGGACGTGGTAAAAAAACTCGAAGACCAAGTGGGACGCGCCATCCCCGTCATCGCCGGCGGCGGCGTGTACAGCGGTGCCGACATTCAGCGCATGCTCAACCTTGGCGCTTCTGGCGTGCAAATGGGCACACGCTTTGTGGCCACCCACGAATGCGACGCTGACATTCGCTTTAAGCAAGCTTTTGTGAATGCCACACAAGATGACATCACCATCATCAAAAGCCCCGTAGGCATGCCAGGACGGGCGCTTAGCGGGCCTTTCGTGGACGCCTATCGCGAAGGCAAAAAAAGACCCTTCAAGTGCGCTCTTAAATGTTTGCACACCTGTGAGCAAGAAAAGGCCCCTTACTGCATAGCCATGGCCCTCATCAGCGCCATGCGTGGTAATTTGGAAAAAGGTTTTGCCTTTTGTGGCTCCAATGTGTGGAAGGTGGACGCCATCACCTCTGTGCGCGAGCTCATGAATTCTTTGCAACAAGAATTTGAAGAAGCAAGCAAAGGCGTGGGCACCAAAAGCCTTCTGACAGCCTAACCTACATACTCTTTCATATAAAAAAGGCACAACCGCGAGGCTGTGCCTTTTTTTATGGAAAATTCCAATTTTTTACCACTGGCTATGTTGCTTCCAATAATTCACGCCGAGGTCTGGCGCCTTTGGACTTATGGTATTGAGCCCTTCGTCGCCCCCTGCACAGCATTGATCTGTCATAAAGTGCAAAAGTTTTTCCAGCGTTGCGTATTGCGTGGTACAGTATAATGTACGTCCTTCACGCCTTTGCTTCACTAAACCCACCGCCACCAAAGCCGATATATGATGACTCAAAGTAGATGCAGGAATATTAAGCTCTTTTTGCACTTCACCCACGGCAAGGCCTTGCTCTCCAGCCACCACCAATTGCCTATAGATGGAAAGGCGTGTGGGGTGCCCCAATTCTTTCAATAAGGCTGCAGCAATATCTAATTCCATAGTTACCTCGCAAGCTTTAATAAGTTAAGCTAGCATAAAGCAAAAAAAGAGTCTTGACAAATTTTATATTTCCATTATTCTAGAAATATAATTCATCGAGGAGTTGCGTATGCAAGAATATATGCCCATGATCAAAGATGCCCTAGGCATGTTCGCCTTTTTGGCGGTGGAACTTTCCGTTTTATTTATTATTATTTCAGCCGGTGTATCATTGTTACAGCAGTATATACCTGACAGTAAGATACAAAAATTGCTTGGTGCCTCCAAAGGACGTGGCTATTTAATGGCGGCTGGCCTTGGTGCCATCACGCCCTTTTGCACTTGCTCCACCATTCCCATGCTGCGCGGGCTTTTAAAGGCCAAGGCCGGCTTTGGCCCCACTCTCACCTTTTTATTTGCCTCGCCCCTGCTCAATCCCATCATCATAGGGCTTTTTGTGGCCACCTTCGGCCTTAAAGTCACCCTCATATATACCGCCTTTGCCTTGGTGCTCTCGGTGGTGGCCGGTGTGGTCTTGCACGGCATGGGCTTTGAGCGCCATGTGAAGCCTTTAGATGGCATGCAAAGCACCGATTCTTGTTGCTCCTCTGCGCCTGCACAAAGTAGTTCCTGCTGTACTCCAAAGCCGGCTCAAGCTTGCTGTACGCCCGAGCCCACGCAAGAACTTAAACCAGAATCCTGCTGTGCTCCTGCGCCTTCTTTACAGCCCTTATCTTGTTGCACATCTGCTCCTGAAGCTAGTTCTTGTTGTGCACCAGAATCTAAACCCGAATCTAAACCAGACCCTAAACAAGAGTCCTGCTGTGCCCCCAAGGCAGAATCCACATCGGGTTCTTGTTGCGGAAGCGCATCCAAGCCACAGGGACAAAGCCTTGGCCAAAAAATACGTTTAGCTTTGGCAGACGGTTATACACAATTTAAACAAGTATTGCCCTATTTGCTTCTAGGCGTCACCTTGGGTTCCGTCATTTACGGCTTTGTGCCGCAAGACTTCATTGCCACCTATGCCAGCGGCGATTCCCTCTTGGCAGTGCCCGTGGCCGCCGTCATTGGTATTCCATTGTATGTGCGTGTGGAAGCACTCATTCCTCTTTCTGCGGTGCTGGTGGGTAAGGGCATGGGCCTTGGGGCCGTCATGGCTTTAATCATTGGCGGCGGCGGTGCTTCCTTAACGGAAGTGATTTTGCTTAAATCCCTCTTCAAATGGCAGGTCATTGCGGCATTCTTGGCTGTGGTCATGATCATGGCTGTGGGGGCTGGGTATTTCTTCCAGTTCTTCATGTAGCAAGCCGTTAGTCGACACTGAAAAAGTACTTAATCGTTAGTAAAAATAGAATTTATAACTCA
>CAYJLO010000080.1:0-13116 GCA_964370835.1 uncultured Desulfovibrionaceae bacterium
CCAAATATAGCTCATAGTCATGACTTTCAACTTTTCCGCAGTACTCTGTTCCTCTGTCGGTCAGTATACGGATAAGGCCTGTGTCATGAGAATGAAAGAAAGGTAAAACCTTATCATTTAGAAGATCTGCGCCTGTAATTGGGGTTTTTGTCGTATAGAGCTTTGCAGCCGCAACTTTAGAGTAGGTATCCACAAAAGTTTGTTGGTAAATCCGCCCGACCCCTTTAATGGTGCCCACGTAGAAGGTGTCTTGGCTTCCAAGGTAACCGGGGTGGTGGGTTTCAATCTCACCACACGCCAAATCATCATCTTTTTTGCGTTCTAAGGCTTGAACCTGCGCTTCTGTGAGCACAAGTCCCTCTTTCGCTGACTTTTCTTCTAAGGCAGTAAGCCGTTGCTTCATGGATGCAAGATCATAGCGCAACCAAACGGACCGCACTCCAGAAGGAGAAATGAAAATACCGTGCTTGCGTAGCTCGTTACTGGCTCTGGTTTGCCCATAAGCAGGAAAATCCGTAGCGAATTGCACTACGGCCAGTTCTATGGCTTCTTCAACACGGTTTTTAAGGTTGGGTTTTCTTCTATTGGTATCAAAGAGGGCTTCCACTCCGCCAGTCTCCTTTGCAGTCTGATAGCGGTAAAAAGTATCTCTTGAATAGCCCATGATTTTGCAGGCTTTGGAAATATTTCCAAGTTCGGCGGCTAAATTGAGAAGTCCGGTCTTGTGTTTAATGACGTTTTGATTAAAACTTTGCATAGGGAAACTCCTTTGGCGCTGTGCCATGTTTGATGGTGTTTGTTTGTATTTCCATCAAAACGGAGTTTCCCTTTTTTCACAAGGGCAATTGTACGATTAAGTCGCGACTAGCTCACTTCAGTATTCATAACAACCTCCACTGATATGAATTTCACGATATAATAAAACATCATGAAATTCATATAGCATTTTGTTATACTTTTTGTAATAAATTGTACAAAATTTCTTTTTCAGAATTGTTAAGACTAAGACCTTTACCTTCTTCTAATATAGCCATATCAGCTTCATAGTGCACTTTTTTTCCTTTAGATGTAATATACACCTTTACAACCCTCTGGTCTTCCAAAGTACGTTCTTTCTCAATATAGCCATTCTCCATTAATTTATTGAGAGAACGAGATACATTAGGGCTTTCTTCTACGAGTTGCTCTTTGATCTGTTTTACTGTCAACATTTTTTGCTCAGCAAACTGTAAACAATGAAGTATATCCAATTGTGTTTTAGATAAGTCATATTTTTTCAAAACTTTTGCTGTAGCAACTTGCATTTCATTTGCAATTGTCATTATGAAAGCAAATATTTTTGTGTCTATATCATAATTTGAGTTAATGATTATATCTTTGTTCGACATAATTTTCCTTTTTTAATTATTGTTTTTTTATATATTATTATCGTAGATAAACAACCTATAACCAACATTAGCATAGCTGAGTTTGTAAATATTGTTTCAATTTTTATTATGCCATTGAAAAAAGTTCCTAAACTTGCGCCAGTGAATAAGCAGAAAGATGCTAGGCTCATGGCCGTCCCTTTCATTTCTGGTAGTTTTTCCTGCGCTGCCCCCACCATCGTAGATTGAACAGATATAAAAGCAAATCCAAAACCAAAAATAGCAAGCACGATATACATAATATTGTCAGTATGAACAAGAAGTATGTATGAGCATAACCCTAATAGTCCCGCAAATAATAGGTACTTTCTCTGCAAAAATAATCTTAATTTTGCTGCTGACTTTGCCCCAACTAGTGCGCCAAAACCAAAAGCAGATATTGTTAAGCCAACAAAAAATGTATTGTAATTTGTAATACTAGCTATATATACACCAATATATGAAAAAGAACCAAGTACCGCAAAACCAATAAAGAACAAAAGGCTTACAGTTAATAGTAGTTCTTTACTTGCAAAAGCTTTTTTATAAAAAGTGATAATTTCTAACTTGTTAACTTTTGGTTTGTCTTTTGGTAAAATCAAAAGCATAGAAATAGCTAGAGCTAACTCTAAAGCACCGTAACTTACATAAACCATGCGCCATGAAGAAAAATGTGCGATGGTTCCTCCAATGAAAGTTGCTGTTGCTGTACCAAAATATGCAAGACCTAAAACTTTTCCTAATGCTTTTTGTCTTTCATTTTGTAACTGAATTCCATTAAAGGATTCACCAATATATGAAAATGTTACAGGTAAAATGCCTGCCCCCAAAGCACCGTTTATAAATCTAAAAAAGGCTAATGACTCTAAATTAAAAGATAGTGCGCCCAGCAAACTGAATAGGGCTGTGCCTATGGCAGCAAAGTTAATAACTTTAGCCTTTCCATACCTATCTGACAGTGGGCCAAAAAGTAATGTAAATACACCAAAACCAATCATATATGACGTTACTGACATGGCGGCCTGCGTTGTGGTAATACCCAAATCGTTGGCAAGTGGAATCATTAATGCCCCAGCTGCATAGGTGTCGCCATTTGCTAAAAATGCCATCATTGCCAAAATTAAAACTATCTTATCTCTTTGTTCCATTTTTTAATCCGTATACTTTTTTCTTTCTTTTAGATTGTTATAAGTTTTTCATTATTTTTTAAAATTTGTGTAAGTGGGGTTCCCATACCTTTAACTTCAATGCCACATTTTTGAAGCGTGCCAGTAACCCCATACATTGATGCGCAGGAGGAGCATGCAAAAACTTGTACTCCTGTCTTTAATGCTTTTTTTATTTCATCTTGTACAACTTCATCTTCTGCAACGAGCTTTGCTGTCGGCCCCCATATAATGATATTTACTTCATCAAACCAGCCTTGATTTTTCGCATTAATTCCATACATGAAAACCATAGTTTGCGCTAAATCAGGGTGTGGATTTGCCCATAAAATATTTACCTTTTCCATTTGTAAATGTCCTTTTGAAAGAATTTAAAAATATATACCCTAGAAACATATTCCGCGGAATATTTTTCTAGGGTATATATTAAATGTATTTTGTCAAGCAAAAAATAATCCTCTGTAATATCTTGAAAATATAAGATTTGCCGAACACCAATAGAATCTTTTATTTTAGTATGTTATATAGTTTTTGGTGTTATGGTTTAAAGAATGCGCGATGAACAAAACTATGCTCAGCAACTCTTTTTTTGCTTAGTTTTCTGTTAAAATACTGTTCAACCTGCCTAATAAGGGCACCAAGTTCTCGTAGGCGTTGCTCAAACTTTGCAATTGCTTGTTCTGTATGTGCTGCTGATTTTGCAAAAGTGTCACTTGTTCCTTGAGGGCGTGTAGTTCCTTTTTGTGATGCTGTAGTTCTGCCGTCTGTTTGCTTTGTGTGGCGGTCAATTCCTGCTCCATCTTGGCAAGGGATTTGGTCAAAAGATGTTCTATTTTTGTCATGGCTTAGCTCAACTTGTCCGTAGTGGTTAGGCGTATGGCTTCTTTCTTGCCCACTTGCCACAATGTTTGGTCTATTTTCATTCCCGTGGGAAGAATGATGAAGCGTCCGTTCTCCGACTTGTACAGTTCCAGCCACCAAGTCTTTTCTTGCCAAAGGTTCATTTGATTTTTCAAGCTGTCGGCTTTGGCAGTAAGGCTGTGCACTTCTTCCTGTAAGTTCTTGAGTTTGTATTTGTAGTAGGTCACCATTCCAAGGCTGCCTATGACTATGGTTATTAGCAGGGCTAACACCGTCAGCCCCGTGTTGATTTTCAAGGAGTGGCGTACTATCTGGCAACGTTTGGAAAAGCTCTTTTCCAAGGTCGTAAGCTCTTGGTGGATAGCGTTTTCTGTTGTATTCAAGGCGGCCTTGGATGATGCCAGCAAGCTCTTGCTCAAGGCGTTGAATTGCTCTTGCGTCATCTGCTCGGCGGTCTGCCTGCTTTGCTCTGTCTTCTGCTTCATCCTCTCGGCGAGGGAGGCCAGTGTATTTCCAGTGTTCTGCATATATTTGTCCTTTTAAGCGTAATTTTTCCCCGCTGTCGGGGTCTTGCACGGTGATATAATCCTTGCCGGCACGGTTGAGCTTGAGCCCTGCATCTTGCAAGGCTTTTACTATGTCTTGCCTATTGGTAATTTGTCCTTGCTCAATGCCCGTGCGTATGTATTCGTTGATGGCTTCTTTTGCGGCACTTCTCTCGTCTTGTTTGAGCTTCTTCCCCCAGCGTAAAAGCCGTGCCCTCTTAAGGTCTGCTTGCTCTGGCGTAAATAGGCGTGCTCGTGCTGGGTCGTCAGGTCTTGCCCATTGTTCACGCATATTGTGCAAATCACGGAACACGTCAAAATGCTTTTGCCAGCCAGGTGGACATGGATTGAATGCCTTGCCGCTGTGTAATTCCATCCTTGGAATGACAAAATGCAATTCGTGATGTTCTGCATGACTATGGCGTACCCATAAAATATTACGTTGGTCAGCCTCCAATCCTGCAAAGGCTACGGCTTCAAAGTCGTCCATAAGCTTTTCTTCCTGCTCCTCCGTAATCTTGTCATCGGGATGCCATGACAGCACCCCTGCCGTGAATCGCCACTTGGTTTCCAATGAGTCAATAAGCTGTCTTGTGGTTTCCACATTGCCACGTAAAACCACTGGCGGATGCTTATCACGTCCGTGATAATCTTGACGCACCAGATAATGCGTAGGCGCATGTCCGCCGCCTTGCCCATGAGGAAAGACTTTCATGTACATTATGCGTCTTCCCCCATGCGATTTTTACCATCTGACTTTATGGCGTGCTCAAGTCTTGCCAATGCCGTGAGTATCTGCACAGCCTCCATATGCTGCTTATAGGTATTTGCCCAGCGCGCAAGCTGATTGATATTGGCACCGATGCGTGCCAGCTCGCGTATGCGCTCTTTCTCCAAAGGCGTTTGCCGCAAGCGATATTCAAGAGCACGTTGCCGCAAGAAGTCGGTAACGGTTTGCCCTTGGGCTTCAGCCTTGGCGGTGATGGCGGCTTTCTCATCTGGGGTGACGCGCATATTGATAATGGCATTACGCAAGACGCGTTCAGATGCGCTGCTCATCTTGGCTGCCTTTTTTCGCAAGCGTGCTTCTTTGTGTGTTGCTCGTTTCTGGCAGATAACGAAAGCACACAAAGGGCACGCTTATCCAGGGTTCGAAGGGGCGGAGCCCCTCGCCAGCCCCAGCAGGATACACCAAGGCCACAGCGAAGCGTGGGCGCCGTGTGTATACAATGGGTAGGCTGGCTTAAAGACTTAGTGACGGCGACGCTCCACACCAGCACATAGACTCGCGAAATATGGTGGCTAAGCGAATAAGGCGAAAGAAGCGAAATTGCGAATTTATACATGCTTCCCCCTTTCTTCGCGTTTTTCGCTTATTTCGCTTAAAGATGATTTTTCGCTACCTATATTTAACGAGAGGATAGTGCGTGGACGGCCTGCACCTTTTTCCTTGGTGATGGTAATTTTCCGCTGAGCTTCTAGTCGCTGTATAAGCGGCTGCAAACGCTCTTTGGGTACATGTCTTTGCAGGGCATTACTGAGTTCTGTGGCTGTGAGCGCACCAGCTTTGAGGATGCGCAAAATCTTTTCCTCCAAAGGGTCTGCACTTCTGTCGCTAAAAATATAGAGTGCAGACTCTTGGGCATAGTTCCAAAGACTTAATGCCGACTGCAAGTGTGACTCCCCAATGACGGTTTGCCCATCGAGCAGGGCGTAGACGAGGGCAAGGCGAAGTGTTTGGGCTTCACTGCGATTGATAATGCTGCCGGCAAAGCCATTATGTTCTTTGGAAAGCTCTGGGTAGATGCTTTTCCAAATGTCTAAAGCTTGAGAGCTCATGGTCATCAAACTACGGCTTTGTGCCAGCCCTACCAATCGCCATAGCTCCCTTTGCATAAGAGCTATTTCCACTTCTGGCATACGTGGAGGCAAGGCCACCAACTTAGAACGTCTGGCGCATATCCAAAGGAAGCGGTTACCAAAGCCATTTACCGCTTGTACTTCATCCAGACATAAAGCTAATTCCTGCATAGTGATGTGGGTGATGATGTTGATATGCGCACCTTTTACGGTGATGGGATTGTTTTTGGTGAGAGGCGCATAGTCGCCAGAATCCCAAAAGCAGCGTATGCCCATGGAAAGCGTATTGCCTTCGCGCTTAATGCAAGAGAGCGCCGTGGCGAACTCTTCATCAGATATGAGAAGCCTTTTGTCTTCCTTATCGCGTAGGAGTAAATGAGGATTGCTTTTTTGCTGGCGAGTTCGTTCTTCCTCTGTTTCTTCACGCACATGGAAAGCCAAACCCTCACCAGTAGAAAGAGGGCCGCCGCTTTCTTTGGCTGGCATACATACTTTCCATGAACGGAGCTCTTGCTCCTCACAGTAATCTCGCCCAAAGAGGGTAGCCACAGGATAACGCGACGTGCCTTTTCTAGCTTTACTGGAATTACCGCAAATGACGGCAAAGAGGCGCGGTGGATGCGCCGTTTCACCTACATATATATGTGGCCCTCTTTTCTCCGAGAAAGCGTAAACCTCTGCCGCAAAGCGTACCAAGGTGGTGATGCACACCGCCGCTGGGTCGGCTTCGCTATCGCGTGTGGCCAGTTTGACAAAATCACCCAAAAGCCCGGGACAAGATGCCCATGAAAATTGTGGCCATGATTTAAACGATAACTCTTCGGAGTCATTATTTTGCATGACAGATTGTGCGGTTGCTGTTTGTACCTGCGCAAAATTCTCTATGGGTTTAGCATCTTGCAATATAGAATGCACATGGACATTTTCTGGAATAGCGTCCGCCAAGTCCCATTTTTCGGGTAGGGTAGGTGGTAGAGTTATCATACACACATCCTTTGTATATGGGGTAAGAGCTTTTGCCACTTCTAGCATGGCTTTGTTTCCAGCTTGGTCATGGTCAGGCCATAGAATGACAGTGCGCCCCTGCAAGATTGACCAGTCAGCCTTGTGTACAGCTTGTGCGCCGCCGCTCCATGTGGTTATAGTATAATTGGGAAAGAGAACTTGTGCGGCATCAGCCGTCTTTTCCCCTTCTACAATAAGAATGGGCTTGGTTGTTTGCGCTAATCCCTGCAAATTATACAAAGGACGCGGTTCTGGAAGTGCTTTCCATGTCCATTTGGGTATGCTGTCTTGCTTACCATAGGTCAAAGGCAGCACCACCTTGCCTTGTGGCGTTTCAAAGCGGGCTGTATGCGCCATGGGGCGGCCTTGATTATCCGTATATGTCCATAGCTTTGTGGGTATGCCGTATTGCTTGTGCCTATGGGGGCGCATGGGCGCTGTAGAGGGTATGGGATACATGGCGACAAATTCAGATGAAACTGCATTTGTCTGCGTAGTTCCCGATATATCTGTATCAGTCTGCGGCTTTCGTAATTGCTCTCCATAAGGCGCAATACTGCTCAATGCTTCTGCATCTCTCTGCGTCCTTCTTTGTGCATCTCTATTGTTCGCAATACTTCTACATTCAAGCCCGTATAGCTCAGCTAATCTTTTTGCCGCTTCAAGCTGTCGCACATTCCACACTTTAGCGGCAAGGGCGATAACATCACCCCACGTGTCGCCTGTGGCAAAGTCACTTCCTTTGCCTGTCTCTATATTGGTGGAGCAAGACGTGCCTTCACTGCCTTCCAATGATGCACACACATACTCATGCCCTTGCACCTTACCACCGGGCAAGAGTTCAGAAAGCACATGAGGTAAGCGTGAAGCCAGAGCTGTTTTTACTTCATAAAAAATAGTATTCATAGTCAGCCCTTAGTCTTCCAGCCATGTATCTAGCCATGCAATGAGGTCTTCGCGTAAATAGGCCACACGACGCTGTGATTTTGATTTAAGAGCGATAGGGCCAAGACCTTCGCTATCAAGGTTGGCAAGGTAGCCACTGCTAATGAGGCCGCCAAGGTATTTGTCTATGTCCTTTCTGGCAACGACTGGCGGAAGGTTTTTCTCTAAGGTGGCAAGCTGATTTTTTTTGTGATTCATGATATGTCCTCCATGATGTTTTCTGAAGAACTATCAAGTTATCTTGTGTAAAATCAAATGCTTAATTTTACGATTGTGAGAAATCGTAAAAAAGCCATGCAAACTCCAAGAGATTACATGGCTTTTAATTTTTACGAAAAATGAAAATCGTAAAAATGGCTGATATGTAGGGCGTCACTTCTTTTTTTTAAAGCTTCTGTAGATGGAAAATTCCTTTTGCAAGGTGCTCATGGCAACTTCGCCACTATAGGAACCGTCCTTTCTTTTTTTGATAACTTTATCCGTAAAGTGAAATGAGAAATGCTCACCTTGGAAGGGGGTAGTGGGAGGATACTTGTTTTGCAAAAGCTGTAAGACTTCCTTGAAGCTGTGCTTAGGGGTGATTATGTCTTGCAGTGAATCAAAAATATTGCGGTAGTCTTTTGTGATGGGGAATGTAGAAGGTCTAGGCATAGAAGGTTTCTTGGTGGGACCTTTACTGGAAAGAGTAAGAATGGTGTTCTTTTGCTTTTCTGTAAGCTCTATGAGCTTAGCGTTGTGGACTATTAAAGGCTGAATATTTTTGCTGGCTATGGCAATATGTTTTTTACTTTCGTGAGAAAGAGCGATGGCTAATTCTAGTTTAGCAGAAATATTTTGTACTAAATCTATAGAATAGGTGCTTACAGCTTGTTTATAGTAAACAATAGCTTGCTCATAACTTTTAATGATGGATTTAAAATAGCTAACTTCTCGACGAAGGTTTGTTATGACAGTATCTTGTAAGTATTTAATTTGCTTTTGCAAGTTCTCGATGGTTGTTGAATCGTTTTTCTGGGCTGTTGGCTTTCCATATATTGCAACATACAAGGAAAAAGATATTACAAAGCTATATGCTGTAATTGTGATGTAAATATCAACAAGGTCAAGCTTAGCTTCTAGCATTTCAAGAAAAGCATATCTCAGAGTATGTAATATGAAAAGCATAGTACTGCCAAATAATGAAAGGTATCGAAATAAAATATTAGTTTTGCTCATGCTCTTTCCTAAATGATGTGAAATGAAATTATATGGGGAGGTGGTATAATATAGATAAAGCTTTTTGGCAAATGGCTTTTAGGGTAGCGACAGGGGGGAAGGACTATAAACTGGTGGTTTTAAAAAGTGGTGGAAAAGTGGTGGAAAATTTTCCAAGAAAAAAGGGTTTACAGATTTTATTTTCTGTAAACCCTTGAAATTCTGGAGCCAACTGGGAGAATTGAACTCCCGACCTACTGATTACGAATCGTATGTTTATAGACTTTTTAAAAGTCCTTATACCTATTGACGCTTTATTTTCAATAAGTTAAACATGGCCTACTTGGCTTACACATACCCTGAATTGTTCCACGGTGGTAGCCCGGTGGTAGCCCGCAGAAAAAAACAGTCGGTTTTGTAAAAAATCTTCTCGGGCTACCACCGGGCTACCATTAAGGGTGAAATGTTTTATTTTTACAGGTAGATATGCTATGCGTTTAACAAAGAGAATAATTGAAGCTTTAGAAGTGACAGGCAAACGTTACACAATCTTTGATGATGACGTCACAGGTTTTGGCGTGCGGGTGGGAGCCTCAGGAGAGAAAGCTTACTATTATGTGTACCGCGCCGGAAAGGGCAGGGGAGCCACTAAGAAATGGCTTCGTCTAGGAACCTTCCCCACTTTGGGGGTGGAACAAGCTCGCACTCTTGCTAAGACAAAGGCCGCGCAAGTGGTTATGGGTGAAGACCCTGCTCAGGAAGTGGCGGATACAAAAAATTCTCTTTCTATTACTCAAGCTTTGGAAATATTCTCTGAGCAGCATGAGCTTAAAATTAAGCCAAAAACAGCGCAAAATTATAAGAGCCTTGCAGAGCGCTTTATTGTTCCTGCCTTTGGTAAGGTGAAAGTGCAAGATGTTCGCCACAAACATTGCACGGCGCTACACCATGCCATGCGCGATACACCGTATCAAGCTAATAGATGTATGGCCTTGCTTTCCAAGTTCTTTGGCTGGTGTGAGAAAAATGGTTATCGTGAGCGGGCAAGTAATCCTGTCACCGGCATAGATAAATACGAAGAACAAAAGCGTGTGGCTTTTATGGGGAGAAAAGAGCTGGAAGCTTTAGGGCAAGCTTTAAGCCATATGGAAAAATTTGGCTTTCATAATCCTGAAACCAAGCGTGTCACCGCCCTTGACCCCATTATAGGTTCTGCCATTAAAATGCTCCTCTTCACAGGGGCACGTTGTATGGAAATTCTCACTCTTAAATGGGAATACATTGATTTTGAGCGCGGTGTGGCGCATCTACCTGACAGTAAAACGGGCGCAAAGAATTTACAATTGCCGCCGCCGGCTCTTGCTCTTCTTGAAGGCTTACCTCGCATCAATGAGTATTGCTTCAGCGGGCGTAATGGCAAAGGGCATCTTGTGAATATAAAGGACACATGGAAACGCTTGCTCATTACCGCGAACCTTAGCGGCTGGCGCATCCACGACCTCCGCCATGCCTTTGCGTCCTATGCCGCTTCTGAAGGGCAAACGCTGCATATTATCGGCGCCATGCTTGGCCATACGCAAGCTTCCACCACGCAACGCTATGCGCACTTGCAAGATAATCCCATTGCCAAGGCCGCGGCGGAAACGGCGGCAAAGTTGCAAGCGGATTTTGGGAAATGAAATGGCTAGCAATGAGAGAGGTGCATTATTTTTTCTTTTCTTTATAAGTGATGGTAGCTAGTATGAAACGAGACTTGAATTTTTATAAGCACAGAATACGGACACATCCGGGGGAAATCTTAAAGGAAGATTATCTCATTCCATTAGGGCTTTCAGTGGATGCATTGTCTTTGGCATTACAATTACCTACGGAATACCTTGATGCCATAGTGAAAGGAAAAGAGCCTGTAAACGCCAATGTGGCTCTTCGTCTTGCTCGTTATTTTGAAACAAGCTCAGAATTGTGGATGCATTTGCAAGTAAATTATGACCTTTCTTATGTGGCCTCACAGCAAGCTGATGAAATAGAAAAAATTTGTTCATACTCAACAATGGATAATAGATAGGGAAAGTATGTCCTATACGCCGCCATATACCATAACGAGCACCGCCTTGAAGCTGGTGGCCTCCATTTGCGAGAGTTTAGGTAAACTTGAAGGGGGTAGGCTTGCGTCTGAAGCTCTTTCACCGCAGTTGCGCCGTAAAAATCGCATACGCACCATCCATGCCTCACTGGCCATCGAAAATAATACTCTCAGCCTTGAACAGGTAACAGCTATTATAGAAGGCAAAGTGGTGCTGGGGCCGCCGCGCGATATTCAAGAAGTGCACGGTGCCATTGCCGCCTATGAGCTTTTGGACTCATGGCAAGCGTATTCTTTGAAAGACCTTTTGGCGGCGCATGCTTTGCTGATGCAAGAGCTGGTGCCGCAAGCCGGAGCATTGCGCACGGGCAGTGTGGGGATTTTCCAAGGGGACAAGGTGGTGCATATGGCACCGCCAGCGCATTTGATTGCCAGCCATTTGGAAAATTTGTTCACATGGTTAAAGCGCACAGATGAGCACCCTCTCATATCCTCTTGTGTATTTCATTATGAATTTGAATTCATCCACCCCTTTAGTGACGGCAATGGGCGCATGGGGCGCCTTTGGCAAACACTTATTTTAAGTAAGTGGAAACCCTTATTGGCATACTTGCCGGTGGAAACATTGGTAAGGCACAGGCAAGAAGCGTATTATGCAAGCCTTGGCAAAGCAGACCAAGAGGGAAGCTCTACTGTCTTTGTGGAATTTATGCTGGAGGCATTGCACGATGCCTTGTTGGCACTTCTCCAACAACAAGGACAGGAATACACCGACCAAGTAAGCGACCAAGTAAGCGACCAAGTAACATCTCTTATTTCTCTTCTGGCAGGGCATGAAATGAGCGGCGCAGAGCTTATGCAAAACCTATCCTTAAAGCACGCCCCCACCTTTAGAAAAAATTATCTTACACCTGCCTTAGATGCCGGCCTCATAGAACGCACACAGCCTGATTCACCTCGTAGCCCCACACAAAAATATAGGCTCACGGAGAAAGGAAAGCTGCTGTTATCCCTATAGCTCTATAGATGAAAAGTTGTTTACTTTTTGAACATATAAGAAAGGTAACTTCTTAGATACTTAGTGCAAATTTCTGCTAAGACCACTCCTAGTGCTATGGCTATAATGGTTTCAACGTAATGAACTGGCCCGACTAAACGGATAAAGCCAATAAAAACAGAAATAGCTATTACTAAGAATAAAATTCCTTTCAATTTTGCCGGTGGGGCTATTTTTTGCTTGGTCATGTGGACTCCTGTATATTGAGTTCAACTTTTAAGAATTCATAAAATCAGTGATGAACGGATTAATTCTCACCATAAATTACTATCCATACATAACTCTTTAACAACATTATTTTCATTACCCTGTAATGCTTCAATGCGCTTTGTGCGCGTGCATTCGTCCTGCGTAACAGGGTGCATGTTGTTCCATGCTTGCATAAGTTTGCGCTGGCTCTTGCTCATGGTGTAGCGAGGGTACGCGCTTTCCATATATAAATAGGCGCGGGCAATTTTTCCTCTTGCACCTTCGGGCGGCTCTACCTTGCGGCTATCAATCTTCATGAGGCACATACCAAAGTCACTTTGTGCATGGGGAAGCATGGCAAAATTGTAATTGGAGCGGCTGGCGTTTACCGCGCCTATGCTGGGGTAAAGATTATACATATCTGCCTGCATAAGCCGATACTCTTCGCTTACGCGCTCTGCACATTTTCTGCCTTTAAATGTTTTCTCTTGTTTATCCTTGCAAAGAGCATCTCCTTCACGCCAAGCCTTAAAGGCGCGCCCAAAATTCTCTGCCGGTACCACATGTTCCCACTCCATACGCTGTACGCGTTTTTTATGTTTTTGTGTGCTAAAGCCTTGAGGCAGGGTGATGTTCTTTTGCGTGTCAAAATGTGCTTCGCAGTACAGTGTTATGCGCTCATCATCTTGTCTATACACCTCACGTTCCAAGAATTTTTTGGCTTGAGCGTAGGACTGGATATGAATATTTCCTGCTGCATGTATCACAGAAGGAAATGCCCAAAAATAAATTAAGGTACAAGCAA
>CAYJLO010000081.1:0-12905 GCA_964370835.1 uncultured Desulfovibrionaceae bacterium
GCAAATCCCTTTCTTGATATTTTTTATAAGAACCCTGCTAAAGTAGCTTTTGAAACAGAGCTTACTTTTCTTTTACAGCATTACCATGGCATAAAAATGGCTGTAGGCCATAATGTACTAACAGATTATTCCATTATATTGGATATGGCCTATGCTGATGTCACCCTACAGGGGGAACAAAGAGAAGTATTCCTTAATGTTGCGCAACAAGTTTTATCCGAAATTGGTATGCCAAATGTGTTAATCTATTTAGAGTGTCCTGCAGAAGTGTTATTTGAGCGGGTACAAAAAAGAAATAGAGAATCTGAAAAAACTATATCTATACAGTATTTAAAGGAACTTTCAGCTGCTGCCCAAGAAAGGGTAGCAGCTGTTTCTAAGGATGTTCAAGTAATATCTTTGGATAGTCACCTTAATAACTTTCTTGAGTCTCAAGGTGTTGTAGACAAAATTAATTTAAATAGTTTGTTTTTATAAAAAATTAGTGACTTTTTTGTGCTTCTGGGTCATTTTTTTTATGCGCATGCTTGAGAAATTCTAACTCTTTAATTAGTCTATTGTATTTTTCGTTTAACTCATCGTATTCATGTCTTAGGACAAATTGTTTTGTATTGATTGTATTCTCTGAGTGCTCTTCTACTCTGAGCAGAGCGTTAAAATTTGAAATGTCTTTTTGAGCTTGTGCAACAATTCCTGAAAATGATGAATACATTGCAAATGCAGCGAGTATTAAACTGACACCTCCAACTAAAAAAGTACCAATCCCTATCCATGACCAAATTCTTGTTTTACTTTTATAGTCTTCTAATTTATCATTTAAAACTTGTTCTTGTGAAAAAATAGAACTTGATGGTAACCCTTTTCCAATTTTTTCAACATATTCATCTATTTTGAAGTCAAAGCTTGTGTTGTAGTTATAGTCGCACTTGATATCTTGTTCAAGGAATTGGTGTTTAGGGTTTAAAGTTTTAGTAAATTCTACATTTATTAAATTTTTGTTAACAGGAACAAGTACGTGTTCATTACTAAAATTGTGTACAGGGATGAATAGTCTTCCTTTAAATTCTGGGTCAACAATTGGGCCAGTTCCAAGTAGAAGGCCTTTATGCACCCATTTCGACTTCAAATTAAAACGAGCTATGATATCTTCTGGAAGGTTTAATTCTTCTTTTGTAGTTAAAAATGTTAAAGAATTTGGGGCGAGAGATATAGCATCTTTATAGTTTAAATCATATTCAAACTTTTCACCTTTTTCGCCGACTCCCCATGCTTTATAGCCTAGCCTCATTTCAAAAACAGCACTGTTAACCTGTTTCAATAAGGTGTCCTGTGATTCTCCTTCACAAGTTATGATGTTATATTTTAATATGCAGTACTTAATGTGAGGTGAGGAGAGCATTCCTGATTCAATGATTGGGGGAGTTCTTTCTTCTATCTCATAAGTATTTATGGCATCAGATATTTTTACATTTTCCATACTACCCCCGCACAGCCAAGTCTTCAGGGTTAAAGCCCAAGAAGTCCATAGTTCTCCCCAACTTTTCTTCAATATTTCTAATATATTTTTCGGCATGGGCTTGAGTTACCCCTGTTTCAAATAAATCTATATGGTTTAAAACTATTTTCGTGGGGTGATTAGACTCAATGGCTTTTAAAACAATATCGGGGGAAAAATGGGCAACCCGCCTTGGACGTTTGGTCACAGTAGTTAATTCTGTTAAGTCTGTGGCATGTTTTCCAGCGTGTTGAATGGCTTCCCATGTTGTTTCATTGTCTAGTGGGCCGGAATTTCCTGCAACTCGGATAGGAAATGCTCGAATAACGAGAATGATATCATCCACATCAAGAGGGCTTAAGCCGCACTCAGACAAGAAGCCCGCCGCAGTAGTATCTCTACTTGTGGCGTATGGATAATGCGGTGAGTGTAATACAGAAAGTCCAAAACCTTGGGTTCCTTCAATAATGATTCTTTCATTCTGCGAGAGGGCTTCACGTAGCTTTGATGCTACGTTGCAAATATAGGGCTGTAGTTCGCGAACATCTTTAGCAAGAACAATATCTTCTCTTCTCTGAATACGAGCCATAACGGCTGCACCAAGACCACATCCTGTAGAGCCTATTCTAGCTGTTAACTTTTCTTGGCTTTCAAGTTCTTTGTGATTGTCATTGATTATAACAGCATGTTCATCAATAAAAAGCTTATCTTGAGGGAGATTTATTTTCGCAATCTCGTTTTGCAATGTTTTAATATGGATATAACTACCAGCGCAGAGGAAATTTTTTACGCTGGGGATAATGGATGCTGTAGGTAAGTGTTGAAAAATGTAAGGGGTTTCATTTACAACAACGGTGTGTCCGGAGTTTGGGCCTCCGCATCTAACAGCGCAAGTTGCTCCTTGCTCTTTTGCAAAGTAATGGGCAACTTTTCCCTTGCCTTCAGAGCCATACTGGCCTCCGACTACTATTGATACTGGCATTGCTTTCTCCCCTCGTTTGCGTTGGCGTATAGTGTAATAAATACATAGAGAAGTGTAAAGAGGTGTAGTGAAGTGGGTATTCTGGCTGTAGAGGGTGAAAGTTAAAAGTATTATGCGTCGAATAAAGATCTTTGAATAATCTTTGAATGACTGAGTTTTTTATTCTTTTTATATACCTTTGTTTTTGTATTGAATGTAGGTGGCTTTTTTCTAACTTCTACGTCATTAAATTGAAATATTTCAATTATATTTGTTGACAATTTTTTTTCTTCGCCATTGACGAGTTCACGCTCTATCTGGACTGTACATTGTATTGA
This sequence comes from uncultured Desulfovibrionaceae bacterium, assembly GCA_964370835.1. Taxonomy (GTDB): domain Bacteria; phylum Desulfobacterota; class Desulfovibrionia; order Desulfovibrionales; family Desulfovibrionaceae; genus CAYJAD01. The sequence continues at coordinate 2,795 of CAYJLO010000081.1, forward strand.
GTCTAAAAACTGTGAGTTTTTCAAAGGATATTTTCCGTGTAAAAAATCTTCAAGGAAAACTTTATCTTCAATATGGCAATTTATTGCATTCTTGTCATGTAAATTGATAAATCCCCATGTGCCCTTTGTTTCTGCTAAGATAGGCCTGTTGATTTGCAAGTGCATATCTACGTATAATGGTTCTAGTGGCCTTACTATTCTATCAACTATATGTTTTGGGAAATCACTTTTTTGTATGAAATGTTTTGTGTTGCTAAATGATATTTGTTTTATATTTTCGTCGTTTATAGAAGCTGAAAATAGATTGCTTTTTGCTTTTATTGATTTGTCTAGGTTGATATTTTTAGGTATTATTTCATGCAATTCCTGTACAGGCGTGTAGAAAAATCCTGAGATGTAATCAACAGCAGCATCTAATGTTTTTTCAATATAGTATTTTTTTTCATTGCCAGTTACTTTTTCAAATACAACGTCAATAGTATCTCCTGCGAGTGTACCGAGTAAAAAACTTGAAATTGAAAATGTTACAAGTTTTACAGAAAATTTAAATGAACCCTCTTGAGGTGGTATAATGTGAAAAGTAATGTAGTTGTTAGCTAAAAATAATTTATTAAAATCTTTAAGAATAGTATCAATAGAGTTAATAGCTGTAATTACCTCATTTCCTCTGAGATGAGATTCAACTGTATCAAAAAATATGTAAAATTCTGAACTATCCACAGGAGTAGGTGTGCCGTGGCTTTCATTTGTAATCATGTACACCTCTTGTTTTAGCTAGTAATCTGTAAAAGATATGGTAAGGGATATACTTTTTTGCGTCAATGCCTCAATGGGGGTGGTTTATTATAATGAGTACGCTTAGCTAGCATATATTTAATGACAAATCACGTGGAGTAAGAAAATGAAGATAAGCTGCCAAGATGAATACTATTACCATGGAGGTGATGAGTCGTATGTGGAGACTACCTTTGTGCGTGGGGATAACCTTTTACCCCAGTAAAACCTAAAAAGCTCACCTGTGTAAAGCCCCCTGCCTGGGGGATGTAAATACGGGCTTCTGGAATGAAACTTGAGGAAAACTATCTCACAAGAACATTCTTCCCATTTGTAAATTTCGTATATTGAAGTTCTGATAATGCCAAAGTAAAGAGGTACTCCATCACTTCGGCACTGCTTTATAATTTAGTATATATCGTAGCTGTGCCTATTGAGCACAGCTACGATAATAATCTTGCTAATATTCACTTTAGTTTTTTTGTTCTTTCAGAAAACGAATGAGCTCTTCTGTTTGCTTCAAAACAAAGCCGCGCTCCTTTTCATTCAAATTTGATAGCATATTTTTATAAACTAGTGCAGTTGAGTCTTCTGTCTCCTCAGGAGGACTGAACAAGTCTACAACACGGCAATGTAAAGCATCTGCGAATTGCTGTAACCTTTCAAATTTAGGAGCAATGATGCCTTGCTCCATGCGAGACAAGGATTGTTGTCCAATTCCCACAAATTCAGCAAGTTGTTCTTGTGACATTTCAAGGGATTTTCTGCGTTTATGTATTGTACTACCCACTATTTTCGTGAGTGTTTGACTTTTTTCCTGCATAGCCCCTCCCTTGTAATTCTTGAAAATAATCTATGCTTTGAGCACGCATATTGACATGTACTAAAAGGGGTATTATTTTTAGTTAAAGGCGTATTTTTAGGCCTATTTATGAAAAAATGTAGATACTGTATGCTGCTATACTAATAAAAATGAATAGTTGGAGGTGGTATGGAGGTTTCGTCTGTATTTAATTCTGTAGAAGACAGCCGTAGTTTTTTAGCTGGTCTTATCTTCTTAGCTAAAGCTGATGGCGTGCTAGATGAAAATGAAGTAAATTTGTTTCAAAGTATTGCCCTTGCTGTGGGTATAGATACAAATTTTATTGAATTCTGCCTTGAGTCCCCCCAATGCCCATCGTTAACATTTTCCAATCAGGTACAGAAAAGAGTTTTTATTCGAGAAGCTATCCTATTGTGTTATGCTGATAAGCAGTATCATGAAGCAGAAAAGACTTTATTACGGGCATTCGCATCTGAAATAGGGGTGTCAGAAGATATAGTACTAGACTTAGAAGCGTGGGCAGAAGAAGGAGTCGCATGGCAAGATAAGGGAATGCAAATTCTGCAGAGATAGCCTGTTTTTAATTTGAATATTGTTCAGTAAAATTACTACTGAGGGGAAAATATGAGCCAAGCACGTCTCTTTCGACACAAAATTCAAGAAGTTGGTGTTAATGTTCATAGATTACATGAGGGTAACTCAGGTATTGTAAATGTTCTTATTCATGGCTTTACTGCCATTACCGAAAATGAACACCTTGAAGAATTTCGAAAACTAGCTAGTCAGTTTCCTGAGTGTACAACACTTCTTATTCACTGGGACTCTGGAGATGCTAAAAGTGCAGCTAAGAGTAAAGCACTTTCATCAGTGGTGTCAGCAGGAGCTTTAGGTCTTGGTATGTTTACAGGAGGCCTAGGGGGTATTGCTGCACGCATAGGGGTTAGCGCAGCCTCAACTGTTGCTAGTGCAGGGCTTGGAGTAGCAGCGTCTTTTGGTGAAAATCAGGAGAAAGCTGATAGATTGGCTTATGCTCTCAATGAAATTCTTGATTTGGCGTTAACTGGTAAAGAAATTATTTCCTTGAACCTTATAGGGCATTCTCTCGGTGGGCGTATTATAGTGAATGGGCTTTTATGGGCTCATGAGTATATTAAATACTCAATAAACAAAGTAGTTCTTATGGGGGCAGCTGTAGAGTGGCCTAAATCTAGCTTGCCGACCTTAAATTCATCTGACATTACAGTGTACAATTTCTACTCAACCTCCGATGGTGCGTTAACGGTGAAAACTGACTTTGAAAGATGTATTGGCAAACATGGTATTCCCGAAGAACATACTAATGTTTTAAACTTCCAATGTATGGGCTATGGCCATACTGAGTATTGGCCTACATTGAAGAGCCTTTTAGATTATACAGGCGTGTTGCCTTCTGGAAATACGTTGGATCTTCTTGATATTTTAAATGAAGTGCCTATGAAAATGCTACACCTACTTCTCTCAGATGAATATCTTTACCCGATACTTAAAGATGCAGATGAGCAAGAGCTTGCTTCTCTCGCTGAGATTTTAGGAGAGCGTAAGCTGACTGACATCACAAAAGACGAAAGAAATCCTATTAAAATTGGTGTAGAAATACAAAATCTTGGTGGCGAATCCGTAGCTAATAAAAGTCGTGGTCATGGGGTAAGCTATGCCACAATTATTAAAGATGTTGCTTCTTTCTTGGGTATCCCCTTACATTTTGAACAAGTTATCGAGAAAGACAAAGCTCAAAATATGTCCACACAAAATTCATTGAAGAGTAAATTACGCGGACGACTAGGTGTCACGGCCAAAAAGGAAACATCCTTGCATGAGCTTGGCATACTTGAATTAGAAGAAGCTATCGTGACAAAAGTGATTGAGCAGTGCCAATCTCAGTTAGAAAATGTATCAGATGAAGACTTTGATAAGCAACTGTTTGAAGCTCTTAAATCTTCTGGCCGTAATGTTTCTTTGAAGGCTTCTACGCTACGTTCTTCTCTTGGTGCAGGTGGTGTTGCAGGGGTTGCCGCTACTTGTGTTGCTGTGCCTGTTATTGGTTGGGCTGTAGGGGCTGCCGCAGTGGGAGCAGCTACTTTGGCTGCAGCTACAACGACACTTTCTTCAGCTGCGTATCAAGCTCTTATTCCATGCATTGTGTTCATTAATACTATTCGTATGAAGCAGGAGGACGAAGATGGTTAAAATTATAAATCTTTTTTTAATAAGCTTGCTCATGAGTGTATTACTTGTCGGTTGTGGTGATGACGAGGTTGAAGATGAGGCCATACAAGCAACATCTCCCCTAGAAGTAAGGGTTCAAACTCTTCCATTTTCTGGATCAAACGAGTACGTCAATATAACTGCCATAGATGATTCCGTTACTTTAGAAGGAATTATGCTCAACAGGGGTAATATAAAAATGAATGAACTTGATTTAAAACGACTTCCTCATACTCTTAAGTATGGTGAATCGTTTGCTTTCCCAGCATTCTACAATCTTAGAGAGGTGCAAATTCTTACGCGCGACAAAGGCGCATGGGTATTTACGGTTCAGTAAATAGCTGAGCTAATCTGTGATAAGTCATTATGCTTATTGTTCTAGCTGTTAGCTCAATTAGCTTCATGTTATCTTTCTATTCTTTGCTTGAGCCACGCGATGAAATCCTCTCGCTCATAGCCGACTTTTAAACCAATTTTAACCTTTCTGATTGGCCCGAGCCCTAGCGAATCCAGGTTTGCTAGGGTTTTTGCTGATATAAGTCCTCCAATGGCTTGAGAGGCTGTTTTACGTGTGAAAATAGGAGGGAGATTTTTCTCTAGCCTTTGGTATATATTTTCATGTAGTTCTGTAGAGTGATGTGGTTGATATGCTAACCTAAAAATATCTTGAGTGGAAATAGGTGGCTCTGTATATGTTTCCTGAGGATATGCGGTAGTAAACATGAGAACTCCTTTTCTATTATGAGGTGACGGTGAGGGGGAATTAGGTGAGTTTGGGTTAATTTGGGAATGTAGCATAATATTGCAGTATGAGCCGTGTATGAGAGGTAGTCCATACACGGCTTCATTTTATTACGTAATGTTGCTAGTTATTTTTCAAATGTTGAATAATTGCATGTGCATCTTGCCCTTGAAGTTCATGCAAAGGCCGATTGCAAACTGTATGACATAATTCATTAGGTTCAATTCCTCTTTTTCTACATTGCCCTGCAATCATATCTCTTTGCTTCTCAGATGCTGGCTTACTGCCACCGCCGTTGTTTTTTTCTTTTGGTATTGGGGGTTGTGTCTGCAAGGATTGCCCTTGAGTAGGAGGAAGGCTGACGTTAGTGTGGAGATTCTCATGCTTAAGAACCCGTACTGCAGCTCTTTCGCGGGCGAGATTAAGAATGTCCTCAATATTGTTTGTACCTGCTGAACTTGGGTCAGCTGCGCCAAAGTCAGCACGAGCAGCATTTGTTGCGCTTACAATAGCAACATGTCCGTTGTTTTGAGAAGGAACCTGCACCAATGAAAAAGAGATGTGTTGTTTGCTTGAATCATTCATAGTAATCACCTTTAATTGTTATAAGGTTGATGAGTATAGCCATACTCCCTTGCACGTGAGCGCGTTGTAGAGGCTTTGAAATGCCGGAATTTAAGGCATGTGAGTGAGTAGTTTTAAAACTTTGTATTACTGCATAGTTTGAGACTTTCTCCTTAAAAACACTTGTGCAGAGTCCATAAGAGAAAATTTAAGATAGGTTTGGGAGAAACTGGCTAGGAAGATTGGCTTGCTTATTAACTGGTTACTATGGAAGTCTACTCATACCAAAATTTCGTAAACCGTCTTTTTTGGGTGCTTTGCTATATGCTTTTGCCAGATAAGAGATTTGAGTCCATACAGCTTGCATTTGCTCTTGCATAGCTTGCTCTCCGTCACATCGGCGTATTTGCAATCCGTTACGATGCATATCAATAGTTCCATTGGTTCTGTTGCAGTGATGCACACAACCGCTGACGTCAGCTCCTAAAGCTCGCCCCCAAGCCGCTTCTGCGTTAGCAAAGACGTGTGCATAGCTACGTATCTTTTGCCCGTCCAATAGAAGTACGATATGGTAATGAGGATGGAGGCTCTGATGTTGTTCCATAGCCCAGAAGTACATGGGGGATAGGCCTTGTCTTGTGTATTTTTTGTTAATGTAAGCTATGGTTTCTGAAATATACCGATTGGTGTCTACTGGTTTAAAGTCTTGTGGAAATCTTAAGTCAAACCTTACGACAAGAACCTTACTGTGACTTTCAACGTAGTAGTTAAGAAGCCTTCCTAATGGATCGATGATTTCGTCTCTGAATATATAACTTTGGGGTAGTGTTAGCTGTGGTATGTTTTGCATGTTATTGTCCTGTATAATTGTAAGTTACATGTTTTGTATTAAGTTTATCAGCGTGTTATGTGTTATTCTTTGTGTATTACATAATTCCTATAAGTGGCTGGAATTAAAATGAACGTCATAGACTGAGGTTGCTGTTTATGCGGGATGTCTTTTTCACATAATATAGTGTCTGAATTAACTTTTATAGTGAGGATTCATGCAAGCTGGGTAAGAAGTAGTATGACAGGGTAAAAAGAAGGTGTGGAGTAAGTGTGTACAGGGGCTACTTCGAATATGCACAACGGCCCTGTGCACATTGAGAGAAAAAGTATCTACCCTCCTAAGAAGGGTAGATACAGGGGGGGGTGGAATAGGTGAAAGTCTGGAACTTTAGTTAAACTGATTGAATTTACAGTTTAAAAAATTCCAAATGGCAATGCTTTGAATTTGGAACACATTAAGATTGCAGTCTCACTGTTTTTAGCTCATTTTAGCTTTTTGGCCTCTTCTTTAAGAGCTTCACATGACATGGCTTTGTAGTTTTCGTAGAGTTTTTTTTCATGAGGAGCCCACGTTGTCCCTCGACACTCTTTAACCCAGTTGGATATCGAGGAGTTACTGACCTCAAAGAGATTATCTATTTCGTCTTGTTGTTTTAAGTGGTAATCCTCGTGCAAAATGTAAGCTATCATTTTACATTTTGTTTTGTTGGAAATTTGTGGTGGTTCCCCTTCATAAATTTCAAATTTAAAGGTGCCATCAGTACCGAATTTTGGCCTCAGAAGAAGAGGTAGACTATCGTCAGGGCCAAGGTGGCGTGTAGTAGGAAATGACAGTGTTATTGTGTCATTTTCATTTTTTTCAAGCTTAATGCACATGTCAGCAATACGAACTTTGTCGATACTACCTTGAAGTTCACCTTCTCGGTTTGTATGGTCAATGATGATAAATGTTTTACCTTTATTTTTCCAGGGTGTTGTGTAGGCAATTAACTCTGCGATGCTGACTTTGTTCGTAGTTAAGCTGTATAAGCAGTCTAAGATAATTACATCTTGTGTTACAATTGCTTTCTCTATGAGGGCTTTCCAGCGTGGGGCAAGTATATCTATTTGCCCTGAAGTATTGCTTGGGTCTTTTGCAAGTAAAAGAGAAAACTTAATTTCTACAGGAAGGTTCGCCCCTCTTAACTCTGCTTCACATGCGCATTGAAATTTGTCAGGGAGATCCTCTCCGCTTATAAATAGGACAGGCACAGGTTCGCTAGGCGTGTATTTATTCAAAAAAATGCTTCCATGGCTTAAGCTATGCGCTAGAACTCGCCCAAAACGGCTTTTAAATGACTTCTCAGGGCCATAAATCCAGACAATCATGCCACTTTCTATGATAGGGCTGAGAAGTTTCTTGCGTTCAATATCACTTCCTGGAATTTTGTCTCCTGGTTTGATAATAGGGGTCGCTTCAGGTAGGGCATGGGGGCTTTGTTGCGCTACTGAAGGGGGAGTTTGCTCTGATTTCTGAAACCAGCGGGATTCTGAGCTTTTAGTACTTTTCATGAGGGAAAAATCAAGAGTAAAGCTCTTTACACCCTTCAATTTGAAGCTTACTTCAAACCTGCTGGGGGGGTAGGTGCTGCTTTTATATACGGGGTGAGTATTGAAAGCTTCAAATATGGTCTTGTAGGCCAAGGGGAGTTCTAGATAGAAAAGGGGAGTATTCTCAAAGACCCAATGAGACTTTTTATCTGTCGCAGCGAAGCTATTTTCATGTTCATGCGCGCATAAGTGGCGATGTAAGCACTCTATGCTCGATGCAAGACTTTGCTTAGTTATAAAAGCGTATAATGATACCATGTCATCCCCCCAATGTAAAACATTGTCTATGGGGAGACGTTCTATCCAGCGCAGGCAATCCTTGCTTGAATAAGCGTCTATGAAGTCTTTTGTTACTCCATTTAGCACTGTTTTATAAGCTCGTTCAAAGGCTACGCCCGTTAGGCTTAGTATAGCAAATAGCATTACTATGTGCTTGTAAGTAAGGGTGTCCTTTTCTCTGTTCAGAAGTATTTGTAAATAATTTTGCTTTACCACATAGGGATGTAGGGAAGCCCAGGTTGGTGGTGGGAGCAGGTTCGAGTACATAGACATTAGGGGGATTGGTGATAGCGGTATAGGGGGGGATACATACAAAGGTTGGTTGTATACGTTCATTAGTGGCGTAGCGAGCGGTATTGCGGGTGAGTTTGCGGGAGGGATGACAGGTAGCGGCGCAACTACTTCTTGTGGTGCAAAGATATCCTTTTCAAGCCTGTCACATATGGCTTGAACATCAGGATGTTGGCAGGATAACAGCATATCTTCATCTAAGGCCTTGTCCCCACCTTTGTTGAGAAAGCGAATTTTAATTCCATTAGCATGTTGTGGAAGAATTTTTGTTGCGTTATGTTCGATATGGTCCCCTTCACTCAGAGGAGTAGGTGGATAGATAGTATTTGGGTCAAACACAACTTCGGCGCTGACTGACATTGGGAAGTTGTTTTCATCATAACTATTCATATAAAGTCCTTTTGTCTTTCTCCTCTTGCCATATTAGCAAGAGGAGGTTGGGGGAGAGATTGTTAGGGACTACGCCGCTTGTACACGTGCCATGTCAGCTTGAAGCCATTCTAAGAATTGATTTCGCAGAATGACAACCTTTTTAGGGCTGATCTTTCTAAAGCACTTTTCAGGGATTTCCCCTTTAGAACGGCGATTTTGAATAGTGCGCCATTGCAGTACTTTTCCCGTGAGCTTGTCTAGCTCACGGCCACAAAAGACCTCAGGAAGTATTTGTAAAAAAATACTAATAAGGTCATCGCCTTCGTTTAAGACACTTTCTTCGGTAGACATATAGCCTCCTTGTTTAGACGTGAGTGTAGAATCGCATCTAAGTGCGTGTACACAGTGGACTCTAAAGGAGGAAAAAAGACTTGCAAAAGGCAGGGGATGAGGTCAAACTATCGATGCTAATCTAGTTGGCCGAAACCGTTGCCGCGGTTTCCCTTCTTTTTTGCAAGCCCGGCTCTTCCTTGGAGTCGGGCCTTTTTTACAAAAAGTTTAACTATTACTTCTTTCGTACTGTCCTCATTCTACATTTTTCAGAGCAAAACCTGGATCTCTCGAGTTTGTAGAAGTAAATGCGCCCACATTCATCGCAATGGCGATTTTTAATCCACTGCTTTGCTCCTCCCAAAAATAGAGGGGGTATATACATTCTTGTCTCGAGTTCATCTTCGAAAGAGGGATAGAATATAGGTAGTTGGGATGTGTATTGTATGTTTCCTTGAAAGTTATCTATGGTGAAAAGCAATGGTATAAATTTTTCTGCCCTCATGTAAATCTGGCGAAGAAAAGATTCATCAAGGGCTTTCTCTTTTCTACAGTGTTCTAAAAAAAGATGAAGACGTTTCTCAACATTTACGAGCATTTCGTGAACTTTAGAAAAGTCTTTATCATGTGGGCCGTATGTTTTTATGCCTTGATTATTTTCGCTTTTTGATAAGATTTTTTTGACTTCATTTTTGTCCGTAGTCGAAAAAACATACAGAGAGCTTTCATCAACGTTATAACTCACTGCCGGCTGCCCAGCACTATTTTTTATTGGTTGCAATTCATTTAATCGGGTGACTCTGATGTCACTAAATGGATGACCGACCGCTGGTTGTGCGCATAGTCCTTCTTTCATCACAATGTCTCTAATTGTTGCTTTTGAGGCCTTATGCGAAAAATTTGCCATTGCTTCCATTAGGCTATGTTGTTTTGAGTTCATAGTTGTCTGTTCTCCACGTTTTTAGAATTACATGGTTGTTTGTTTTATGCAAGCAGTTTTTTATTTGTTTGCCAGTTTTGCAGTGAAAAATGATCTTTTCAGTTTTGCAGGAAGCTGTGAGGTCTAATAGCTTGTTTCTCCCAAACCTGGGGCAGGCATGGGGCAAACTCATTGAAAACAAAAAGAGGCAACCTCTTTCGAGATTGCCTCTTTTGCATGTAAGCTATTGAAATAATGGCGGAGGGGGAGGGATTCGAACCCCCGGAAGGCTCTCACCTTCAACGGTTTTCAAGACCGCCGCGATAAACCGAGCTCTGCCACCCCTCCGCGT
>CAYJLO010000082.1:0-12795 GCA_964370835.1 uncultured Desulfovibrionaceae bacterium
TCCGAAGCTCTTTCCGGCACAGTGTTCTTTGAAATTGGCGATCAATCATGGGGGAAGAATGACGATGGTGCGGCTCTTGGCACCGACGGTCTCGCCGTAAAAGTAAAAAATGCCTACATTGATTGGTATGTGCCAAATACCGAACTTTCTGTGCGCATGGGTATTCAAAGTATTGATACCCCATCGGCAGCCGGCGGCCCTGCAATCTTATCGGACGACGTAGCCGCTATTATGGCAAATTATAAGTTTAATGACAATGTAAGCCTCACCTTGGGCTGGCTACGCTTTATAAATGATAACCTTACACAGCGAGAGCTAGCCGGTGCGATAAATTATCAACAAGGTACTCAAAACTATCTTGACAATATGGACGCATTTTACTTGTCTGTGCCCATTCGCGGTGAAAATTGGTCCGTAAGCCCATGGGGCATGGTTGGCTTTTATGGTGACAATGCCCTCATGGACATTGATGGAACCACAGAAAGTCCTTTCACCATCAACTATGGCAGAGCCGGCTTGATTCCATACACCCATAGTGCGCAAAGGATTATAGGTTCCTATGATGAAGGCCCCGGTAGTAATTTTAATGTTTCCGAACAGCCTTTCACCGCCTTTTATTTTGTGGGTATACCCATAACCTTGCAAATGAACCATTGGAACTTTGAGCTTGATTTCAACTATGGTGCGGTGGAAAGCAGCGGAACATATACCGTGTATCTTCCTGCCAATATAAAAAATTACGGGACTTATCCGGCACATTGGGAAGATGGCTTACGCGCGGACATGAGCCGCTCCGGCTGGTTAATAAAGGGGCTGGTGGAATATAAGTTTGACTTTGGTACTGCCGGTCTTTTCGCGTGGTATGGTTCCGGTGACAATGATAATGTGACCGATGGTTCGGAAATGATGCCCTATATTGCCCCCGCTGGTAATTTCACCTCTTTTCTGGGCGATGGAGAGCTTGATTGGGGCGTTACTCGCGCTTATGGCATACAATCCTCCTATGCCGGTTCTTGGGGTATTGGCCTGCAATTAAAAGACTTCTCCTTTATGGATAACCTTTCGCATACTTTGCGTGTTGCTTATTGGGGCGGCACCAACCATCCTGACAATGTGCGCTATATAGCCACTCCTTATGGAGACGAGACAAATTATATCTATATGGTAAAGGGTGACTATTTAGTTGAGGTAAATTTTGACACCAAGTACGAAATGTATGAAAATTTTGATGTACATTTGCAACTTGGCTATATTTATAATGGCATAAATACAGACCATTGGAACAATCACCGTAACCCCAATTTCGCCGTAGGAAATAACGATGGTTACAAAGCCACCACAACTTTTGTGTATAGTTTCTAAGTGGTTTTATTTGTGATTTTTAGGCCCTCAAGTCTTTGGCTTGGGGGCTTTTTTCATGGCCATGAGTCCGACGTGGCGAAAAAGCACACAAAAAAACCCGAAGGCTTTCACCTACGGGTTTCTTTGAGTGGAGCTCTTGACCGGGATTGAACCGGTGACCTCATCCTTACCAAGGATGCACTCTACCGACTGAGCTACAAGAGCACTCAACGAAGATGTTTCTATGCAAAAAACGCTTTCACGTCAAGTAAAAAAAATAATTTTTTAAAAAAACCTGCATTGCGCACCGGTCAAGCATGGTGTATTGTGTAAAAAACACAAGAGAGAGCGGAGTAAAGGGGTAAGTATTATGCCTAGATGTATGCTTTTTGCGGTGAAAAAGTTTTTAAGACTTGGGGCCGCGTGTCTATGTGTATTTTTTCTTGCAGCGTGCGGGCCCAAGAGTGTTGGGGACGATGTGTACGTGGCGCCTCCTTCCGGTGCTGTGTCTTCGGCTCATGATCCGGCTCAGGCGCGCTATCCCCACGGTGGTCGCTCCCTTGATAAAGCTCTTTATTACGTTAATACGCCGCAATATATGCAGGCTGTGCAACGTGATTTAGATTCTTTGTTGCGTCAAAGTTATGATGATGAACAGGCTCCCAATGATTATACCAACCTTCAGCCGCGGCAAGTAAGCCCCTTTAGGCAATAATATGGATCCCATTACTCATGCTGCCAGCGGTGCATTGCTGGCCTATGCTTTACCGGCAAAGTACGAACCGGAAACGCGTTTGTTGGTGGTGTTTGCGGCTCTCATGGCTGCCTCTCCCGATGTGGATGTATTTTTTGCCACCTTACCCGTGGATTATATTTTACTCCATCGCGGCATTACACATTCCTTGGTGGCGGTGCCCATATTGGCTTTATTGTGGGCTCTTTTGGCTTATCCTTTATACTGTCGACGAGCACAGCGCAAAAGAGCCTTGAGTCTGCTACCTGCAGGGGGCACTGTTCTTACTGAAAGTCCCAAGCGAAGCGTCATTAAGCGTTTTAAACGTGTGATGCAAATAGTAAGAGAGGGCGGCGGCGCGTGGACTTTTCCCAAAATTTTTGCCTTGGCTTGCGCTTGCCTCCTTTTACATATTTGGTTAGATGTGGTCACCACCTACGGTACCATGATATTTTTGCCCTTTTCGGAATATCGCGTACGACTCAATGGTGTATTCATAGTGGATATACTGTTAACCTTGCCCTTGTTACTCACCATGTGGCATGGCGCCAGTCATCGACCTTATGCCATCATGGGGCTCATATGGATATGCATATATCCTGCGGCGTGCGTTGGTGTGCGATATTATCATGAGGCTGAATGGCGTAGTCAGTGGCAGCAAGAGGCAGTGGTGCAAGAGCGCGGTGCCTTGGTGGACTTGATGGTATTTCCCGACGCACTGGCTCCGTGGAATTGGCGTGTGGTCTATGAAACACAAAAACCGTATTCTCACGTTAGTCCCACAGCGCATATGTGGGCCCAAGGGAAAAGCCGTACGGCCTATTATTTCCCCAATAGCAAGCACACAGTGCATCAGCAGGGCTTCACCTTGCTTGGTGAGATACGTACACCTTTGCTTGAATATGCGGCTTTAGATGCACAGGTGATTCGTTCTCTTGAGGAACAAAGCCGTAGGGGACGCGCCTTCATGCATTTTTTGGTCATGCCCATTGCCGAACAAAAGGCACTCATGCCTTTGGGGCAAGAAGAGTGGGGCGTGTACGATTTACGTTTTTCCTCCATGGTGCCTTGGGTGCATGCATTGCTTACCATGCGCAATGGAGATACGCCCACGTTTTTATTGGAGGCAAGAAGGCCAGAGGTCGAAAATGCCCCTTGGGATGAGGTGCGTTTGCTCTTGGCAGGAACAGGACAAGATTCAGGCTGGCAAAAGCCAGAGCCCCACAGCCCCCCTGCGTGGTGGAGATGGTTGCTGGGTGTGGAAAATTATTAATTAATACTAAAAGGAAATATATATGACAAAAGAATTCTCGCATATGACAAAAGACGGCTGCATTTCCATGGTGGATGTTCGTCACAAAGAAAATACCCAACGTGTGGCCATAGTGCGTGGCTTTGTGCATTTATCCCCCAGCACCTTGGCCTTACTCAAGCAAAAGGCGCTGCCCAAGGGAGATGTGCTCACCACGGCCAAGGTGGCAGGTATCATGGCAGCTAAGCGCACGGCGGAGCTTATTCCCCTCTGTCATCCTCTGTCGCTTTCCTATGTGGATGTGCGCTTTGTGGTACGTGATACGCATGAGATGCATGGTCTTGAATTGGAATGCGAAGCGCGCACCTCCGGCCCCACAGGCGTGGAAATGGAAGCCCTCATTGGTGCACAAGTGGCAGCGGCCACCATTTATGATATGTGCAAAGCGGTGCAAAAAGACGTGGTCATTGATGGCATGCATTTAGTATATAAAAGCGGTGGAAAAAGCGGTGTGTACTGCGCCGTCGATTATGTGGCCAATTCCACGGTGAAGGTGTAAATGCTGGCCCCTGTTGTGGATCCGGTGGCTTTTAGCATAGGCACACTGGAGTTTCGCTGGTACGGCATCATGTATATGCTGGCTTTTGCCAGCGCATGGCTTTTGGGTCGGTATAGAGCTTCTCGCCCGGGGAGCACATGGAAGGCAGAGCAATTTGACGATGCCTTGACCTATGGTATGTTTGGCGTGCTCTTGGGTGGGCGTTTGGGTTTTGTGCTTTTTTATGATTTACCCAGTTATTTGGCAGACCCTGCGGAAATTTTGCGCATCTGGCATGGCGGCATGTCCTTTCATGGCGGTTTATTGGGCGTATTGACGGCTTTGTGGCTCTATGCGCGCAATAATGGTCGCTCCTTTTGGGAAGTCATGGACTTTGTGGCACCCTTGGTGGCGCCGGGCTTGTTCTTTGGGCGCTTAGGTAATTTCATCAACGGAGAGCTTTGGGGCAAGGTCACCGACAGCGCCTTTGGTGTGATTTTTCCCCATGCCGGTGATTTACCACGACATCCTTCGCAATTGTACGAAGCTTTTTTCGAAGGTTTGGTGCTTTTTGCTGTGGTGTGGGTGTTTTCCCTTAAAAAGCGTCATACCGGTGCTGTGGCTGGTGTATTTGCGTTGGGCTACGGCTTGGCACGCTTTGGGGTGGAATTTGTGCGTGTGCCCGATGCGCATTTGGGATATCTGGCCTTTCAATGGCTCACCATGGGGCAAATCCTCTCCTTACCTTTGATACTCATTGGTTTGTGGTTGTTGCTTGTTCGAAGATAACACATCATGGGAAGCGCGAGGTTCTATGGCTTTGCGCTTTTTTTGCAAAGATGCTCATTTGGTGAGGTTACTAATGTGTATGGCCCAATGTTGGAGTTATATGCACGCACAGTCTAGGGGCTAAGGGTAAATTATCTTGACAGATTATACATTCCCTGTATATGTAGTGCTGTGCAAGACAAAACAGCACGCGGAGGTACTATGGCCAAAGAAGGTGCCATTGAAGTTGATGGTGTGGTGCAGGAAGCCCTGCCCAATGCCATGTTTAAAGTAGAGTTGGAAAATGGGCATGAAGTTCTTGCGCATATTTCCGGTAAAATGCGTAAATTTTATATCCGTATCTTGCCAGGTGATAAGGTAAAGGTGGAGCTTTCCCCCTATGACCTCACACGTGGACGCATTACGTACCGCATGAAATAATTTTTTGCAGGCCTTTTTTTTGAGGTATGCGAAGAAGTGTTCCTTAAGCCGCATAGGCTTGAGGGGCACTTTTTTTTATGCATGGAGCAGGCTTTGTGAGTTTTTTATATGCTCTTTTCTAAGAAAGCATTTTGCAACGGTGAATGGGGATATATGAATAAGGTTTGTCATGGTTTAGCCGTGACAAAGGCCGGAAGAGTATAAAACACTTTTCCGGCCTTTGCTTGCTTGTGTGGTGATTATTTCTTCATGTCGTCCAAGATACTGCGAAGCATGGAGGCTTGCTCAGATACTTGGCGAACAATATAAGATGCATCTTCCATGGATCCGGCAAGCTGTTGAGCCAGTTGGCTAGAGTCGGCCACAGTGCGGCTCATGTTGCCAGTGGTGGCGGCTTGCTCTTCTGCGGCGGTGGCAATGGTGGCCACTTCTTCCGCGGTGGATACACTTAAGGACACAATATCGCTGAGGGTATTGCCGGCATTTTGCACTTCCGTGGTGGCCTTAAGTACTGCCGTTGAGGTGGTATCCATGGTCTTGCTACTTTCCACGGTGCGCTCTTGGATAATGTGAATGGCAGTTTCCACTTCCTTGGTGGCGTCCATGGTTTTTTCGGCCAATTTGCGCACTTCGTCTGCCACAACGGCAAAGCCGCGTCCTGCCTCACCTGCGCGTGCCGCTTCTATGGCAGCATTGAGGGCCAAGAGATTGGTTTGGTCTGCTATATCTCTAATAATGTTAAGGATGGCACCAATGCTGTTGGCGTGCTCGGAGAGTTTTTCCATGTCCACCTTAAGGTTGTTGGAAGATTCTTGCACGCTAAGGATATCCTTAACAATGCGCTGCACAATCTGATGACCATCTTGGGCTTGGTTTTGCGTATCCGAAGCGCCTGCGGCGGCTTTGGAAGCATTGTGCGCCACTTCTTGAATGGTGTTTTCCATTTCTTCAATGGCCACGGTGGTGTTGCTCATATAATCAGCGGTGTTTTTAGCATCACCTTCAGCGGCGGTGACGGCACTGGCAAGATTTTGTGCTGCATCGTCAAGGGTGAGCACCACGTTTTCAATTTGCTCAATGAGGGCAAGGCGCATGTTTTCCGTGGCAATTTCGGCTTCTTGGCGAATTCTTTCTTGCTCTGTAATGTTAATGCCCACTTCTACGTGGCCAATTTTATTGCCTTGCATGTCGTGTAAGTAACTTAAGCGCATATGCATGACGGTGCCATTGGGCATGGTGTTGATGGCTTCAGAAATGCCTTCTTCCAAACGAGAGATGCCGCAATCGGGGGTATTACAAAGGTTACCGCCGCGTGTATGGCAGGGCAGCCCCATGAGTTCTTCCAATTTCTTGCCGGAACCTGCAAGGCCTGCGGAGTTTACGAAGGTCCAATTTCTATCCATATCGGTGACAGACACATTGATGGGCAGAGCATTGAGCACGGCATTGTACCAATGGGCTTGTTCTTTGAGCTTTTGCACCATTTCTTTAAGGGCCGTGGCCAAGATGCCAAATTCATCTGTTCTGTCCATATGTAAGGTGGCATCGGCATGTCCGTGAGTCACCTTGGTGGCGTAGTCGGCAATGCTCTTGATGGGCTTGGTGAAGCGATAACCCACAAACACAGCAATGATAAGCATGATGAGCATCACAATACAAGTGGCGATGATGGTGTTCATGCGCGCTTGCTCTTTGGAAGCAAAGGCCGCTTCCACAGGTAAACCAATGAACCACATGCCAAGGGTTTTATCATCGCAGGTGCGCGCAGGCCAGTAGGCGGCAAAATACTTTTTGCCGGCAATGGTGCTTTCACCAAAATATATTTTACCTTGGTTTAAAACCATGTTTTCGATGGTGGGATTATTTAAACGTGTGCCCACGAGGCGTTGACCATGGGAATCTTTGATGGTGGTCATAAGACGTGTACTACCCTCAAAGAAGGTCACTTGAAGATTAAGCAAGCCGCTTATCCAATCTAAATAGTTTGTACTTGCCAAAGAATCCCCAATGGAAATGGTGCCCACAATGGTAGAACCCACAGTGAGGGGGCTTGAGCCTCGAATGGAGCAGGCCACTGCGCCTTCCATGAGTCCAGACGAAGATATGCCGCGCAGGGCATCGGTTATGGGTTTTTGGTGGGCAATGCTATCACCTTTTTTGTCGTTATGAACCCTGTATAAGACTGTTCCTTGTGCATCGGTGACGGTGAGAATGGTGGTTTTTGTTTTCAGTACAATGTTTTTGGCCAAGCTTTCTATGGTAGCCACATCATTATTAGCTACGGCTTGCGCCAGTCCTGCGTAATTTGCACCCAATTGGGATACGTACAAATATTCAGTTTGTTTAGCTTTATTAATGGCGTCAAAATTATTTTGCGCTTTTACAATGTCCTCGGAGAGGGTAGCGTTGAGCGTTTCAGAATAGTTGTAGGTAGCAGTTAGGTAAACAACCCCTGAGCTTATGAGCAATAGGGTAATCAAAATGGCCACAAATTTCTGCGTAACGGACAATTGCATACATCCCCACAATGTTGAAAATTACTGATAAAAGCAAAGACTATTTTGGCGAGGGGTACAAGGCAAAAGCGAGAATGGTGTCTACTCTACCTTTCCATTTTAAATAAATAGCACAGCATAAACAATAGTCAAGAAAGCCGCATATGATAGAAAAATTGCCTTTTTGTGTATCTCGAAGTAATTTTAGTAAAAAAAGGGAAAAGAAAGGTGCTTTGATAAAATTTAATTGTTTTTTGGAAGACAATTGAGCAAACAAAATTTTGAAAAATCATGAAAAAACCTCCTGAAATTAAGGAGGTTTTTTCATGGTAATTAGGTAGGAATTACTGTTTTTGCATGGTAATGATAAGCTCGCTCAAAGCTCTACTTTGCGAAGTCAGGGAATCAATGGCATTTAAGGATTCTTGCATGCTGGCAGCCGTTTGTGCCGCTAGCTGATTCACTTCGGTAAGCTGTGTATTCACACCATGGCTGTGGTCGGCCTGCTGCATACTGGAAGAAGCAATATTCTTTGCTTGGGCAGAAGTTTGCTCCACCATATGCGTAATACTTTGGAACACAGTGCCTGTTTCATGGACCAATTGACTGGTTTTTTGTACTTCGGTGGCCGATTGATTTACCTGCTCAACACTGGTGCGCACACTGCTTTGAATGGCAGAGATGGCTTGTTGTACCTGCGTGGTGGAGGACATGGTCTTTTCAGCCAATTTACGCACTTCGTCGGCCACCACGGCAAAACCGCGGCCCGATTCGCCGGCTCTGGCGGCTTCAATGGCAGCATTAAGGGCGAGCAAATTGGTCTGATCGGCAATGTCGCCAATGGTAATGATAACTTCATTGATGGCATTGGCATTTTCGTTGAGTTGCTCCATACCATCTTTTAGTTTTTGCGATTGAGCTTCCAGCGCGTTGATGCTCTTTACGGCTTTACCCACCACATCGGCGCCATTTTCTGCTTCTATTTTGGCTCGTTCGGAGGCTTCGGAAGCTTCTTGAGCCATGGAGGCCATGACACTCACATCATTATTCATGCTGTCCATGATATGGCTGGCCTCAGAGGCGCGGCTAGCTTGGACAACGGCGGTTTCTTCGGAGTATTTCAGCTGCGTGCTTAGCTCTTGCGAAGATTGCGCCACTTGGGCAGAAATTTGTGAGGCTTGCTCAGCCACGTGTAAAATGGTTTGCTGTGTGGCTTTAAAGGCGGTTACATCGGTAATAAGTTGTAATAGTGCGTTTACTTCGCGTGTTTTATCATCCAATAAAGGTATGGCATTGTAGATAATATCTAAGCTGCCCTTTTGAGGATGGGCTATGGTTTCGCCTCGCTGAGGAAGTTTGGTGGAAGCAGCCTTTTGCAAACCGTCTTGAGGGGAGGAGTCGTCTTCACGGTTGAAAAGTTCTCTACAGCTCTTGTCACGATAGGTGGTACCGGCTAAATCTGTACCGGCCTTGTTCACATATTTTGCCTTCAAAGTTTTATCGAGCACCACCACCGGCGAGGGGATATTATCCAGCACCGTGAGGTAGTTATTGATGATGGCATTGGTGCCATGAATGAGTTTGGCAAAGTCGCCGCTGAAGTTTTGGTTTTGTGCTTGAGCCCGCAAGTCACCGTGTTTGATGGTGTCTTCAAGGCGGGTGTATTCGACAATGATGGCACGCAATACATGGGAAATATTTTGCAAAGATTCAGCCAGCATGCCCATTTCGTCTTTGGATGTTTTTTCAATTTCTGCATCCAACTTTCCATTGGCAATGTCGTGGGCAAATCTCACAGAAACCATGAGGGAGTTGCGCATGCGAATGACACAGAAGCCTGTGACAAGAACGATTATGAGTGTAACCATGGCCGCAATGCCAAAGATTCTTTGCCCGATGGCAAGGCTAGAAGCATTGGACTCATTGACGTCAAGGGCGGCAATGGCCACCCAGCCGGTGTCTTTTTGTTCATCGTAGTACGCAAACTTTTCTTCGCCGTTTAAATCAAAGGTGAGGTTGCCCGAGCGGCTTTGCATGATTTGCTTACCCCAAGGTGTTTGGTTGAGCTGACTTCTTAACACTTGAGAGGAGTCACTGCTCAAAAATATGGTGCCATTTCTGTCGGCCACCATGAAGGAGCCCTTTTTGCCTAGAGGAATTCTTTTGCTAAAGGTGTCATCCAGATAGGTGACGTTAAAAACTACGCCAATGACCTCTTTGGTGCCGGTTTTATATACAGGTGATGACACCGCATAAACCACGCGTCCGTTAAAGAGGAAGGGAGCCCCTGCGGTGACGTGCCCTTGCATGGCATTGGTGAACATAAAATCTTGTGAAAAATCTTTTCCCACCAAGTTTTGCTCGGTGTGGCGTAAGGTTTTGCCCTTGGTATCAATGATGCCAAGCATGGCGTAACTGTAGGTTTTACGCATATTAACAATACGATCTATGGCGCCTTGCGTATTGGCGGCAACTTCTTCAGGTGTGCCTATGAGGTAGGGTTGTAAGAGACCTGTTTGCGAAAGGGAAATGGCATTGAGTACGTTAAATTCATGGATGCCGCTTAGCTCTGAGATGGTATTATTTACCGCCATAATGTTAAGGTCTTGCTGTGCTTTGTTCATATTTTCAGAGCTCATATCGTAGGTGATATAAGCAATGAAAACCATGCCAAGCAAAATGATACTACACATGGGTAAAAGTATCTTGGTGGTAACTTTCATATGGGCTCCTCTCGTATGAAGTAAAGTACATTATACATTATCGTCGTTTTTTCAAAAGACATTAGCATACAAAAGTATTTTTTCTCTATGAAGGCAAGGTCATAACAAAAAGTAAATGAGCTTAGAATAATTACAATACTGCTGAGAATGAGGCTGTTTTTTGGGATATTATACCATGAAATGGCGCCATAAGCCAAGGCAAGCCATGGCCATGAGGGCGGCAACCACATCATCAAGCATAATGCCAAATCCTTGGCGCATCCAGTGTTCGGCGGCGTTCACAGGCCAAGGTTTGACTATGTCAAAAAAACGAAAGAATATAAAAGCAAGAAGAAGTTCTGTGGGACTTACCTTGGCAAAAGGTAAAAGTACAAGCCAAAGACCCACAAATTCATCAATGACAATTTGCGAAGGATCTTCACATTGTAAGGTTTGTTCAACGCGTGTACTGGCTAAGGCTCCCAAGAAGAAGAGTATACCAAGCACCAAGACCCGCCCTGTGGTGGGCAGGGGCATAAACCATATGGGGGCAAAAAGGGCCGCAACCAAGGTTCCCCATGTGCCCGGAGCGTGCGGCGCAAGGCCGGCAACACCCACACGACAGAAGAAGAGACTAAGGGTGTCCAATAAGCTGACCCCCCAACCGCAATAATTCATATACTACTCTTGTAGGAAAGTATATTTGCCAACGCCGAGCAACTGCTTATTGACGTCAAGGGCCTTTACGACATATTGATAAACACGGCTTTCATTAGCCGGAGGGCAAGGGCCGGTGTAATACTTGGTAAGAGCGCCTTCCACAATGACCACACCGTCGTTGAGAGAGTTGTTGGGATCCCAAGCGCCACCGCCATGAAGGCGGTTGCCATCGTCCACATCTTCAAGGCTCACGAGAAATGTTTCGGTACCTTGAGGCGGAGCAGGGATTTCGATTTCGGGTGAAATGCGCGAACAACGATGTTCATCACGGAAATCCACGGATATTTCCATGGAATTATTAACTTGTTGTGGTTCCCGAGGTGTGGGCTGAGAGCCGCACCCTACGAGGAATGCTGTGCAGAACAAAGTAAGCGGTAATAGGCGCATAGTATTCTCCTCAACTGATATGTGCTGATTATATGCTAGAGCTCTAAAAATGGCAATATGCCGAACTTGATATATAAAGGAGATTTTATGTCTATTCTTTCCCAGCGCGTGGCAGGCTATATGAAAAATGCCTCATGGATCAGACGTATGTTTGAAGCCGGAGCACAATTAAAAGCCGAATTTGGCGCTGACAACGTGTATGATTTTAGCCTTGGCAATCCTGATTTGCCACCGCCTCCCGCCGTGGCTGAAGGTTTGCGCAAGCTTGCCGATAAAGCTTCTGAGCCTTTTTCCTTTGGCTATATGCCCAATGGCGGATATCTTTGGGCGCGCGAAATGCTGGCTAAACAAGTGAGCCAAGAGCAGGGCGTGGATATTAAGGCTGAGCATGTGCTTTTATCTTGCGGCGCGGCTGGCGGTCTCAATGCTTTTTTCCGTGCGGTGCTCAATGAAGGTGAAGAAGTATTGTCTTTTGCACCATTTTTTGTGGAATACGGCTTTTATGCAGCCAACCACGGTGCCAGCTTTGCCCCCGTTCCCACGGAAAAAGACACTTTTGCGCCGGATTTAGCCGCTCTTGAAGCTAAAATCAGCGAAAAAACGCGCGTACTCATTGTGAACTCACCCAACAACCCCACGGGCGTTGTATATAGCAAAGAGCAATTGCAAGGCGTGGTAAACGTGTTGCAAAAGGCCAGCGAAAAATACGGTAAGCCCATTTGGCTCCTTGCCGATGAGCCTTACCGCTTCTTGGCCTTTGATGGCGTTGAGGTGCCTTCTTTATTGCCCATGTATCCTTACTCCGTGGTGGTTTCATCCTTTTCTAAAAACCTTTCCTTGCCCGGAGAGCGTTTAGGCTTTGTGGTGATTTCACCGGATTTAGAAGAAGGGGCAGAGCTCATGGGCGCGCTCACTTTGACCAATCGTATTTTGGGTTATGTGAATCCTCCCGTGGTGGGACAGCATATCATGGCTGCGGCTTTGGGTTCCAATGTGGATGTGGATATTTATAAAGCGCGTCGTGATGCCATGGCTGAAGTACTCACCAAGGCCGGCTATGAATTTCAAATGCCAGCCGGAGCTTTTTACTTCTTCCCCAAAGCCCCCGGCGGTGACGATGTGGCTTTTTGCCAACGTCTTTTTGAGCAAAAAATCTTGGCAGTGCCCGGTTCTGGCTTTGGTTGCCCAGGGCATTTCCGCCTTACATTTTGCGTGGACGAAAGTGTCATTAGGAATTCGGTCGCTGGTTTTACCAAGGCCATTGAAGGGTAGTTAAACACACAGAAAGAGCGTTGCCACCCATGTCCGTGAAGAAATCTTTGCTAAAATGTGCCCATGGGGCACAGAAAGCTTGACGCCTCACGGGTATTGGTGTAAACGACTCTTTCTATTTCTCGAAGGAGTTTGATAATGAAAAG
>CAYJLO010000083.1:0-12672 GCA_964370835.1 uncultured Desulfovibrionaceae bacterium
TACAAAGAAGGTCAAGAAATCCAAGCCAAAGTTATTCATGTGAGCGCTGAAGAACGTCGCCTCGGTTTGTCCATTAAGCAAATCCGTGACGAAGAAGAGCGCAAAAAGCCTAAAGAATTCCGCGCTGGTCCTGCTGAAACAGGCCAAAGCCTTGGCGATCTTTTCCAACAAAAGATGGCTGAAAAAGCAGAAGCTGAAGGCAGCGACGAATAAGCCAAAATTGTATGCTTATGTGGCTTGAATAAGAGCTACGCATGACATATATCCAAGGGAGAAGGTGAAAACTTTCTCCCTTTTTTATTTCCTTTGTTTTGTACGCGAAGGAAATAAGTAACCTTATTCAAACTCCCTCGAGGTATATATGGATAAAAAAGACGATACTTGGCAAGAAATCAATATGGATAGTCCTGCAGATGAAGGCAAAAATGAATCCTCTAAGAATGATGCCGATGCACCTATAGCAACAGCACATAAAAAATCACATGCGCCGGAAGAATCTTTTAGCTTTGATCAGCCGCAAGATCCTTTTTCTGCACAATTTCAAGATCAGATGCATGCGCACACTTATGATATGAACCAATCCATAACAGCCATTGACAATGGCCGCATAACGGTGACGCTTTTACAAGAGTTGGTTTCTCTCTTGCGTCCCAAGCCCTTTCGCAAGCGCCATCCCATTATTTTTTGGGGCGGCATTCTTTTGATAATCACCTTTGTATGGCAAATGGTGGCAGGTTCCATTGGGCCATTTTCTTCTGATCGCATTGCTGTGGTACGCGTTGAAGGCCCCATCATGGAATCAAAGCCCACTCTAGAATGGATAGCAAAATTGGAAAAGATGCCCCATGTGAAGGGTATTTTGTTGCGCATTGATTCTCCCGGTGGTGGTGCAGGCACATCGCAAGAAATTCACGGAGCTTTGCAACATTTGGCAAGAACCAAGCCCGTAGTGGCTTCCATGGGGGGCTCTGCTGCCTCGGGTGGGCTCATGGTGGCCATGGCGGCGCAGTACATTGTGGCCAATCCCAGCACCATCACAGGCTCCATAGGTGTACGCATGGATATTCCGCAAATCTATAAATTGTTAGATTCCTTTGGTGTGACGCAAGAGTCCATCACATCGGGTAAATTTAAAGATGCCGGCTCCATGATGCGTGAGCTTAGTCCCGAAGATAGGGCCTATTTTCAAGCCGTGGTCAATGATTTAAAAGGGCAATTTGTATCCATGATTGCAGAAGGGCGCAAAAAACCCGTGGAAGAAGTGGAAAAACTAGCCGATGGACGTGTATTCACCGGGCAGGAAGCTTTGCACTTGGGATTGGTGGATGCGCTGGGTGGGCAATACGTGGCCTTAGCGCGCCTCCAAGAGCTCACGGGGGTTTCCGCTCAAGCTGAACTTGTGGAAGATGATAATCTTGAAAAAATGTATAAATCCATCTTTCAAAGTATGGTTGAATTTGTAAATGCACTGACTGGTGCCAAGCAAGCGCAGGTGGAGTTTTTGTATTAGATAGTGTCGTCAAATGCGCCTTTTTGATTTTCTCAGCGTCAGATTTCACGAGCTTTTTCGGTCATGTATGTCTCTATACACTCCCTCAAAGCTCGCTCATCTTCCTTGATAAAACTCAAAAATTCGCAATTTGACGATACTATCTAGAAGTAGTTAGATTTTTTATGGGAAGAACCTTTTTGTCCACCACAAAAGGTTTTCTCCCAGAAAGCTTTATTAATATTTTCTACACACTTCCTTTTGCCACTTTCCTTAATAACCTTTTAGGGCGTGGGCGGCGTGCCTTTACTGCTGTATGTGTGGGCAGGGCCGGTGTGATTATTTTGCCCATGGGAATGGGCGTGCCCATATCCGCCATGTCGTGCACATGTATATCCGTTTGCGGGAAGGGAACCTCTATGCCCTTTTCCCTAAAGGCTACCATGATCTCATGGCGTAAGCTGGAGGAAATGGAGAGCCTGTCCAGCACATTATGTATCCAGAAATATATTTCAAAGTTTAAAGAACTGGCGGCAAAATCCATGAAAAAGACCACAGGTTCTGGATCATGGGCCACACGATTGTCTTGTTTTACTATTTCTAAGATGGTGCTTTGTACCAGCTCCAAATCAGAATCATAGGCCACGCCCACCAAGATGGTGCAACGTCTTTTATTGCCATTGTGCGTCCAGTTCACAAAGCTTTTGTTCATGAACTCAGAGTTGGGTATGAAAACAATGGAGTTGTCAAAGGTACGTACTCTGGTGGCTCGTAGGCTTACCTTTTGTACAATGCCATTGACGGTACCCACTTCCACCACATCTCCTTCGCGAATATTACGGCCAAAAATAAGGGCAAAACCGCTGAAGGTACTTTGAACAATACCTTGTAAGCCAAGGCCAATACCCACACTAAGACCACCGGCCACAACCACAATATTGCTTAAGTCAAAGCCCACGCTTTGCAATACGTACAGGATAAATATGGCCCAAAAGCCAAAGAAAATAGTGGTTTTTATGGGGGTTGCCAAGGAGCTTAAAGCATCGTTGGAGTTTTGTGACCATGTGCGATCAATATAGTGGTTTGAAACAGAAATAATGGATTTTATGAGATAAAATACCGTGGCCACGCTGAGCACTTGCAAGGCATTGAAGGAAAGTTTGCCCACGCTAAAATTAAAGTTGCCAAGGCTATTAATAAGATATTCACCGCCGGGAAAAGCCAAGAGCCAGCTCAACGGTGCCAGTAAGGATAAGGTTAAAACAATGGGCAAGGCAATGGCCAGTAAAATCCCATAGAATAAAGCGCGTAAACCGCTTTGGGGCAATATGGTGTGCAGTAAGCCCGTGGCGTGCACGCAAGCTTCCGCTTGATGTACGCCTATGACAAAGCACATGGCCACAAGAATAACGAAGAAAGAAAGATGAATATGGCCAGTGATGAAGATAAAGAAAAGGGATAAACCAATAACGCCCAAAAAGAATTGCGATAAAATGCGACTTAGGGTGAGGTTTGGTCTTTTGGCTTTAAAAATCACATAAAACATGGCTAGCAAAAAGATTGTCCATAGCAAAGAGAAAATGATGTTAATGTCCGTTAGGTGGATAAGGAAAAAAGCACCCACCAAAAGCGGAAGTACCCACAGGAAGGGGGATTTGTTTTCATGCGTATCTTCTCTGCCAAGGCGTAGTATTTGCCAAGCTAAGCAAATTTGCCCATAGCATTGTAAAAACGTGCCCAGGGCATTGATAATTTGATATCTATTGCCGCCGTACCATGCGGCGTATTGCAAGGTGATGCCCAGTAGTATCCAAGGAAAAGTACTTATGAGCATATGTTTAGCTGTGGGAGTCATGGTTGCAGGCAGCATGCGCCCTATACCTTTATAAAGAAAAACTCCTAAGACAAAGAAGGGCAAGGCTGTGAAAAGGAAGCTCTGGGCCAAGGATATCCATGCGTGGGATGTGGGAGGCAGTTCATGGGCAAAAGTTGTTTTTATGGAATTTATGGTCTGTTCAAAAAATTTTCCATCTTGCCATGCTAACATTTTGGTATAAAAATGCGCCTTTTGGTGCACATAATAATTGAGCCAAAATTGAGGCATGTTGCCTTCCACTTCCGCATATGTTTGAGACACTTTATCCAAAATTGTTTTGGTAAGTTTAATGGTTTTTTCTAGGCGTGCATCATTGTTTTTGTAAAAAACCATTAAATTTTTAGATCTTTGCAACATGTTTTTTGCGCTGGACGCAGTAAGAGTTTCTAAGCTGTCCACAAGGTTTTCCAACTGCTGCAAGCGTAAGTCCACTTGATCATCCACCTGCACCAGCGGCTCATATAATTCTGTGAGCTGAAAAACAAATCTATTTATCTGTTCAGCCACCAAACTAAGTTCGGTGGGGTGATTTTTATTGAGTAAATAAACTTGGTATACTCTGTTAAAATCATTATATATATTTTGGCGTAGGGTAATGGCGTTGGCGATTTGGTCGCCCAAGGTTTTTTCCAATTCTTTTTTGTTGGCTTCAATTTCAGCAAGAATTTTTTCCTGACTATCCAATACGGATTGAATAATCTGTGAGATGTTTTCCTTGTTGGTGTCCACATCTTTTTTTTGGAGGGTAAAATCCGTATCTTCAGCATGGGCGCTTTGTGTGTGACCAACCAAAGTATAAGGCACAAAAAAAGAGAGAAACAGTAGGCATGTATAAAAAGCTTTTCTATGCATAGGGTACCGTCGTTATGAGTAGAGTTTGTGCTAAGCCCCATGGGAAACAGGGCTTAGCAAAAGATGCGAGATATATTGCGAGGAGGGGAGAGGCTTTATTCAGCCAGTAAGGTTTTTAATTTTTTAAAAAGGGTGCGCTTGGCTTCGGGAGAAAGTTCCGATTTGGCTCTTTCCACAAGCTTGAGCAACTCTTGTTGTGCATGAGGCCATTTGCTAGTGAGCTCTTTCACCTCTGCAGGGGATGCTGTGAGCAAGGCTTCGCGTAGGCGCTCTGCATGATGCAAAAGGGCCGTATCTTCATTGTGGCCTTGCTTAAGCTTTTCCATGGCGTCCAAAATGGGCGCAGGGTCGCATTCACGCATGAGCTTACCAATATATTGTCCTTGGCGACGGCGTCCTTCTTTGTCGGTGATTCTGGCCATTTCTTTAAGGGCCGCTTGCAAATCTTCGTTGAGGGGTAATTTTTTCAGCTGTCCCGGAGTGAGTTTTGCCAGCTCTGCACCTATATCCTTAAGGGCGTGACTGTCGCGTTTTTTTTGCGAGCGGCTCTTGGGGGCTTCTTCAAATTCAGGCCCGTCCATGTCCAATTGGTATCTTTTGTGTCTTGCCATATATTAACCATAAATTCCTAAAAGTACTGCCACCAGCACCGCCACGGCAATGAGGCCGTTTAGGGTGAAAAAGGCTGTGTTAACACGGGATAAATCATCAGCTTTAACGAGGGTATGCTCCCATAATAAGACCGCTGTCATGAGGGCCCAGAGCACGTACCACCATGCATTAAGTCCGGCACTGGCTCCGCCCAAGAGGAGGAAAATGGCCGTACATACATGGGAAAAAGCCGCAATGATAAGGGCTTTATCTATGCCAAAGTGTGCCGGTACAGAACACAGATTTTGACTTTTGTCAAAGTCCACATCTTGGCAGGAGTAAAAAATATCAAAGCCGGCTACCCAAAAGGACACGGCAAAGAAAAACAATATGGGCGTAAGCGCAAAAGAGGGCGTAACGCTGAGCCAGCCGGCCAAAGGCGCAAGTCCCAAGGTGGCACCAAGCCAAAAATGGCATAGCCACGTGAAGCGTTTGGTGTAGGAATAGCCAGCGGCAATGAGCAGGGCCGGTATGCTTAGATAAAAACATAAGCTATTGATGGCCGCGCAGGAGGTCACAAAAATCACCGCCGTCACAGCGCAAAAAATGGAGGTTTGCTTGACGGAAATTTCTCCCGTCACCATGGGACGCTTGGCAGTACGGGGATTTTTTTGATCAAAGGGTAAATCCACCAATCTATTGAAAGCCATGGCAAAGGAGCGCACGGCTACCATGGCAATGGTTAAGAAGAGCAAGCTATACCATGAGGGCATGCCCATTTGTGCCATGAAGGCACCGGCATAGGCAAAGGGCAAGGCAAAGATGGAATGCTCTATCTTTATCATACGGCAAATGGCCGCAAAATGCGTAAAGCTTGGCACGTTATCCTCCGCAATCGGTGCTGTCACCGTGAATTTTATGTAGGGCATGGGGGAGAGCGGGCAAGATGGCTTCTAAATTTTCGCGCACCGCCTTTATACTACCCGGCAAATTGATGCCAAGACTTGTGCCAATGGTGCCCACCACAGCGCGAGAAAGCGCCGCATTGGGGGTTTTTTGTAAGGAGGCCGCCATCATCATGTGCTCAAAGCCGTAGAGGCGTTGATCAATGCAGGCCAGCATGGCTTCGGGGGTCACATCACGCGGGCCAAGGCCGGTGCCGCCAGTGGTGCAAATGATATCATAACCTTGCCCAAGGCTTAACTCCAAGAGTAAGACGCGCAAAGCAGCAGCATCATCGGGTAGTAAAAAACCTTGGCTATGACAAAGAGGTAAAGTGGCGGTGATCATTTCCTCAATGAGGGGGCCGCTTTTATCTTCGCGTTGGCCTTGGGAGCCTTTATCTGACAAGGTAATCCAGGCAAGAGCATAATCCTTGCGCACGCTTTGTACTTCTACCGAAGCCACATGTTCTATGTCCTTGCTGGCTTGTAGCAAAGGTACATACTTGGCGTGACTGTGTACATCTGCCATATTTTCATAGGCATGCTGAGAGAGAAGCGTGCGCCCCACCACGGTGAAGAGTTCTTCATCTTGGTGCATGAGGCGTGTGCCCACGGGCAATGGCGGTAAGGTAAAAGCTTGAACGCCATGATTGGGTTGGTTCTGTAACTCCCCGTAGGTTAAGGGTAAAATTTGCCCCTTGGCCACAGGTTCGAGGGTGATAAGCATAAAATACCTCGGAGGTGAATTTGTGTGGGCACAGTGTAATGACCAAAGGCTAAAAAGGCAAGTTTCATGAGAAGCAAAAGCTTGAAAGAGGGGTGAAGTTTACTTTTTGAGTAGATAATAAGGGAGTAAGCGTCTTATTTGCAAAGAATTAGTGAAGCTGGCTTTTGCAAAAGGTAGTAACAATTACTGTAGTAGTACGCACTCAAAAGCATTTGCCATAGCCATCAAATATCAGTACAAAAGCCCTACATTATTTTAGCAAAGGAGAGACCATGTCTCAGAGTCAAGATCAAACCACACATTTACGTAATCTTGGAACAGGCAAAATGCCCACCGTTGATGGAGCTCCAGGCCTTGCGCAATTGGAGGCTTTTCCCAATTGTTATCCAGATCGTAACTATATTATTCAAATAGCTTATCCGGAATTTACCTCCTTATGCCCAGTGACAGGGCAACCGGATTTTGGCACCATAGTGATGGAATATATCCCCGATGGTAAGTGCGTTGAGTCTAAGAGTTTTAAGCTGTACATGTTTGCCTATCGCAATCATCAATCCTTCATGGAAACCATCACCAATACCATGCTTGACCATATGTGGGAATTGCTTGAGCCGCGCTGGTGCCGTATTAAGGGGATTTTTGCCGCGCGTGGTGCCACGCATATACATGTGTATGCCGAGCGTTACAAAGATGTGGAAGCAGATAAAAAAGAAGAATTGCAAAGTCTTGTACGCGAATGGAAGCAAGACGCTGTACATAGATCTTAAGAAAAAAAGGAAGGGCCATGTCCTTAGGTATACGGGTTCACCATATGGGCTTTGCCGCCCTTGTCATGGGCATAAGCATTATGCTGTCGCGCTTCATGGGGCTTTTGCGAGATAAAGTCATATCGTGGCAATACGGTGCATCGGGCGAAGCAGATTTATACTTTGCGGCCTTTGTGGTGCCGGACTTCATCAATTATCTCTTGGCAGGCGGCTATGTTTCCATAACGCTTATGCCACTACTTTCGCGATGTTTTGATGAAGATGAAGATAAGGCATGGCGCTTTTTTTCTGCGGTATTTTGGTGGGCCCTTATGGCGGTGAGCTTGCTTACTGTCATTGCTTGGATAGGAGCCACGCCACTGGCAAAATGGGTGGCACCGGGGTTTAATGAGGCCCAAAGCGAAAGACTGGCCCTCTTTTTACGCATTATTTTACCGGCGCAAATATTCTTTGTGAGCGGTGCGTGCTTTTCTGCCATATTGTTTTTACGTAAGCAATTCATGGTGCCGGCCTTAACACCTCTCATTTATAATGGGTGCATCATCCTGTGTGGTTTGCTTGTTCCCTATACGGGCATTGCCGATGGCATGGTGGGCTTTTGTATTGGGGTAAGTCTTGGGGCCGGTTTAGGTGCTTTTGTTTTGCCGTATTATGCTGCCACGCGTAAAGCCAAGGGCGATGAAGTCTATGAAAATGCACGTGAAAATCAAAGCGAAGCCCCCAGCCTTTTGGGCTCTGGCCTTCGTTTGTATCCTTTACGTAAAGAGTACTTACGGCATCCTCTCTTACGCTCCTTCTTATTGATGGCATTGCCCCTCATGCTGGGGCAATCGGTGGTCATGCTCAATGAGCAATTCATGCGCATTTTTGGATCCATGGCAGGAGAAGGTTCTGTGTCCTTGCTCAGCTATGCCAGACGCATGTCTCAAGTGCCTGTGGGCATGATAGGGCAAGCTGTGGCTGTGGCTTCGTATCCATTTTTAGCTTCCCTCGCCGCCAAGAAAGACTTTACAACCTTCAATGATACCCTGCGTTCAGCCATGAATACCAGCACATCCCTGCTATTGCCTATTTCAGCGTGGATGATAGCCGCCGCCGTGCCGTGCATGGGTTTTATTTTTGAAGGCGGAGACTTTGGCTCGGCAGAAACCATGGCCTCGGCGCCGCTTTTGCAAATTATGATGCTCATGGTGCCCATGTGGGGTGTGCAAATGGTGCTTGGGCGCGCCTTTTATGCCCTTGGGGACACGTTTACTCCGGCCCTGTGCGGTACTATCATTACCGTAATATCCTTACCGTTTTTCTATTACTCCCTACGTTGGGAAGCCATTGGTATTGCCTTGGTGAGCTTTTGGGGCGTGGTGGCTTATATAGCCATCATCATGTACATATGGAAAAAGCGTCAAGGTTTACAGGCTTTTGAAGGTTTAGGTACCATTATTCTTTTTGGGCTTTTCCTTTCTTTCTTAAGCGGCGTGGTGGGCTGGTATACCAGTGAAACCATTTTGCGCATGACAACACATTTACCTTCTGTATGGCCGTATGTGCTGGCACTAGGGGGGAGTTTATGCACCTTTAGCCTCTGCTATATGACGCTTAGTTATAAGATTTGCCCTGAGCTTGTGCGTCCCCTTGTGGCCTTTGTGCAGAGACGCTTTGCCAGATAGTGTCTCAAGTGTGCCTTTTTGGTTTTATCTGCGTCAGATTTTGCAATCTTTTTCGGTCATGTATGTTTGTATACACTTCCTCAAAGCTTGCTCATCTTCCTCGGTAAAACACTAAAATTCGTAACTTGAGGACATTATCTAAGAAATAGGTAGATTTTTTGCCTCATGTAAAACAGAGCTTAATGAAGAGGCTAAGCTGTGTATTTACAGATGGGCGCGGGCATGGTAGGTAAGGAAGAGCTAGGGGAGCCTTGTATAAGGCTGAGATTGGGATTGTCCCTAACCCTTTGAACCTGATGCAGATTATGCTGCCGTAGGGAAGCCTTCTTTTCCTTTCGTGGCTTTGATGCATCTTGATTTTCCAAAACAAGGATTTCAGATGTCTTTATTTAGTAAAAATGCCGCGTTAGCTCAATTGGCAGATAAGTTTCTTCCCGCATTGGCTCAGGAAGAAGGTCTTTCAGAAGAGCTGATTCGTGATGCCATAGAAAAGGGTACCATGGTATTGCTTGGTAACCCCAATCATCCCAATCTTAAGCCCATTTTGGTGGGGCAACCTGCACGTATTAAAATCAATGCCAACTTAGGCACGTCGCCTTTGTCGCATTGCCTTGCCACCGAAGCGGAAAAATTACGCATTGCTTTGGAAGCCGGCACAGACACCGTGATGGATTTATCCATTTCCGGAGATTTGGATGTGGCGCGTTTAACCATGTTGCAAAACTGTCCCTTACCTGTGGGCACAGTGCCCATGTATGCCGTGGGTCAGCAATTGCTTGACAATGATATGCCCATTAAGTCCATGACCGTGGATATGCTTTTTGATGAAATAATCAAACAAGCCAAGCAAGGTGTGGACTATATGACATTGCACTGTGGGCTCACGCGTCGCGGTGCTGAATGGGGTGATATTCCTAAAAATGAATATGGTGATGGACGTGTACTAGGTATTGTTTCTCGCGGCGGTGCCATGTTGGCGCGCTGGATGCTGGAGCATGACCAAGAAAATCCGCTGCTTGTGCATTACGATAGAGTACTCGAAATTGCCCGTGAATATAACGTAACTCTTTCCTTGGGTGATGGTTTACGCCCCGGTGCCGGTTGTGATGCCGGCGATGCTGCCCAGTGGGAAGAAGTGATGACCTTGGGACGTCTTGCTTTGCGTGCTCGTGAATACGGCGTACAAAGCATGATTGAAGGCCCAGGGCATGTGCCTCTCCATGAAGTGGAAGCGCAAATTACCGGCATTAAAAAGCTCACCCACGGTGCTCCGTTATATGTTCTAGGACCTTTAGTGGTGGATGCCGCCGCCGGCTATGACCATATGGCCGGAGCCATTGGTGGTGCCCTTGGTGTGCGCGCCGGTGTGGATTTTCTTTGTTACTTAACGCCGGCTGAACATTTAACGCTTCCCAATGCCGCCGATGTGCATGCAGGAGTTATGGCTTCTCGCGTGGCAGCCCATGCCGGTGAGGTGGCCCTTGGCACGCCGCGTGCCTTGGCTCGTGAGAATGCCATGAATACGGCGCGTCGTAACCTTGATTGGGAAGGTATGGCCGCTGCAGCTTTGGATCCACAAGCTTTACATGCACGCCGTGAGCCGCATAAAAAAGAAGAAGTGTGTGCCATGTGTGGCAAATTTTGTGCAGTGAAAATGCTCAAAGATAGAGAAAAATAAAATCTAAACGCCATATAGCCTTGGCCCTGTGCTTAAAAAGTTCAGGGCTAGGCCATGGTGGTGGAGCGGGAACGCTCTTTTTTTATAGCAAAACATAGGAGAGCCTTGTGGCATCATCCCCCCTTACTTGTACCATAGATGCGGCTTATGCTGGTCAACGTGTGGATAAAGCCTTGCTTATGCTTTTTCCCGAAGCTTCCACCCGTGAGCGTAAGGCTTTGTGGCAACAGTGGAACATTACTCTCAATGGGCGCAAGGTGGCGGCAGGGGCTGTGGTGTGCATGGCGGATGTGCTTTGTGCTACCCTTAAAGAGTTGGCGCAGGAAATGCCCAAACAAGAGCAGAAGGCATTGGAATTAGAGCCGCGGCTTTTGCAAGAGACGGAGCACTGGCTTTTTTTCCATAAGCCACGTGCATTGCATACGGTGAAGGTTATGGGTGGGGAGCCTTCTTTAGAGCAATATTTAACGTCAAAGCACGATACATATGGTGAGCTTTTTTTGTGTAACCGGTTAGATGCGCAAACCTCAGGCATAGTGGCTGCGGCGCGTTCACCGGAAGGTGTACGTTTATGGCAGGACATGGAAGACAGAGGCCTTTGTCAAAAACGCTATGTGGCTTTGGTGCATGGAGAATGCTTTAAAGCCAGAGTTAGAGCCGCTCTTGATACGGATAAGCGTAAAATTACACGAATTTTAGAGCATGAAGCTTCTCCCTTGCGTCATACCTATTTTTTTCCTTTGCATAGCGTGAATGCTGCGGAATATGCTGCTTTACGCCCTCATTTTCCAGCTTTTGCCCCTTATGCTGGCGAGGAATTGAACATGGTGGGGTGCACCATTTATAAAGGAGCGCGACATCAGATACGCGCCCATGCGGCACATGTGGGATTTCCTTTGTGGGGAGATGTGCGTTATGCCATGCGACAAGTGCCGGAAGAAGAATGTTTTTTATTGCACCACGGCGCGCTTTTTTATGAGCATGGAGCTGTGCATTGTGATGCTCCGTGGCAAAGTGTGCTGCATGATGGGGGCAAGATTTTGGAGTTTTTTAGGTAAGATTTTTGTAGTGAACGACCTTGAGGTTGTGCGAGAGTAAAAGATTTTAGTTTTGGGTGCATAGATGATGTATTGCTTTTGCGCCCTTTCGCAAAATCTATCTTTTTAACGCGTACGGTGTCATAAAAATTTTCCCTTATGCGCACGACTTTGAGTTTGTGCGAGAGTAAAAGATTTTGGTATTGGGTGTATAGATGATGTATCGCTTTTGCGCCCTTTCGCAAAATCTATCTTTTTACCGCGTACGGTGTCATAAAAATTTTTCCTTATGCGCACGACCTTGAGGTTGTGCGAGAGTAAAAGATTTTGGTATTGGGTGCATAGATGATTTATTGCTTTTGCGCCCTTTCGCAAAATCTATCTTTTTAACGCGTACGGCGTTATAAAAATTTTCCCTTATGCGCACGACCTTGAGGTCGCTTACGCAGGAAAAATTTTTCTTCCTTGTACGCGTCAAAAATCTATATATTTCTAAAATTCCACAAAAAACAATCATTGGCGCTTTTGTTGCCAACTCATCATGACAATCTTTTCTTTCGTATCCTGTAAAAGGAGACAAAAGCGCCAAATAATGGAAGGGAACCCCCTGTCACTAACGCTTCACTGCGTTTCGCTTTCGTGACATCCCCCTTATTGCGCTTTGCGCAAGGGGGGAAGGTGGCTTTGCGCTGACAAAGCACCATATGCTTTATCAGACTTGTTTTTTGCGTTGCTCTCGATTTATGTAAGGTTCGCGAACTCACTTAACATAAACGCACTTTGTGCGCCAGTGGTTCGGTCTCAGGTCATGTATGTTTCAATACGCTCCCTGCGAAAAAAATGTCGTCTTCCTTGCCTCTGGCACTTTTCAGCGCAAAGCTATTTTGTGGAATAAGTTAAAAATTCTTGAACTCTAGAGCAAAGGAAAGGGGCAAGATGGGCTTTATCAGCTAGATGAAGCCTTATGTGGTCGAGATGTACTTCTGAAGGAAGGATGTAGCCACAATGAAAGTTTTTTGGAAAGGGGGAGGGGTGTGGGGAGGG
>CAYJLO010000084.1:0-12544 GCA_964370835.1 uncultured Desulfovibrionaceae bacterium
GTGGCAAACGATCCATGTCCTTGATACCACCAAGGGTGAGGTTCAATTTGTCAAGTTCGCGTTGTAATTGTAAAATTTCTTTCTTTTGATAACGTTGGATAGAACCGTCAGCAAACATGGCTTCAAGCTTTTTCAAACGCTCAACGCTTTTTTGAATGGTAGCAAAGTTAGTAAGCGTACCACCCATCCAGCGATAGGTAACATGGTATTGACCAGCGCGGCCAGCTTCGGTGGCTACAGCTTCTTGAGCTTGACGCTTGGTACCAATGAAAAGAACTTTACCGCCGTTGGATACAACGTCTACTACTTTGTCATAAGCAGTGCGGAAAAGTTTAATGGTTTGTTGCAAGTCGATGATATGTACACCGTTACGTGCGCCAAAGATGTAAGGACGCATTTTAGGGTTCCAACGACGAGTTTGGTGACCGAAGTGCACGCCCGTTTCCAGCATTTGTTTCATGCTTACGTATGCCATGGTTTCCTCCAAGGGTTTTTTCAACTTCCACACGAGGCCCTTCGCCTCACACCCTTTTGCATGCATTTCAAATACATACCCACTTTACCCCATGTAAAGTGCCCAGGGACCCTAAGGCGGCTGCCCGTGTGTGCTTTGTTGTGAACAGGGGTAAGTAGCAAAAGGTGAAAGAAATAGCAAGAATTTTTTGGCCTATTACAAAAAGCTCCTGCTTTAGAAGTAAGCAGTATTTCACTGGTATTAAATGAAATTAAAAATCATAGTCAAAAATAATCCCACTACACCTCTCTTTCCATTGCCAAACGAAGCTTTATACTATATGGTCAAACACTTTGGGCGCACAGCCTTACATATAACGTTTATTATCACTTGGAGTATCCATGTTAGGTTTTCTTTTTAAAAAAATATTTGGCAGTAAAAACGATCGTTACCTCAAACGTAAAATGGCCACAGTACAAGCCATTAACGCCCTTGAGGCAGAAATAGAAGCACTCACTGATGATGAAATCAGAGACCGCATCAGTCAGTTCAAAAAAGACGTACAAGAAGAAGGCAAAAGTCTTGATGATATATTAGTACCTGTCTTTGCCTTGGTGCGTGAAGCCTCTCGCCGTGTGCTTGGCATGCGTCATTATGATGTACAAATGCTGGGCGGCATCGTTTTGCATAAGGGCAAAATTTCTGAAATGAAAACCGGTGAAGGTAAAACCTTGGTGGCCACCCTTCCTGTGGTACTCAATGCCCTTTCCGGTAAAGGCGTGCACGTTATTACGGTGAACGATTACCTTGCCAGCCGCGACGCCGCATGGATGAGTAAATTATACAGCTTCTTGGGTTTGACCACCGGCGTCATTGTGCATGGTCTTAATGATGAAGAGCGTAAAGCCGCCTATGCCGCTGACATTACTTATGGCACCAATAATGAATTTGGCTTCGACTATTTGCGTGACAATATGAAGTTTTATGTGGAGCATTTGGTTCAGCGCAAACATAATTATGCCATTGTGGACGAAGTGGACTCCATCCTCATCGACGAAGCCCGTACACCGCTTATTATCTCCGGCGCTTCCGAAGACTCTGTGGGCCAATACCACACCATGGATGAAGTGGTGCGCAAATTGGTGCAGGATGAGCACTACACCATTGATGAAAAAGCCCGCTCTGCCATGCTCACCGATGCCGGTGTGGCCCGTTGCGAAGAACTACTCAATGTGGAAAACCTCTTTGATCCTTCGCATATCACCTATCAGCATCACATTTTGCAAGCTTTGAAGGCACACTCTGTCTTCCGTCGCGACATTGAATATATCGTGCAAGACGATCAAGTGGTCATCGTTGACGAATTCACAGGTCGCCTCATGCCTGGTCGTCGTTTCTCCGACGGCTTACACCAAGCTTTAGAAGCCAAGGAAAAAGTAAAAATCGCCGCAGAAAACCAAACGCTGGCTTCCATTACTTTCCAAAATTACTTCCGTCTCTATGACAAGCTCAGCGGCATGACAGGTACTGCCGACACCGAAGCCGTCGAATTTCACGAAATTTATGGCCTAGAAGTAGTGAGCATTCCCCCCAATATGCCCATGGTGCGTAAAGATTATTCCGACCTTATCTACCGCACTCGTCAAGAAAAATTCACTGCCATTGTGAACTCCATCGAAGAGCTACACAAAGCAGGGCAGCCTGTGCTGGTGGGTACCATTTCCATTGAAAACTCCGAACTCATTGGTCAAATGCTGAAAAAGCGCAATGTACCGCATAGTGTGCTCAACGCCAAGCATCATGAAAAAGAAGCAGAGATTGTGGCCCAAGCCGGTCAAGCCGGTAAGGTTACCATTGCCACCAACATGGCCGGTCGCGGTACAGACATTGTACTGGGTGAAGGCGTTAAAGAGCTTGGCGGTCTGCATATCCTTGGGACTGAGCGTCACGAAAGCCGTCGTATCGACAATCAGCTACGCGGCCGCGCCGGTCGTCAAGGCGATCCCGGTTCTTCTCGCTTCTATTTATCATTAGAAGATGATCTCATGCGCCTCTTTGGTTCCGAGCGCATTTCTGGCATCATGCAAAAGCTAGGTCTTGAAGAAGGCGAATCCATCGAAAACGCCATGGTGACGCGTGCCGTGGAAGGCGCTCAAAAACGCGTGGAAGGTCATCACTTTGAAATTCGTAAAACCTTACTGGACTACGACAATGTCATGAGTCAACAACGCGAAGTTATCTATAATTTGCGTCGTGAACTCATTGAATCCAAAGACTTGCGCCCTGTCATTGACGAGTTTTGCGATGACGTATTGGACGATACCTACGCAGCCATGATGCAAGCCTCATCTAAACATCCTTTAACGGACGAAGATACCGATTACATTCGCACCCGCTTACGCGAAGTTTTCACCTTTGACCGTGTACTGGCCGAAGATGCTCCCCTGCCCACAAGGGAAGAAGCCAAAACACTGGTGGATGGCATTTTACAACAGTTGCATGATGATGCTCCTGAGCTTTATAAGGATGTCATTCGCTACTTCCTCATGGAAGAGTTGGACCGTTGCTGGAAAGAGCACTTGCGCAATATGGACGCCCTGCGCGATGGCATTGGCCTACGCGGCTATGGACAAAAAGATCCCAAACTCGAATACAAAAAGGAAGGCTTTGAACTCTTCCAGTCCATGATCTACCGTATTAAGGAAAATGTATTCAAGGCCCTCACGCGCGTACGCATCCAAAGAGAAGAAGCAGAAGAGCTGCAACATAAAGAAGAAGTCCCCGTGAATTATTCCAGCCCCAATGAATCCGGAGCAGCACAACTGGAGCAAGCCAAAACCGACAAAGTAGGACGTAATGACTCTTGCCCATGCGGTAGCGGGCGCAAGTACAAAAAGTGCTGCGGCATACAAGAATAATCATAACAAGTGTATACTCTCAACAGCGGGGATGAAAGTGCGTACAGACTTTCATCCCCGCTGTTTTTTTGTCGGAATTCCTTACTATCTTTTTTACATATTCCACTACCGCTGGTATGCAGAAAAATATGTGAATCTCAACAAACAATATTATATTTTATTATGTAAAATCAACATAATAAAGCAATTACTTTATTTCATACGCGCCGAAACATGATTTTTTGCACGCCGCGAAAATGTATTTTTATAAACTTTTTTCCCATGAGAGTGTCACTCATATAAGCATCTTGTAAGTTTTCCCGACAGACTTGTCGGTTTTTCTTACACGCTTTTTTATGCCGTTTTCATCAAAAAGTGTAAATTCAACATGTTACAGTTTGGCACGGCAATTGCTATAGGGTAAGTGTTCTAAAAATGACTATTGGAGGTTATTATGAAAAAGATTTTAGGCGCATTGGTATGTATGTTGACGTTAGTTGGTGGTGCCATGGAAGCAAAAGCTAGCTACATCACTGATTGGACTTACTCCTTAGACTCTGTAACTTTTAACGGTGCTGCTACGCTTAACAAAACTGGCGACCTGTACGATCACGAATTTAGCCAAAGCTTCGTGAGTGGCTCTGGTGGTATTGTGTCACTTAGCGGCAAAGAAGAAGGCGGCGGTGCTGTTATTCCGACAAATGAAGCTTTCCTTAACATGACCACTGAATTGACAACCAACCCGTCTAGTGAGCCTGTTCGCATTGAAGACTTCATGACTGTTGTATTTAACTACAGTGCTACTGCTACCGACCCTGACACTGGCGAGCTCCTCACCATAAGTGCTCGTTACACTGTCCCCTTTCAGTACTACTATGACGGTACCTCTGAATACATCTTCTATCAATCTTCCCCTATTAGTGACGCTACAATCCAAGATTCTGAAACCAATGACGGTGACTACGTTTACTCTTTAGGAAAAGTACACCTTTTTGTAGATGGTAACCCCATCAACGCCGTTTCTGGCGCTGGTACCGACCAGTACATTGGTTGGACCATCAACGATGATACCCGCACATCCTATCTTGATGCAAACGGTATCCTTCAAACCAAAGCAGTAGAAGGCGCCTTTAACATTCAAGGTAACTTCCACATCAACTACAGCAAAGTGGATCAGGATCCTGCTCCTACACCAGAACCTGCTACCATGCTCCTTACTGGTCTTGGTCTTGCTGGTTTAGGTTGGGCTAAGCGTCGTCGCGGTCAATAATACCTAATTAGCTGATTCTTTAGCCACCTGCCTTATGGGTAGGTGGCTTTTTTTATGGTCGCGAATCTAACTTGGCGAACATACCAATATATTTTAAAATAGAGCTTTACTTACAAAATAATTTGGCATAAGTTCAATTACGTTTTGGGTTTTATCACGCTTATATTTTGAGCTTACCATCTCACTGCCAGCTTAGCCACGAGGCCTTTCCATGTCAGAAAAAAATACACCATCCCCCCAAACATTCAGTCAAAACTCAGTGGTTGACGTGCAAAAAATGCTAGCTGATTCTCGCGTGGGGCATTGGTATATTCTTATAAATAAAGAAACACAGTGTACTGAACTCTTTATGGATGAAAACCTCAGAGTTCACTTTGCCATCAAAAAAGAACTCTCGCCCCAAGAGGCCTATCATCATTGGTTCAATCGCGTCATCGAGCAAGAACATCCTTTCATTGTAAAGGCAATGGCTGTGGCACTGGCCAATCCTTCCATACAATACGAAATTGAATATTCTTGGGATCATCCGGACCTTGGCATCATTCCTGTACACGTATTGGCTCAAAGTTGTGCGGCAAAAAAAGAAACCCATGTGGCCCTTGGCGGTTCACTCACTTTACTTTCTAATATACAGCGCATGGATAGTGCCCTACGCCAGTCTTCTGTTAATATAGAAACCATGTTCACGGCCAGCCCCATTGCTGTGGGCATTTGGCGACTTACTTTTTCCCACGATCACCAAGGTAGCACCGGAGAAGGCCTAGCTAGAAGTAATAATAGCGATTACAATCTCGTGCTAGAAGATTGCAATCCCAAGTTGTTAGAGTTTTATGGTGTGGACAATAAAGAAACCATCACGAGTTCTTTTCATGACCTTTCTCCGGAAAGACAGCCCAATGGTGAGCTGAGCGGCAAATTAGCTCGAGAGGCCATGCTCCATGCCTATGAGCACGGTTCAAATAGCATTGAGTGGTTGCATTGTAATGCGCAAGGCGAAGAAAAACCTTGCGAAATAACCATGATTCGCACACATGTGGGCGGGAAGGATGCTTTCATAAGCTACATTCGAGACTTAAGCGTTGAAAAACAAATCATAAAAAAACTCGCTGAACGTCAAGAAGAATTGCAAATTGCCCTGCAAGAAGCCGAAGACGCTCGCCATAGTAAAAATCTTTTCTTTGCCAATATTAGTCACGAAATACGCACTCCCATGAATGCCATCATGGGCATGAGCCATCTATGCCTACAGCACACGCAAGACAAAACCATTCGTCATTATTTAGAAAATATCCATAAAGCTGGCGATAGCCTTTTACATATTATCAATGATGTACTGGACATCTCTAAAATTGAAGCAGGAAAGCTTGAGCTAGAAAATACGCCATTCAAACTTTCTGACCTTTTAGAAAATCTTTCCACCATGGCATGCAGCCTTGCGGGCGGCAAACCCATAGAAATTCTTTTCAATATAGATCCTACCCTACCCACACAGTTCATGGGTGATGGCATGCGCCTTGGTCAAGTATTTACCAATCTCTTTAGCAATGCCATTAAGTTTACCAAAGAAGGGTACATCTTACTGCATATTTATAAAAAAGCGCAAAAAGGCAATATCTATACCCTTGGCATAGAAGTAACCGATACAGGCATTGGCATGAGCAAAGATCGCCTTGCCGCCATTTTCCGCCCTTTTGAGCAAGCTGAATATAATATTACGCGTCGCTTTGGTGGCACAGGCCTTGGCCTTACCATCAGCAAAAATATTGTGGAACACATGGGCGGCGAAATATCCGTACACAGCCAAGAACATGTGGGTACCACCTTTTCTTTCCATGTAAACATGTTGGCCCACCAAGAAAATCTGTGGATAAACACAGATATTGCGGAAAAAGAAAAAATTCTTATCATCGACGATATGCCCATGTCAGGCTTTGTGCTTATGGAAATGCTAGAACAATGCGGTTTTCATGTGGACGCGGTGCAAAACGTGCAGGATGGTTGCACACTTTTACATCAAGCAGAGCA
Organism: uncultured Desulfovibrionaceae bacterium; assembly: GCA_964370835.1. Taxonomy (GTDB): domain Bacteria; phylum Desulfobacterota; class Desulfovibrionia; order Desulfovibrionales; family Desulfovibrionaceae; genus CAYJAD01. Next base: position 6,647 of record CAYJLO010000084.1, read on the forward strand.
AGAAAATAGCCCTTATACCATTGCCATCATTGATTGGAAAATGCCGGACATGACAGGTTGTGAAGCAGGGAAAAAAATTAATACTGAAGCCCTGCAACACCCCCCCGTCCTCTTACTCACTTCAGCCTACGAAGCTGAAATTCTCACCGACACATGGAAAGGTATTTTCGCAAACTTCATACCCAAACCTGTGCTTCCCACACAGTTGTGGGCCATGATTATGAACACCTTACAGGTACCAGTTTCAAAGCATGCGCAAAGTATGCATACAGAAGATCTTTCTCAATACGAACAGCTGGCTGGACATTCCATATTATTGGCAGAAGATAATGAAATAAACCAAGAAATAGCCATGGCTCTTCTAGATAATTTAAAACTCCGAGTGACATTGGCACATAATGGTCAACAAGCATTGGATTTTTGTAAAACACAGCATTTTGACGCCATTTTAATGGATATTCAAATGCCCATCATGGATGGCCTCACCGCCACCACGCACATTCGTGCTTTGCCAAACTTTTCTAAAGAAAGTACACCCATCATTGCCATGACTGCCCACGCCATGCAAATACATAAAGAACAAAGCCTTAATGCCGGCATGAATGATCATCTCACAAAACCCATTGCCCCCAATGAGTTGCGAAAAATGCTCTACCATTGGCTTTGTGAACAAAAAGCAATACCAAAATAAATTTCTGCTACGTCGCTTTGCTTCCCAACTTCACCATGGAAAGCATCAAATTATGAAGCGCCTCTAGCATATACACATAAAAGACTTGACACTTCATTTTTCGAAGTGTACATTTCGCTAGCTTTACGAGAGAGTAGCTTACCTATCGCATCTTATTTTCCGCCTCATGCTACTTTCTCCATCCTGATGCAGAACAAAATGTTCACAACGGGGTGGCCTTAACGGGCCCCCTTTTTTTTATGCTTGAGAGAATATGGCAAAACCAGAACTACTAGAAATATTACACAATATTGCACAACCCATCGTGACCTCTAAAGGACTCGAAATATGGGGTATAGACTTGCTCCAAGGAGCACGTCCTTTGGTGCGTGTGTATGTTGATACCCCTTACGCAGCTCAAGAAGCTACGGGCAACACTGCCGACAACGCACAAGACATGAAAAGCATTTCCGCCACCATTGATCAGTGTGCGGAAATTTCGCGCATCATGGGCCTTACCATGGAAGTGGAAGATATTTTTTCTTCTGCCTATATACTGGAAGTCTCCACTCCAGGCTTTTCGCGCATGTTTTTCCACTTGGAGCAATTACGCGGCTTTGTGGGCGATCATTTGGAAATTACCCTCAACGATTTTTTGCAAAATGCGCCTGATGCCTTGCACGGACGCAAAAAAATCAAAGGGATTTTGCGCGCTGTGGATCTTGAAAAAGAAAGCTTTGACATAAGCTATACCCACGGGCAGGAAGAAATTCGCTTAACCCTTGCTTGGGACCTTGTGCGTAAAGCTGTACGCGAGCATATTTTTGTTATGCCGGAAAAACCAGGCAAAAAACGTAAAAACGAAAAATAGTCATTGTAGATTGACCCTATTTTGGGGAATACATCGGAGGCATCATGAATCCTATTGAACTTAAAAAAGCCATAGATCAAATCAGCAAAGACAAAGGCCTAGAGCGCGACATGCTGATTGAAACCCTGCAAGATGCAGTAAAAGCATCCATGATTCGCCGCTTTGGTGAAGATGCTATCATTGAAGTAAGCTACAATGACGAAACCGGCGATATAGAAGTTTACCAATTTAAAATCGTAGTTGCCGATGGCGACCTTGCCAATGAAGATTCTGAAATAGAATTGGAAGAAGCCCGCGAACACGATCCTTCAGTGCAATTGGATGACGAAGTAGGCTTTCGCATTAAAATGCAAGACCTTGGCCGCATCGCTGCCCAGTCTGCCAAACAAGTTATCATCCAGCGCATGCGTGATGCCGAGCAAGGCATCATTTATGATGAATACATCACCCGTCTTGGCGAAATCGTTTCCGGCATAGTGCAACGTCGCGATAAGGGTGGCTGGATCATCAACCTTGGTCGTACTGAAGCCATGTTGCCCCGCGATGAACAAATTCCTCGCGAGCATTTCAAACGTGGTGACCGCGTGCAAGCCATTATCAGTGATGTGCGCCGTGAAGGCCGTGGCCCACAAGTTATCATTTCCCGTGCGCACCGTGATTATATGTCTGCTCTCTTCCGCCGCGAAGTACCAGAAGTGGACGATAACACCGTGCAAATCATGGGTGTTTCCCGTGATCCCGGTTCCCGCGCCAAAGTGGCTGTGCTCTCTCGTGAGCGCGATGTGGACGCCGTGGGCGCTTGCGTAGGCGTGCGTGGGTCACGTATTCAAAATATTGTGCAAGAATTGCGTGGCGAGCGCATCGATATTGTTATCTGGAGCGCCGACATTGCCACCTATGCACGTAATGCCTTGGCTCCTGCCTTGGTTTCCCGCATCGTGGTGGACGACGAAAGCAACTTGTTGGAAGTTATCGTTCCCGATGACCAGCTCACCAACGCCATTGGTCGTAAAGGTCAAAACGTAAAACTAGCCGCCAAATTACTCGGCTGGAAGATCGATATTTTCACCGAAACTCGTTACAACGAAGCCAATGCCATTGGTCATGGCCTCGAACAACTGGCTTCTGTGGCAGAAGTTTCCATGGACGCCCTTGTGGCCGCCGGATTCTCGAACATTGAAGTTTTACGCAGCGCCAGCGATGAAGAATTAACTGAAAAGCTGTCCTTAAGCGCTTCTCGCATTGGGGATTTACGCTCAGCCATTGCCTTCTTAGCACCAGCTAAAGAAAACGATGCAGAAGCAAAATCCACAACTGAGGCAGAAGAGGCGGCAGAATAAATGCCGCACCAGCCCATACGCATGTGTGTCGTATGTAGGCAAAGGTTTGCCAAGGTGGAATTGATGCGCCATGTCATCTCCACCGAAAACACATGGTTATTAGATACAGGCGCCATACTACCCGGACGGGGGTACTATGTGTGCAAAAACGAAACCTGTAAGGAAAAGTTTTTTCACTACAAAACGGGAATGAAAAGGCGCAAAGGGGTAAAAAGTGACAAAGGATAAAATGACAGTAAAAGACTTAGCCACCGAGCTGAATATTTTGCCAAAAGAATTGCAACAAAAGTTGCAAACACTTGGTATTGAAACCAAAAACGCATCAAGCCCCATTGCCATGGATCAAGTTGAACGCGTTCGTGGTCACTTTAGTGAGCAAAAAAAGAGCTCTGTAATTGTGCGTCGTCGTAAAAGCAATGAGGCCGAAACTGCCCCCGAAGCTAAAAGCACTGCTAAACCTGCCAAGGAGCCCAAGGCTACCCCAACAGACAGCACTGAAGCGGCCCCTCAAGTGACAGAAAAAGAAGCCCCTGTCGCCAAAGCCCCCAAGGCCGAAACTTCCGCTAAAATTGTGAGCCCTGCCAAGGTTGATGAACCTAAAGAAGCACGCATCATTAGCGCCCCAGCTCAAGAACAAGCCGCTGCTCCTGCTGAAAAACCCGAAGCTGTACAAGCTCAAGAGGTTGCGCCCGTTACTCCTAAAGAGCCTACCCCCAAGGCATCTGAAGAAAGTGCTGCGCCGGCACAAGCTCCTAGCACAGCCACAGAAGCCGTAGCTAAAGTTCCTTCTGAAGCTCCCAAAGCCGCCCCCAAGGCTCAAGATAAACCAGCGCAAGAAAGAAATAGTGACGCCGCTGGCGATAGAAAGAAAAAAGATCGCGCGCCTAAAAAACGCCCTGAGCCAGAACAAGTACACACCCCTGTACGTATTATTTCTCGCCCCTCCCCCGAAGCCGAAGAAAAGCGTAAAGCAGAAGCTAGTGCTCGCCAAGAGCAAGGAGCTCGCCCTCATCACCACCGTCCTGGCGGACATGCCGGTCATGGTGATAGAAACGCTCGTCCTGGCGGCGGTCAAGGCGATAGAGGCAACTTCCGTCCTCGTCCGGGCCAAGGTGCTCCTGGCGGTGATAAAGATGCTCCACGTACACCACGTCCTCCCCGTCCTGCTGGTGCTCACCCCGGTGGCCCACGTCCTGACGGCGGCATGAATTTTGGTGCCCCTGCTGGTGGCAATGAACAAAGCAAGAAAAAACGCAACAAGGGCCGCCGCACGGTGGACTTCCCCGCAGGGGGCAATGGCGATTTCAGCCGCTTTGGTCAAGATGATGAAAACGCAAAGCGCATGGGTAGCCGCCATAAGTCGCGTCGTAAGGGTAAGGATATGCGTCAAGTATCTTCCACCACCCAGCCACTCAAGGCCGCCAAGCGTAAAATCCGCGTGACAGAAGCCATTCGTGTGGCCGATATGGCGCACCAAATGGGCTTAAAGTCCAACGAAATCATTAAAGTGCTTTTTGGCCTTGGGATCATGGCTACCATTAACCAATCCCTTGACCTTGACACCGCTGCTCTTGTGGCCGCTGAATTTGATTACGAAGTGGAAAAAGTGGGCTTCTCTGAGGACGATTACCTCATCCCCACCGAAAGCGATAAGCCTGAAAGCTTAATGCCACGTCCTCCTGTGGTTACCATCATGGGCCACGTTGACCATGGTAAAACATCTCTTTTGGACGCCATTCGCGAATCCAATGTTACCAGTGGCGAAGCTGGTGGTATTACCCAGCATATTGGTGCCTACCAAGTGAGCACCAAGCGCGGTGACATTGTATTCCTTGATACCCCCGGTCACGAAGCCTTTACGGAAATGCGTGCTCGTGGTGCTCAGGTAACTGACATTGTTATCCTTGTGGTGGCCGCCGATGACGGCGTCATGGAACAAACCCGTGAAGCCATTAACCACTCCAAAGCTGCCGGCGTACCCATCATGGTTGCCGTGAACAAAATGGATAAAGAAGGTGCTGATCCTGACCGTGTTTTACGTGAATTGGCCGAACTTGGCTTACAAGCAGAATCTTGGGGCGGTGACACTGTCACAGCCATGGTTTCTGCCAAGAGCCGCCAAGGTCTTGACGAGTTGCTCGAGTTGGTAGCCCTTCAAGCTGAAATATTAGAACTCAAAGCCAATCCCGATAAGCCTGCCCGTGCCCGCATCGTGGAAGCAAAGCTTGATAAAGGCCGTGGCCCTGTGGCAACTGTCCTCATTCAAGAAGGTACTTTGCGCCAAGGCGACACCTTTGTGTGTGGTGTATTCTCCGGTCGTGTGCGTGCTTTGTTCAATGACCAAGGTAAAAAGGTTAAAGAAGCCGGCCCCTCCATGCCTGTGGAAGTACAAGGCTTTGACGGCGTAGCCATGAGCGGTGAAGAATTTGTTTGCGTGGCTGATGAAAAGTTAGCTCGCCGCATTGCCGAATCACGCGCCATGAAGCAACGTGAACGTGCACTGGCTAAAGAATCCAAGGTTACCCTAGAAACCTTCCTCTCTCGTCGTGCTTCTGACCAAGAAGCACTCACCTTAAACCTTGTGCTTAAGGCCGACGTACAGGGCTCTTTGGAAGCCATCACAGAAAATCTGCATAAGCTTAGCACCGAGAAAGTGCGTATCAATGTGGTTCACGGCGGTGCCGGTGCCATTTCTGAATCGGACATCTTGCTGGCTTCTGCTTCTCAGGCCATCATCATCGGCTTTAACATTCGTCCCACGGCAAAAATCAAAGACGTGGCCGAACATGAAAATGTGGATATTCGTTACTACGACATCATCTACAAGTTATCCGATGACATTAAGAGCGCCATGCAAGGTATGCTGGCCCCCGTACAACGCGAGCAATATCTCGGTCAAGCTGAAGTACGTGAAGCCATCAGCGTGCCCAAGGTGGGCGTCATCGCCGGCTGTTACGTATCCGACGGTAAAATGGCCCGTAATGCCCCTGTGCGCCTCTTACGCAACGGCGTAGTTA
>CAYJLO010000085.1:0-11885 GCA_964370835.1 uncultured Desulfovibrionaceae bacterium
CGATTGAGCCACCGGGGAGTGTGTTACGCCACTCAGCGCAAGAAGAGTTCTATGGCATTAGCCCTTCAGAGTCAAGCTTTTTTTAAAAAAAATTAAGCCCGTTTACAAAACCTAGTCAATAGCTTGAAATATAAATACATTTTCACAATTTCTTTTTCAGACTAAACAATGCATACTGCCTTAAAACATTACAAGAGAGAAAACTTTATAAGAGCTTTCAGTAAATGTACCACACATCAAAACGTTTCAAGTTATACTTTAAGTATTAAGAAGCAACTTTTGTAGTTTTTTCTCGTAACGCTCAGCTTCACTATAAATGCAGCCGCAATAGGCTTGACGGTAGAGATCAAATTCCTTCGACAGGTCAATACCTTTCTGCCATTCATCTCTGAAGTCTTCATAATAAAAAGGCACAGCAAATTTCGTAGCGGCACTTTCTGCCACCCGTACAATTTGCTCATGATCTTGATAACGAGAATATAGTAAGGAACTACTAAAAGCAGTGAACACAGAACCATCACTCTGCCCTGCTTGCGGCATACTAAACTCTTTAACCATTTGGGCTGTACTATGCAAACGACTTTCATAACAATATGCACACCTAGCCGCTCCACCAGCTCTCGTACCTGCAACATCTGACAACCACTGCTGGATATTCCACGCATCATCGCGGTAAAGAACATTACATTCGAGCTTTTGCGCACATTCTACCAAGGCCGCACGCCGGCGTAAATATTCACTTAGCGGGTGAATATTAGGATTAACAAACAAAGCCGTAACAGTATGTCCCTTTTCACGTAAACGCAATATGGGAACAATGGCACACGGGCCGCAACAAACATGGAGTAAAATATGTTCTTTCATGGATTTGCATAAAAAATGCCTTTTCGCTACAAGATGATGCTAGTAACAAAAAGGCATTTTTATTGTGTAAGGTTTTATTGTATTCGAACTTCAATGCTTATACGCAACTGCTCTTCAAGTTCACTAATTCGTTGCCGCTTATGATTAAGCAAATACAAAGCCAGCTCAGCGAAAGAAGTTTCATACACATATTTGCCATGCTGCGCAGAACGCCCTTTGCGTTCCATTTCGCAAAGAGCTTGCAAAGCTTGCCACTCTAAATTTCTGCGTACACCAGTCCCCTTACAATGAGGACATGGCTCCATGGTAATGGCTAAAGCAGAAGATCCCGTACGCTGGCGCACAATTTCTAACAAACCAAAAGAAGAAATTCGTGCCACATCGTGACGTGCTCGGTCATTTTTCATGGCATTACGCAAAGTTTTCTCAACTTCACGCACATGGCTCTTATCACGCATTTCAATAAAATCTATGACCACCTGTCCGCCAATATCACGCAGCTTCAAATGCCTTGCAATGGCTTCTGCTGCTTCGATATTGGTTTTTAGCGCCATGGACTCAAAATTTCCTTTTCCGGAAATCTTACCAGAGTTAATATCAATGGCCATAAGGGCTTCAGTTTGGTCAAAAACAAGACGTCCACCAGAAGGAAGTACCACCTCTCGAGAATAAATTTGCTCAAGTTGACGTTGCATATTAAAACGTTCCCATAAAGTTTGGCGAACATCGGCATGCATACGAATAAGTTCTTTCTTCCGAGGGAAAAGTAGGGACACAGTTTCGCGTAAACGTTCTGCTACCTCTGTGCTATCCACCCACACCTCAGTTACATCATCGGTAAGGTAGTCTCGTATGGCTCTTTCTGCAAGACCAGATTCTCTGTAAAGCAACACAGGCGCAGCATCACTCACACCACGCTTACGAATTTCACGCCATACACGTTTTAAGTACTGTAAATCACTTTTTAATGTGGTTTTAGATGTGCCCGCACTGACGGTGCGTACGATTACGCCAAGCCCGGCACCGGGCTCAATGCCCGTCATCATCTCGCGTAAGCGACCTCGCTCTTCATCGCTTTCCACTTTACGTGAAATACCAATTTGCTCTTGCCCTGGTGTTAGTACCAAAAAACGTCCCGGCAAAGAAAGCCATGTGGTTAAAAAAGCCCCTTTATTTCCTGTGGGTTCTTTCACCACTTGCACAAGAATTTCTTGCCCAGGTTTGATGATTTTTTGAATGGGTGGGAATTTTTTTCCCTTCACCACTTCATGATGTGATTGGTAATATTCAGGGTGAATTTCGTCAATTTGCAAAAAGCCATTTTTATTGGCCCCGTAATTCACAAAAGCAGCTTGTAAATTTGCATCAATATTATTTACAACACCCTTATAAATATTCCCCTTGGTTTTCACTTGGTGTAGCATTTCAAGATAATATTCATGAATAACACCATTTTCCACCAAGGCCACTTCCACCTGCTCGCCCTGAACCATGGAAATAAACATCTTTCGCTGTACATTTTCTACAGTCTTTTTCACTGCAGTGGTGCGCGCACGACCAGGTTTACCTTCACCAAGAGAAGTTCCACCTTTAGCCAAGGGTGCAGCCTTAGATGTAAGCATAATCTGCTCATCATCTTCATCATCCATGAACTCTTGCAAAGCTTCCGTGGGGGTTAACGGGCGTTTTTTTCCGCGCTTACCACGCCCACCACGTCGTCCCCGTCTACTACGAGAAGCAGTTGCGTCTAGACTTGCCTCTTCTTCAACTGCATGGGCAGTATTTTCTTCTTGAGCTTGCTCAGGGGTCACCACATTTTCTTGTGATACAGGACTAAGTTTTGCCTTTGCTCCCCTACGCGGACGTCGAGTTTTCTTTTCTTCACGTGAAGAAGGTACATCAGGCACTTCAGAAGTTTCTCTTGCAATTCCTGCGCTTTGAGGCTCATCAGATATGGAAGAAAGAACTATTTTTTCTTGATCATTTTCTACAGGTGCTGGCGACGTTATTTTTTTAGGACGCCCTCTTCCTGCGCGCGGTGATTTTTTTTGAGCCCCCCCAAGATCAGCGCTTAAAGGTTCATCTGCAGACTTTTCTTGCTCAACAGCTGAATGCATTACGCCAGTTCCTAAAGAGTTCGTATCTCCCGAAGACATCTTTGAGGTATTTTTTTCCTCCGTAGAAAACTCTTCGTTCTTTTCCGTTTTTTCTTTATTTTTTGCACGTACAGCCGGCTTTCTCCCTCTCTTTGGCTTAGGAGACTCACTTTGTGCGGCATCTTTTTCCGCCGCTGAAGCTTCCTTTGGAATGGCAAGTGGCGTGCTTTCTTGCACTGCACTCACGTTTTCTGCATCACTTATAGCCGCAGAAGAAGGAGTTTTTTTACGAGGTCGCCTAGCTGGAGTTTTTTTCTTTTCAGATTGAGGCGTTGAGGAATCTTCTTCCACGGTTACCGTCGAAGAAGATGGTGTTTTTTTGCGAGTTACAGCCTTAGCTGTGGTACGTCGAGGGGCTTTAGGTGCTGGTGTGGACACAGCGTCAGAATCAGAAGTATGCTCAGCAGTCATAAATATCCTTATGATAGAAATTTCTCAGCCACATTTACCACCGTGCTGTGGGTGGGGGTGCGCTACTCTTTAATAAAGGTGCACAAATGAAAAGCAACATTAAGGATTTTTATGCCCTTTTGCAAGCGTTAAGATTCAACCTCCCTTCAAAAGCTCAAATTTCCTATCATTAGTATTATACAGTCATGCCAAAGCGTTTTTCAATTGCTGGGAAAAGTCTTCCCTTTTTTCAAAAATAATGGGGCCTAAATACCCTACATTTTTTTCCTACTTCATTTTTTACGCATCTAATATGCTAAAATTACAGAAAAAATAAACTTTGGCACACCGATTGCTATAAACAGAGTACAGCTTAAACCTTTCAAGGAGGTACATTATGTCTTTGGTCGTTAACAATAACTTAATGGCGATGAATACCGCTAGGAATTTGAACATCCACTATGGTAGCCTTGCTCAATCAACAGAAAGACTCTCGTCAGGTCTTCGTATCAACTCCGCAGCTGATGATGCAGCTGGCCTTGCAATCCGCGAATTGCAACGTGCAGACATTGCAACCTTAAATCAGGGTGCTCGCAATGCTAACGACGCCATCTCTATGATTCAAACCGCTGACGGTGCTTTGCAAACCATCGACGAACAACTCATTCGCATGAAAGAGCTTGCAGAACAAGGCGCCACCGGTACCTATGACTCCACACAACGTTTGATGATTGAGTCAGAATACCAAGCCATCGCATCGGAAATCACACGTATTGCCAATGCAACAGATTTTAACGGCATTAAATTGCTCGACGGTTCATTATCCGGCGCTCACAATGGTAACGAATTAAAATCCACTGGTGAGTTAAAAGTACACTTTGGTACTGCCAACGATAGCGCAGAAGACTATTACTACATTCGTATCGGTGACTCCACCGCATCTGCTCTTGGCCTTGGTTCCAACAGCTCAAACGACGCCGGTTTTAGTATTTCAACGCAGTCTCAAGCTCAGGCATCCCTTGTAGCTATTACCGACGCGATTGTATCAAAAGATAAAATCCGCGCACACCTTGGGGCCATACAAAACCGTTTAGAAGCAACCATTAGTAATTTAAATATCCAGGCGGAAAACTTACAAGCCGCCGAATCCAGAATCTCGGATGTGGACGTTGCCACGGAAATGACAGAGTTCGTACGCAACCAAATCCTCACCCAGAGCTCGGTAGCCATGCTATCGCAAGCTAACTCACTGCCAAAGATGGCACAGCAGCTCATAGGCGGCTAATAGACCATCTTATATATAGGCTGTGGCAGACCAAAGACGGGAGGCCTGGGGGATGACGACCCCCGGGCCGGTCTGAAAAGACCATTGGTCAGCTTTAACAGTCAAGATTATTAGTAACAGTGAACATGCGGCCCGACGAAACCAGCCGCGTGCCCCTAAGACACCATGGTAAAAAGATACTCCCTTTTGGGGGGATATTTCAAAATACCACACCTTGTAATGACGACGAAACAATATCAAGGTATCAACAGCATACTTAGGGAGAGAAAGAAGAAGTTATCTAGGTAACCCCCTTTGGGGGAAATTAAAGACTTAAAAGCGCCAAGCGAGCCGCTTCTTGCTCAGCTCTTTTTAAACTTTGTCCGCTTGCTTGGAAACTTTTTCCTTGCGGGAGAGTTAGGCAAACTTGATACACTTTAGCATGCTCTGGCCCAGAACTACTTTGCAGCACATAGACCGGACGGTCCTTGTGCAAACGTTGTATAACCTCTTGGAGTTGTGTTTTATAATCTTTGCGAAGATTTTGACTAGCCTGCTCTGGCCAGTGTTTGGAAAAAATACGTAAAACAACTGCATAGGCAGCTTCATAACCACCATCTTCAAATATAGCACCAAGTACGGCTTCAAAAGCATCACTGAGTACTGTATCCCTTTGTCTCCCCCCTTGGCTTTCTTCCCCACGTCCTAAACGCAAGTGCTTATCGATATGCAATTCTTTGGCAAGCATCGCAAGACTTTTCGCCGACACCAATGAAGAACGAACCTTGGTCAAATCACCTTCTCTGGCCTCGGGAAAACGAGTGAAAAGTGCCCATGACACGCAAAGCTCCAAGACAGCATCGCCAAGAAATTCTTGCCGTTCATTATGCATACCAACACTTTTATTTTCATTGGCAGCAGAGCTGTGGGTAAGAGCTCTTTGTAAATACTCAAGACGTGAAAACCTATACCCAAGCTTTTCTTGCAAATCTAAATACTCCGCCATAGACTACCTCATTATCTTTACTTTACACAATATCACCTAGGTATACGCTCTCCCATAAAAATGCAAGTAACAAATACCTAACTTCAGCTTTTACTGCCACACAATTGCATACACATACATCTCCTTACTGTCCATCTCCTCAAAAATACCCCTGCAATACAATGAACCCTCCACAAAGGACATTTTTACCTTGACACTTAGCCCTGCTATGTCTACCTAGAAGAACATTATTTGTAAGGAGAGTTCTATGGCTCAAGATATTCGTTTGTTCAAATTGGTCACAGGTGAGATTGTCATCGGAAAATACGATGCTGAAAAAGATGTGCTTCATGAAGTTGCCACATTGCAAAGCGTTCCTGCACAGCAAGGTGGTGTACAAATGATGCTTTTGCCATACGGTATCCCCTTTGAAAATACTTTGTGCGGTACTCTTGAAGGCAAACATTTCTTATACCGCTACACTGAAACACCCCAAGAAATTAAAGATAAATATCTGGAAGTTTCCATTAATATTTCCACCAATGGTGGCCTTGGTAAATTACAATTTGGTCAGCCTGCCGCCAAAAGCAATCTTATTAAATAGCTTTACCACATTATTATAGTTAAAAAGCTCTGCCAGAAAATGCACCCGTATACTTTGGCAGAGTTTTTTAACCTCTTAGTAGTATAAACTCATCCTTATACATCTATAAACAACAAAATACCTGAGCTTTCACAAGGAAAGTATCACTACATAAACCTTTCCTTTTATTTCGCCCTAAGGATTATACCATGCGTGAATTACTCCCCCTACTCCCAAGACCCAGCCGCTACTTAGGCATTGAAGAAGGAGCCATCCATAAGGATGCTACCGCGTGTTCATTACGCATAGCTTTGGCCTTTCCCGACACCTATGAAGTGGGTATGTCCTACCTTGGGCAAAAAATTCTCTCTAATATTCTTAATAGCCGCGAAGACTGGTGGGCAGAGCGCGTCATGACTCCTTGTCGTGAAACAGCTGCTATTTTGCAAGAACATAGCACGCCTCTTGCAACTTTAGAGTCCGACACGCCACTTTCTCATATGCACGCCATTGGTTTTTCCTTAACCCATGAACTGGCTTATACTAATATTCTCTACATGCTTGACCTTGGGCATATTCCTTTACGTGCGAAAGATCGCGGTGATGATCTTTTTAGCTATCCCATTATTATTGCCGGCGGTGGTGCCACGTTAAGTGCTGAGCCCATAGCCCCTTTCATGGATTTGATGGTGCTTGGCGAAGGCGAAGAAGTACTGGTAGATATTTGTACTTTACTTGAGCAAGCCAGAAACGAAAAATGGAGTCGTAGTCAGTTCCTTAAAGAAGCGCGTCTTATTCATGGTGTCTATATTCCTTCACTTTTTACAGAAAATTCCGATGGAACACTCACGCCGCAATTAAGTGACTACACCAAAGTATATCGTCGAGTGGTGGCGGACTTAAGCAAAGTTCCCTATCCCGTACAACAAGCTGTGCCCATTGGCGCTGTGCATAATAGATTATCTTTAGAAATTGCACGTGGTTGCACACGCGGCTGTCGTTTTTGCCATGCTGGTATGGTGTATAGACCAGTGCGTGAGCGGCCTTTACCCGAAATAAAAAACATTCTGGAAGACTGTCTTAAAGGTACGGGATTTGACGAAATTTCCTACCTTTCCCTTAGTACAGGTGACTTTTCTGCCTTAAAGACTCTTTTCATGGATACGGTGGATCGCTGTGCCCAGGAACAAATTTCCGTATCTCTCCCCTCCTTACGCGTGGGCTCCATCGACGATAGCATTATGCAACGCATGGCTGGCATTCGCCGCACAGGCGCCACACTAGCCCCCGAAGCAGGCAGTCAACGTTTACGTGATGTTATCAATAAAGGCATTAGCGAAGAAGAACTGCTCCTGCACATACAAAAACTCGTGGAACACGGTTGGCAACAGGTAAAATTATATTTCATGATTGGGTTACCCACAGAAACATATGAAGACCTCGACGCCATTGTGGAGCTATGCCGCAAAGTGCGTGACATTGCAGGACGCGGCGGCCCACGCTTACATGTGACAGCAGCCATATCTCCCTTTGTTCCTAAGCCTTTTACCCCTTTCCAGTGGGTAGAGCAAATTTCCATGGAAGAAATTCATAAACGTATTTATTATTTACGCGATCAATTTAAGCAAAATAAAGGCCTTAAGATGCGCTGGCATGAACCGAGCATGAGCCATCTTGAAGGAATCATGTCTCGAGGCGATAGAAGACTGGCCGATGTCATAGAAAAAGTCTACCATAAAGGCGGTGTTTTCTCTGCCTGGGTGGAAGGCTTTAGCCTTACTCCTTGGCTAGAAGCCATGGAAGAGTGCGGCCTAAAAGCTGAGAACTACATTGCCGCACGCCCCATGGGTGGAGCCTTGGTATGGGATCATCTTGATTGTGGTATCAGCCCTGAATATTTTCAAAAAGAAATGGAGCGAGCTTTAAAGGAAAAGGTAACCGACGATTGCCGTTATAATGCATGTCGTCAGTGTGGCGTTTGCGATACCAAAGCCGGCCCTTCACGGTTGCCTAAAAAAGATGGTGAAAAACTCACAAATATTCTCAACTTACCGCAACGTGACCAAGAAGCACACAAACCGCGCCTTGATGACGAAGGTAGACTTATTTGCCCTCCACGCACCAAGGCAGCCCCCCCTGCCATAGCTAAGGAACTCACAGTCAAAGCTGTGGAATATCGCATATGGCATAGCCGACAAGATCGCTCAGCCTTTTTAAGCCAACTGGAACTACAAGCCATTTTAGAACGCTGTTTACGCCGCGCAGGATTACCCATGACTTTTTCACAAGGCTTTCACCCTCTGCCGCTCATTTCTTTTGGCCGTGCACTGCCAGTGAGTGTGGGAAGTCAAGCAGAATGGTTTGCCATTACATTACGCCAATATTTGAACCCGGCCACCGTCATGGAAAAATTACAAACTCACCTACCCCAAGGTATGGATATGATTTGTGTAATACCAACCAATAAAGCCGGACGCACTGAGCAAGCCACACAGGAAAAATTTTGTCTTACCTTTAAAAATCTTGAAATAAACATGGACAAGTTCTTCCAAACATGGCAGAATTTTCTTGAATTGGATGAATTCTTGTGGACACGTGATACTAAAAAAGGCCCTCGTACTACAAATATACGAGCTTTAATTAGCGACTCACAGCTGGATAAAGAGCAAGGAAAAATTCACTTTACCACCAATTGGCAGCAAGGGTACCTATCTCCCTTGTCTCTTGTTTTGGCCTTGCTTGGACAAGACAGTTTAACCTCTTTTTATTTGGAAAAAACGGAGCAAATATTTGCAGATGGGAGCAAATATCCTCCGATGCCTTGAGGTATTTATGGCCACCAGAAGCGTGTTTACAGAGGATATTCCTTTTGCTCTTCGCCTAAAATCATTGACCAATGAAGAATTGCTAGATATTTGGGCTGAAACACAAGAGCTTGAAAGGGTGTTGCGTGAGGAATGGGGGGCAGACGTAGAGCTGGCCTATGAGTATGAAAAACACATTATTTTAGAATTACAGTCGCGCCATTGTAAAAAGCGCTTTGCGCCTAAACAATGCATGAGTATGTAAACAACGCTGTTAGTATCAGTTATTGAAAAAGGGATATACTGTGAGGTACATCCCTTTTTTTTATGGAAAAGAAAAATCACCAAGTTCTTACTTAGCAAAATTTGCAAAAACATGGCCGTTTTTGCAAATATCAATAATCGTATAAAAAACTATTCCCACACTAAGGCTGCCCACTCCCCTTCCACAATCATTTGTGCTGGGGGTAGACCTTGCGCAGTATACGCAGCTTCCACATCTTGAGCTTGTACTTCGAGCAAACCAGAAAGAATGAGACACGCACCTTCTTTACGCAGTTTTACAAGCTCAGGAGCCAATTCTTTTAAAGGTCTGGCTAAAATATTGGCTAACACCACATCAAAGGTACGCCCTTGCACCGCTTCCACGGAACCTAAGACCACGTCAAAACCTTGTTTTTGCGCAACATCATACGTACCAACAGCATTAAGCTCTCTATTTTCTATGGCATTATCCACAGCCAATTGATCGATATCTGTGCCAATGCCATATAAATTATAGTGACAACACCCAAGCCCCAAAATACCGGAACCTGTGCCAAGATCTAAAAATTCCATACCAGCTTTAACACGCCCGCTATCCAACAAGTCCGACAGCACTCGTAAACATAACGCGGTGGTACTGTGATGCCCGGTACCAAAAGCTGACTTGGGCTCAATGATAACGGCTTGACGTCCTTCCAAGTCGGTACTGTCTTGAAGCCAAGGGGGTAAAACCATAAAACGCGAACCACAAGCGATGGGAGTAAAATACTCTCTCCAAGCTTCCGTCCAATCTTTTTGCGGAATTTCACTCATACTGATGTCGGCCATGGGAACGGCAACGCGCACTGCCTCAGCCAAACCATCTAAAAATTCTTTACTTTCACAATGAATGCAAAAACGAGTTTCACCTGTGGCTAAACTTTCTTCTTCCCAACCAAAAGAAATATGTAAGGCCAGCAGGCCCCATAAAATTTCTACGGATTCCTCTTCCACGGTAATATAGCAACGATGTAATATGTTCATGGCTTTGGCCTATCGCGGACGGGAGAAAGTGTCAAGACTATCAACTAAAAACAGAAAAGAAAGACATGACAACAATATCTAGTCGATGCTTAAAAACGTATTTTCATACATTTTTAAGAAAGGCACGCTCACTCCAAACACCCCTTTCGGGGACGCCAGAAGTAAATTCCGGCTTATTTTACGTGGCGACAAGCCATGCCGGAAGCATGTCTTGTGTCGTCGACATTTGAAAAAAGTATTTCATACGCCTAAACTTTGCCAGAAAACGTATTACATACGTTAATTTCAGGCAAAGTTTATTACAGTATCCAAACTAAAAATGTTATCTTCACTGATATTTAAACGATTTTTCAGTGTCGACGAAATAAGAAAAAAATTTAATACGTTTTTTCCCTGAAAAGATCTCTTTTATCCTCGTCTTTCCTTCATATCTAACACTGTAAAAATATTACTATTTACCACAGCCCCTAGATAAACACAGCCTTGTATCTAAAAAGCACAATGACTCCACCTCAAAAATCGTCCCTCCAAGGTAAAAAATTACCTTTCTTCATAACATATGGGGAAAAAGCCCCCACAGCGCTAAGAAAAAACACCAATATTTTAATTAATTACATTTTTTCCGCGGATATATTTTTTGCTTAAGAAAAAAAGTAAAAAAATAATTACCACTTCAAACCTAGGAATTATTTTTAATAAAACGAATAGGCCAAGCCGCATGTGATAAAAAAATCTCTCTGGGCATATTTATTTTTAATGTTTTTTTAGTATCTTAGAAAAAAAATACCATGACTATAAAAAGCTGCTGTCACACAATTTTCATAAAAATACGAAATAAACCATCTGTAGCAAATTCGTAACCTCTCAAAAAAAGGCAATATACACTCGATTTTTCGTTTTTTTGCATACGTAGGAAAATAGAAGAAAAGAACTTGTTGTGAAAAAACACACATAACTATCTATGATAATAATACATTATCAAAACAATAATTTTAAACCATTTGTCATATTTTTCCGCATACCATATACAATAAAACTACGGATTGTGTCTAAAAAGCACTCCCATGAACCTGGCTTCATGGTTTTATCAACATCTTACCATACTAAGGAGTTCCCCATGGACTTGCAAACAACCGTTCTTCTCGTGATTGGCTTTTTTTCTTTTACCACCATCGCTTCTGCCCTTTACGGTGTGCGCACCTACGGGAATAAATAAGCTTCCTAAACAAAATTTCACTAGCGGTGTGGATCTCACAGGCCCACACCGTATTATTTAAGGGGTTTACCATGTACAGCAAGACTCATTTTACGTATTTTCTTTTGCTCACTTCCATGTTATTTTTACTTACAATGTATTCATTGCCTGCAGACAATGCCCCCTCTTGGCATAGCCATTTTTTAGAACCTCAAAACATGCACAGCATGCTGTAAAGACGAGTCGATGACATTACGCTACATGGAAGTCTTTTTGGCGCTTGCCCACACGCCCAATATGCGCGATGTGGCTCAGCGTATGTTTCTCTCACAAGCAGCCATATCCAACGCCCTTCGC
>CAYJLO010000086.1:0-11785 GCA_964370835.1 uncultured Desulfovibrionaceae bacterium
ACGATCACGCAGACCATATCAAAAGCGTTGGAGGCTTAGGCGAACGGCAACACATTCCTATCTTCGCAACAGAAAAAGTGCACAATGGCATTGATCGGAGTCGCTACGTAGTAGAGAAATTACACTCCTCTCGTCGTGTCATCGAAAAAGAGAAAGTCTTTACGATCAGAGATTTTAAGATAACGGCCTTTCAAGTGCCACACGATAGTGCTGATAGCGTAGGTTTCCATATAGATTGCGGAGAGCATAAATTTACTATAGCAACTGATGTCGGCAGCCTTACAGATACAGTGAAACACTATCTGTGCGAAGCGAACCATCTTATTGTAGAGGCCAACTACGACGAAGAGATGTTGAAACATGGCAACTATCCTCAATTCTTGAAAGATCGGGTATCTAGTTCTATCGGGCACCTTAGCAACAGAGAAGGGGCAGAATTTTTAGCATCTAGCTACGACCCTAAACTCAAAAATATTTGGTTATGCCACCTTAGCCGTGACAATAACCACCCCGAATTGGCATATAAAACGTTTGATATTCGCTTCTTTCAAGAAGGCATACGAGTAGGGAAGGATGTAAATATTCAACCTCTGAAGCGCACCACACCTTCTGATATGTATGTTTTCGAATAATCTGTTTTTTTAAGGAGTGTGTTGAACTCTCTCTCTATTCGAAAATAGATTTTTGTAAGAGGCTGTCTAAAATAGGATAAGATTTGAGACAGCCTCATTGTCAATACGGTTCAGATGAACATTATTTTGTAAATCAAAAAATGTTGAAAGGAACAATTATTTCGCCGTATTACGTGTTGCAACGTCGTAACCAGCTCGTAGAGCAGCAAGGTTCATGTCTACTATACTGTCACCTTTGCGTTCAAAAATTTGTCGTACACCAGTTTCTATTTTCTCGTACCCTAATCCAATGAATGGTGCTGCTGCGCCAAGCATAACGATGTTTGCCGCACGAGCCGTTGCAACGTCTTTGGCTATTGCTTCTACGTCGAGGATCACTTTGTTGGGAATGGCGCTTAAGGCTTCTTCTATATCCCCCATCTCTGGATAATTGGGGATGTTAATGAACGGTCCTGAATGAGTTACCAACCATCCGTCTTTCTTTAGATAGGGTAGATATCGAAGACTCTCCATTGGCTCGAGAGAAAGGATAAGGTCGGCCTGTCCGAAAGGGATGAGATCAGATGCAATGGCGTTTTCAGATAGTCTAAGATGAGACTGTACGTCTCCGCCTCGTTGACTCATGCCATGTACTTCGGCTTGTTTCATTTGTAGGCCATCAGTCAACGCCGCTTGCCCAATTACGGCAGCAATAGAGAGGATTCCTTGTCCTCCTACACCAGAGAGGATTATATCTATTTTCATTTTGTTTTCTTCTTACGGGTTAATGTTTGTATGCACTCACGTCTTGGAACTATAACAGAGACTCCTTTATATGCAATCTCTTCGCGGATCATAGCCTTCATCTCTTCATAATTCTTTTTCAAAGGGATTACTACGCGAAGATGTTCTGGCTCGACACCAATACCTGCACAGATTGATTCGATGCGTCCTGTTGCCGACGAGTCCTGCCCTCCTGTCATTGCCGTAGTTTCATTGTCCGAGATAATTATTGTCACATTGCTTTGCTCATTGACACAATCTAACAGTCCTGTCATCCCAGAGTGGGTGAATGTTGAGTCTCCTATGATTGCGATTGCAGGATGTAGTCCTGCATCGGAAGCCCCTTTAGCCATAGTGATAGAGGCGCCCATGTCGATGCACGTGTCAATCGCACGAAACGGAGGTAGTGCACCGAGTGTGTAACATCCAATATCTCCGAAGACTTTTGCATTCGGATACTCTTCAGCTATCACATCGTTTAATGCGTCATACAAATCGCGATGTCCACATCCTTTGCACAATGCTGGTGGGCGAGCTGCTACAACTTCAGGTTTTTCGTAATATTTCAGAACCTCTTTCCCGAGGGCTTGCCCTACAGAATCTGGATTAAGTTCTCCGTCGCGTGCTAGAGTACCGTCTAATCGTCCGTGTATTGTCATACCTTGATTTAGATATCCCTTTAGTCGTGATTCTACGTATGGGAATCCTTCTTCGAGGATTAGCAGTTCCTTACACTCACTCGCTAGGCGTTCTACTAGTTTGCGAGGTAGGGGATATTGCGTGATTTTCAACACAGGATGCTCGAATCCGTCAGGGTAATTCTCAGAAAGATAATTGAATGCAATACCAGTTGTGATAATACCCAAATCCTTGTTTGGAGCATCGAAATAGCGATTGTATTTAGATTCCTCTGAAGCGATTTCGAAAGTTTCTTGTGCAGCAAGTAGCACCTTGAAGCGCTGTCTTGCTAAAGCTGGGAGAAGAATGAAACGTTGTCTTCCATCTTCAGGAAAATTCATAGCGTTCTCAGGCTTAATATCTCTGCGTTCAACACCTGCTCTGGAGTGTGCCATACGAGTTGTGATGCGCAACAAGACAGGATAGCCTAGTTTTTCAGACAATTCAAAACCCTCGTACACCATATCATAGGCCTCTTGTTGGCTAGATGGTTCAAGCATAGGGATCATTGCAAAGTCTCCAAAGAGACGATTATCTTGTTCGTTTTGCGATGAGTGCATTGATGGATCGTCAGCTGTGATAATTACTAATCCTCCGTTAATGCCGCTCATTGCAGCATTCATAAAACAATCTGCTGCGACATTCAGTCCAACGTGTTTCATACAGCAAAGAGCTCTTTTTCCTGCGTAACTCATACCTAATGCTGATTCGAGAGCAGTTTTCTCGTTTGCACTCCACTGACTATGGACACCTCGCTCTTTGGCCTCTGCTGAAGCTTGAATGTATTCTGTTATTTCTGTAGATGGCGTGCCTGGATAGGCATACACACCCGATAATCCTGCATCTAATGCAGCTTGGGCAATAGCCTCATCGCCCAAAAAGAGATTCTTTCCCATTTTGTTTTTATCTTATTCTAAGTGTTTCTTATATACGTTTGTTGCATACCTTATTGTTGAAGGATACCTATCGTATTCATTAGATCTTAAATATCCCTTCTCTGTGCAAATATAATTTATTGAACCATATTATTCTATACTAATGCGATTTTACTCCTAGTGCGTTATCCTTTGTCTGGTTTTGCAGAGAACCGCTCTAGTGCATAAACTAGTAGGAATCCTGCGCACATCAGAGCTACAGCTGGTGCAATAGCCTCATTAGGCATAATGTTGGCTTCGACGAGAGGCTTGATCTCGCCGTGTCGATCTGTGTATGTCTCTATAGTTTCTTTCCACGGCCAAATCTTATTGAGTGATCCCAGCATAAAACCAGAAAGAAGCGCGATGGTTGTGTTATGAAATCTCTTAAGCGCGTATGAAAGGATGTGTGAGAATGAGATGATACCGACCCCCGCTCCTGCAATAAAGGTAAGTATTGTAGATATACTGAAACTCTTTATTGCTTCCATAATATAGAAGTATTTACCGAGTAGGACGAGTATAAAGCTACCCGAAATACCAGGAAGAATCATTGCACAAATGGCAATGGCTCCGCTGAAAAATATGAATAATGCATGTTCTGGAGTTTCTGCAGGAGTTGCCATTGTGATGTATAAAGCTCCTAATGTTCCTATAATAAAACTGGCAATATTTCTTGGTTTCCATTTCTTAATACTCTGTGCAACAAAGATTGTTGAAGCTAAAACCAATCCGAAAAAGAATGACCACACGAGTATGGGATAGTTGCTTAATAAATAGGTGATAATTTTAGCTAAAGAAAAAACGCTGATACCTATTCCAAGAACGATGGACAGTAGGAAATTACCGTTAACAACTTTCCAAAACTCAAAGAAACGCCCTTTGAGTAACAGTTTTATGCATTCAAAGTTGATGCCTTTAATCGAATCGATTAATTCTTCATATATTCCAACGATAAATGCAATTGTGCCTCCAGAGACTCCAGGGACAACGTCCGCGGCTCCCATAGCCATACCCTTCATCACCAGTTGAATGTAATCTCGTATGGAACGCTTCGTAGAATTGTATGTCTGTGATGGATTTACTTTTTGTTTCATGTTATTTTTTATTGTTAAGTTGCTCGGATCTAATTGAAGTTATGCTTTCTCAAAGAAAGAACATCGAGTAGTTTACTTTTTTGTGTACTAACAGTCTCTTCGAGCATTGACAAAAGGCTTTCATCGTCCAACTGACCGATAAGATCAATATTCATTGCAATGAGTTCAAAATCGGAGTTATACATAGTTTGTATAGGAGGGATTCTAACAAAGGGGATTTGTTTTTGTATGTTTGCTCTAATTGGTTCTGCCTCGCCTTCGCGACCTAACTCGCATAAGGCTTGTATTTTTTTTATCTGCAGGAATATGTTACAATTTATCTCTTCTGGATTTATTCTTGATAACTCGGCAATAAAGCTAAGTGTTTTCTCGAATAATTTTAACTGGCAAAGACTCTCTGCGTAGATTGCAACCTCATCAGGTAACGATAGTAAATGTAGGCCAATTTGATCATAACTTTCTATCACTTTTCCGTATGCGCTCATTTGATAATATAAACAAGCTCTAAGTCGTATCACCTCTTCTATAACAACATCTTTACACACTTCAGCGTATCCCAGAGCCTCCAATGCTTTTTCATACTGTTCGGATTTGTCATAGAGTATGCCAAGTGATATCCAGTATGATGCGCTATATGGGTTGATATCTAAGAGTTGATTACAAGCATTAATCGCACTCTCGAGCGGAGTGTTATCAACCTTAGTCGTGGCATGTACTAATGCCTCAAGTATTAGAATGTTGTTCGGGAACTTATTTAACGCCATTGTGCATATTTTGCATGCAATAGAATATTCCGCAATCTCTTCATTAAGATCAGTGATAAAGATTTCAAAGAGATTTTCTAAGTACTCACACTGTTCCTCGGAGCGAAGCGTAAATAGAATACCTATTTGGTCTAATTGTTCAAGATTTATATAGCATTCAAGTTGTAGTAAATCGCTCTCTAGGTCATGAAAAGCTAATGTTTGAAGCATTTCTAAAGCTTCAAGATCTTCTTCTGTCTCTAATAGGTAAAGAATCTTTTTGAGAGATATTGTTCTGTTATTAGGATGAAGTGAATGTGCCAACGCTATTAACCCTTCGTAGTAATCTTCGTAGAGATCTGAATCCATTTCGAAATGATCTAACAATTCTTCCATCTGATCTGCATCAAAATAAGGCATAACCCCATTTGATGCAGATGTGATGTATTGTTGTACCCAATGATTTAATCCTTCATCCATGCGATGTTCGTTTTTTTTGAACTTAAGATTTTTGCTTCATTTTTCCCCAAGTGTCTTTTAGCGACACTGTGCGGTTGAATATGAACTTTTCTGGTGTAGAGTCCGGATCTAGATTGAAGTAACCTTGACGCTGGAATTGGAAATTTTCATATGCTTTAGCAGAACTTAATGCTGCCTCAACTCGGCAATTGGTTAGCACTGTCAATGAGTCTGGGTTAAGCAACTCGAGGAAATCTTGATCTTTCTCTTCTAATGGATTCTCTGTGGTAAATAGTCTGTCATATAGACGAACTTCAGCTGGGAAACTGTGAGCTTCAGATACCCAATGTAGAGTTCCCTTGACTTTACGGTTACTTTCAGGCATGCCACTTTTGGTATTCGGATCGTATTCTGCATAAACCTCAACCACTTCTCCATTCTCATTTTTCTTACAACCAGTGCACTTAACAATATAGCCATGCTTTAGTCTCACTTCCTGATTAGGAGTCATGCGGAAAAACTTCTTAGGCGCATCTTCCATAAAATCATCCTTTTCAATTAGAAGGTTTCGACTAAATGCAATAGTATGACTTCCTGCAGTTGGGTCTTCAGGATTGTTTAATGCCTCCATCATCTCTACTTGTTCTTCTGGATAGTTGGTGATAATTAGTTTGACGGGGTTTAGAACTGCCGAAACACGAGTTGCAACCATGTTTAGATCTTCTCGTACGGCGTGCTCCAGTAGCGCCATGTCAATTATTCCGTCATATTTCGTGTAGCCAATCTTATCGATAAAGTTGCGAATAGATTTTGGCGTGTATCCGCGTCGGCGGAATCCACAAATTGTAGGCATGCGCGGATCATCCCATCCATTTACATGATTCTCCTTTACCAACTGTAGCAATTTGCGCTTGCTCATTACTGTGTAGGTCAAGTTAAGGCGGTTGAATTCAATCTGACGAGGACGATAACTCTCCCCTTCATTTTGCAACTGGTCAATGAAGTAATCATATAGTGGGCGATGTACCTCGAATTCGAGTGTACAAAGCGAATGTGTCACCCCTTCGAAATAGTCACTCTGCCCATGTGCGAAATCGTACATAGGGTAAGCCTTCCAGGTAGTTCCCGTGCGATGGTGAGGGTGATTGATGATACGGTAAATAATTGGGTCGCGAAAATGCATGTTTGATGATGCCATATCAATCTTTGCTCGCAAAACCATACGTCCTTCTTCGAATTCTCCCTTATTCATGCGTTGGAATAGATCCAAACTTTCTTCTGGAGGACGATTTCTGTAAGGACTATCTATTCCAGCTTGCGTAGGAGTCCCTTTTTGTTTTGCAATTTCCTCTGCGCTTTGTTCGTCTATGTATGCTTTGTTTGTTTTTATCAGATCTTCTGCAAAATCCCATAATTGTTGGAAGTAATCAGATGCATAGTATATATTTTGCCACTCGAAACCAAGCCATTTAATGTCTTCTTCTATAGCATCCACATATTCAGTGTCCTCTTTAACTGGATTAGTGTCGTCAAATCGTAGATTACACACACTACCATATTGC
The DNA here is from genome assembly GCA_964370835.1 of uncultured Desulfovibrionaceae bacterium. Lineage (GTDB taxonomy): Bacteria > Desulfobacterota > Desulfovibrionia > Desulfovibrionales > Desulfovibrionaceae > CAYJAD01. The sequence goes on from CAYJLO010000086.1 coordinate 6,848, forward strand.
TGCGCAATTCCAAAGTTCATACAAATCGCCTTTGCATGTCCGATATGGAGATATCCGTTTGGTTCAGGTGGAAAACGAGTCTGAAGGCGTCCGTCGTTTTTTCCAGCTTTGATGTCTTCCTCAATAAAAACTTCAATGAAGTTTAAGCTTTTCTTGCTCTCTTCCTTATTGCATACTGTAGTACTCATGAGATCTATATATTGTTGTATGTTTTGATTATTTGTTCCTTTTGTTTCTTTTCTCCGAGAGTTTTATTTCGAGTGTTTACTCTTCCTGTTACTTGTTTTATTCCTTCTTTCGGGAGATGACGCATTCTGTTTACGTCCTCGTCTGCCTGACGTAGTTGTGCGTGATTTTTTTTTCGGGTCGTAAACAGGAGTTTCTCCAAATGAAGCATCAATAGGGATTTTGTATATTGTTTTTTCGAGGAATTTCTCGATTATACCAAAAGAATATTGTTCCTCTTCGCCAACGAATGTGATAGCCATCCCTTCCGCATTATTAGTCCCACGTGCAGTTCGTCCGATTCGATGAACATAATCTTCTGGATCATTTGGGATGTCGAAATTAATAACCAAGCTGATGTCATTAATATCTATGCCGCGAGCCACAACGTCAGTGGCTACGAGTATATCGGTACGTCCGTTTTTGAACTCTTTCATAACATCCTCACGCTCGTTTTGTTCTAGATCAGAATGCATCTGATCTACGTTAAACTTCATGCGTTGTAGTGATGCACACAGTTCCTTTACTTTTAACTTCGAGGATGAAAAAATTATAACCCTCTTAGGATCAGACTGGCGAAAAAGATTTTCTAGTATAGGTAGTTTCTGAGTGTCGTAGCAGATGTATGCCGATTGAATAATTGTTGAGGGGGGCTTCGAGATTGCTATCTGTACCTCTTCTGGATTTTTAAGAATAGTTTGAGCTAGTGTGCGGATCTTTTGCGGCATTGTTGCCGAAAAAAGTATTGTTTGGCAATATTCAGGTAGTTGTTTGTATATCTGCATGATATCGTCATAAAAGCCCATATCGAGCATTCTATCCGCTTCATCTAAGATGAAATAATGCACTTGAGATAAATCTACTGTACCAAGCTTTATATGCGAAAGTAATCGCCCAGGCGTGGCTATCACAATATCTGCTCCCATTTCTAAGCCACGCCGTTGTTGTTCCCATACAACACCATCGGTACCTCCGTATATAGCAACAGCCGAAACGGGTACGAAGTATGAGAAACCTTCGATTTGTTGATCTATTTGCTGCGCCAACTCTCGCGTTGGCGCCATTATGACAGCATTGATCGCATGATCGGGGTGCTCTCCTTTACTTAAATTATTAATAATAGGTAGCACATACGCCGCCGTTTTGCCTGTACCTGTTTGCGCACAAGCGATAAGGTCCTTCCCTTCAAGAATGACTGGGATGGTCAACTCCTGAACCGGAGTTGTTTCCTCAAATCGCATCGCATCAAGACCGTCTAGCACAGCGTCTTCAAGCATCAATTCATCAAATCTCATTACGTTCGTTTTTCTCCGCTTCGATTGCGAAAAACGTTAATGTTTTGCAATCGAAATTTTGTTCTATATAATTAATAGAGGGGATGTGTGTCATTGAATGACTACATCCCCTGTTTATTTTCTTTTGGTTGTCGATATTATAACTCTCGAATCCAGATGTTTCTAAACCGGACTGGATTACCATGATCTTGTAACATTATCGAGCCTGCTCCATGCGCTGTTTGTTTTGGAATACCTATATACTCCGTAGGGCCAAGAATCGTTGTGTTGTTTTGCACGACAACTCCGTTGTGAATAACCGTAACTCGCGGAGGATATATACACGTTCCATCTTCTTTAAAGATAGGTGCTGTGTAGATTATGTCATACACATTCCATTCCCCAGGTTTACGCATAGCGTTAACCAAAGGACGGGTCTGTTTATAGATACTACCAGCTTGTCCGTTTGAGTATGTTTCATTCTCATAGTTGTCAAGAATTTGCACCTCATATCTTTCTTGCAAAAATACTCCCGAATTAGCTCGCCCTTGACCAGTCCCAACAATTTCTGTAGGAGCGCTCCATTCAAGGTGTAGCTGGAAGCTCTCGAACTTTTGCTTTGTACGTATAGCTCCTGTTCCTCCTTTTACAACTAATGCTCCTTCTTTTATTTCCCATCCTATAGGATTACCTTTCCTTGTGCTCTCCCACTCAGATAGATTTGTGCCGTCAAATAGTACTATTGCGTCAGATGGAGCCATTTTAGCAGTGCCTGGTGTCACAATTTTTGGCTGTGGGAGCCAAAATTCCGTCATGTTTGGTTCCATTTTGCCTGCCTTGGGATACTCCTTACTCTGTTCTTGCGCCGATGCGACTAATATTGGTAAAGACAGTAGTAACCCAGAAATATACTTCCTCGTCATCTTTATATTTGTTTTGTATATTTGTTTTGTGTGGGAAAATGTAGCGCCTTGTACTGATGATTGTTCGTTCTTGTCCTTTGATACAAGTATTCTCAATCTCTCTGCTACGATATTGTTTTCTTGTTTACAGTTTTAGCTATTGACGACCAGCAGTCTCCATTGTGCGATCAATCTTTTTCACGAGTCCTTGCAGCACATTGCCTGGTCCTAGTTCTGTAAAACGCTTAGCCCCGTCAGCAATCATTTGTTGAACGCTTTGTGTCCAACGTACAGGTGCTGTGAGTTGAGCAATAAGATTTTGTTTGATCGTCTCAGGATTGGTCTCCGCGATCGTACTTACGTTTTGATATATAGGGCAAACTGGAATGCTGATTTCTACTGCTTCGATAGCTGCAGCTAGCTTTGTGCGTGCAGGCTCCATCAAAGGAGAATGGAATGCTCCTCCTACTTTTAGTTTAAGCGCACGCTTAGCTCCTGATTCAAGTAGTTTTTCGCAAGCAATATCAATGCCTGATATCGATCCTGAGATCACGAGCTGTCCAGGACAGTTGTAATTAGCACATACGACAACCTCATTCTCAATCGAAGCACAAATTTCTTCAACCTTATCGTCTGGCAATGCTAGCACAGCCGCCATTGTTGATGGTGCAATCTCGCAAGCCTCCTGCATTGCTAGCGCACGAGCATATACAAGACGTAGACCATCCTCAAAAGACAGAGCCTTTGCTGCAACTAGAGCTGAAAATTCACCTAAGGAATGCCCAGCAACCATGTCTGGCTGAAATTCATCACCCATAGTTGTTGCCAAAATCACAGAGTGAAGGAAAATGGCTGGTTGTGTCACCTTTGTTTGGCGTAAATCTTCGTCCGTGCCATCAAACATTAGGTCTGTAATGCGAAAGCCAAGTATCTCGTTTGCCTTCTCAAATAATTCCTTAGCAGTAGGGTTGTTTTCATACAAATCTTTACCCATACCGACGAACTGAGCCCCTTGTCCGGGGAATACAAATGAATTCATTATTGATGTAATGTGTTATAGTTATTTTTCTAATCTGACCGCAAATGTAAGAAATTTAGAAAAAATAGAGGATAATTATTTCCATATACTATCTTTGTGCCGAAAACATGGCGCATAAAGATGCTGCAAAGAAGGTCTAAAACCCTTTGTAGATGGTGTCTCAGAATGATCGAGAGTGTTTGTCATAAGGCTCTCGGCTTTTTTGTAAAAGCTCAAGATCTTTCTCTTACATGCTCTCAAATGTTTTCAACGATAGTATTATGCCGCGTGAATACGCGATTTTGTACATCGATATAATCAAACATTAAAACAGAACTAATTTAAAAAGTATCATGAGCGAATTATTGTTTATTGGAAATTTAGGAACAGGCGAGATCATTATCATCGCAATTATCGTATTGTTATTGTTCGGAGGAAAGAAGATACCTGAACTTATGAAAGGTATCGGAAAAGGTGTGCGTAACTTCAAGGACGGAGTAAAAGGTCTCGAAGACGATATCAAAGTAGACGATAACAAAGAAGCGAAATAATTTTAATAAGAAGAATTATAAATTAAAAGCAATAAAGCGAAAATAAAAGATGCAGCAACAAGATGAGATGTCATTCTGGGATCACCTAGAAGAACTTCGTTGGACACTGTTTCGCTCACTTCTAGCTCTATTCGTATTTGCCATAGGTGGATTTGCCGTTATGCCATGGTTGTTTGACCATGTTATTATGGCGCCTGCTTCGTCAGACTTTATACTATACAAGGGGCTTTGCCTCGTCAATCAATGGATGGTCGAGGTGAGCCCTTATTTTGATATCTTGCCTGATTTTTGTAACGAGGCGTTTCAGATCAGTGTTGTCGAAATAAGATTGGCGTCACAGTTCTTTACGCACATGTCGACCTCCTTTTGGCTCGCATTGCTATTGGCGTTCCCTTATTTGATGTTTGAGGTATGGAAGTTTGTCAGTCCAGCACTCTACGAGAATGAGAAAAAGAATATTCGTTGGGTCTTCTTGTTCGGTTCAGTGATGTTCTTTTTGGGCTGCGCCGTAGGGTATTTTTTGGTATTCCCGATGACGCTTCGCTTCTTGGCGACGTATCAGTTGAGCGAAATAATCGTCGACCAGGTGTCGTTAGACTCTTACATGAGTAACTTTCTGACCCTAGTGTTCGTGATGGGTGTAGTCTTTCAGATGCCTTTGGTGTCGTGGTTGTTGGGTAAGATAGGTTTGATAAACCGTTCTCTATTCCATACTTACCGACGCTATGCAGTGGTCTTTCTTTTGGTTGCCTCCGCGTTGATTACACCAAGTAGTGACCCTTTCACTCTGAGTGTAGTGTTTATTCCTCTTTATGGATTGTATGAGCTAAGCGCGTACTTTGTAAAGAAAGCACCAGAAGCGATAGAAGATGAAGAAGACGAAGATGATGTTTATGGCCTAAATGATGTAGAGCCTTAGGCGTAGTCAAAATATAAGTAAACAAGCCACCGCCCCAAAGGATTGAATC
>CAYJLO010000087.1:0-11744 GCA_964370835.1 uncultured Desulfovibrionaceae bacterium
TTTGCGGCGCAATGTTTACGACATTTTGAGGAGTTTAGACATCCCCCCAGTGCTGTGGAGTTGGCAAAGCGCAGGCAAAAAAAGCTAAGTTTGCGTCAAGAAGATTATCTGCTACGCTTTGGGTATCCCTACGTCTTGGAAGACTTTCGCTTCCATGTTACTTTATGCCATTTGCCTTCATGTCATTCACCTGAAGATGAGCGCTGGAATGCCTCCTTGCACGATGCCTTGAGTGATGTTTTTTCCTCTTGCTTACAAGGAAATACCATGAGTTCTTTGTGTCTTTGTCGTAGCGATGCAGTAGGGCGATTTAGTTTGTTGCACAAAGTGCCTTTACAAGTATCGAGGTAAATTATGAGTATGTATGGCATGTATTTTCCTAAAGTGGGATAGACAGCTTTTGTATATTAATAAAGCCTTGTATGCACCTCGCTTGTGCAGTTAAAAAGTTTTTGCTTTAGATGAAGTAAATGCTGTCTTGTATGCAGCATCAAGTGTTAATGGTTTGTATCATGATGAACTTAGCCCTTGGGTTCCAATCGTAGCAATGATTCCTTTGAGAGAGCCTAATTCAACTACGGTGTTTTTAAGGTAGCTTCGTCACTTAAACCTCATTTCCTATGACATTTCATGGAGTGTTTTTTAGGGCAGACGGTTCACTGCTTGTGCTGACATACCAATAAAAATGTTCTAAAGTCTGTTTTGTTTTCTTTTGTAATTTCCAATTGTTACATAGTAGGTATTGCAAAAAATGCTCTTCAAATGCTTTGCAGAAGCTACTTGACACAATCTCTCCCTCATGCTTATCATTACCGAATACTTATTTTAATCCCTTTCACTGAAGGGGACGTTCAGGACATAGCGATACTTGTACGTGATGTATAATATCGCTTGGAGGCGTATGGTTTTTACTTCATATGAATATCTGTTGTTTTTCTTGCCCATAATGATTTTAGGGTACTATTTTTTTGCATCAAAAACACGCGCTGCTGGTATTTTATGGGTTATTCTGGGTAGTTTTTTCTTTTATGCCACATGGGATCCCATCTATTTAATTTTATTAGTTTCTTCCATAGCAGGCAACTATAGTATCGGTCTTTGGATAAGAAAATCTGAGAAAGAAGGAAATACAAGGAAATGGAAGTTAAGCCTTGGAATTTCTTTAAATATTATTTTATTGGCCTACTATAAATATACAAATTTTCTTGTCAACGCCGCCAATGATATCTTTGCCACCTCTTACCACATAGATCATATTATTCTTCCCCTAGCCATAAGCTTTTTTACTTTTCAACAAATTGCTTGGCTTATGGATCAATATCGCGGAGATATTATCTCTTGTTCACTCAGTGAGTATGTTTGTGCCGTCGTATTTTTTCCGCATCTTATTGCCGGCCCCATTGTTCGCTATGCGCACTTAGTTCCGCAATTTCAAGATGATAGTATGCGCCACATACGCTGGGAGAACATAGCGCTGGGAATCTTTATGATTTGTTGCGGCGTATTTAAAAAAATTGTCATTGCAGATACCTTGTCTCAATATGTGAGTTATGGCTTTGATATGGGAAAAGTGTTGACCTTTATCCCTTCTTGGCAAGTGGCGCTGAGCTATTGTTTTCAAATATATTTTGATTTTAGTGGCTATTGTGATGTTGCCATAGGCTCTGCCTTGCTCATGAATTTCAACCTACCAGATAACTTCCAATCACCTTATAAAGCCACAAATATACGTGATTTTTGGCGCACTTGGCATATTACCTTGGGTGATTTTTTGACGCGTTATTTATACATCCCCTTGGGGGGCAGTGCACATGGCATGAGGCGCACCTGCATCAATGTTTTTTTGGTCATGTGTATTTCTGGCCTGTGGCATGGTGCAGGCTATGGTTTTATTTTATGGGGCATGCTGCACGGTGGCGCCATGGTGATCCATCGCCTATGGAGCGCAGCGGGCATGCGTTTACATAAAATTTTCGGTACTATGCTCACGTTCCTTTTTGTCACGCTTGCTTGGGTTTTTTTCCGCGCCACAGATCTTGATTCTGCACTCAGATTATACCAAGGACTCTTTGGCTTTCATGGCATATCGTTGCCCGAGCCCCTTCAAGGGTATTTACCAAGCTTTTTACCTTTCAAATATATCAATACCGAAGCCTTACTCAGCGTAGGTACGTCGGGTGTATTTATTCCCGTGTTGGTTTTGTTGGCATCTTTTGTATTGGTCTTTTTAGGCCGCGAGGTAAAAACGTTATGGTCATATATACAGTGGGATAAAAAATCCACACCCACATGGCTAGCTGTGGCCAGCGGTATACTTCTTTTTGTTACCTTCAGCAAAATGATTATAATCCCGCATACGGAATTTATTTACTTCAACTTTTGAGAATATCATGAATGCTTATAAAAAATATTCCTTACTCAGTATAATTACGCCATGCCTTCTTTTTTTGTGCTATGCATTGCTCATGCTTTTTGCCGACCCTTTACAGCTTTTTCATCCTTCCTATTTGAGAGAGAATTCCTTTGAGGAAAATATGCGCCATCAAGCTGCCGGAATTATACATTCTTACGATTTTGACGGCATAGTGATGGGCAACAGTTATATGGAGAATGCTTCGGCCAAGCAATGTGAAACTCTTTTTGGTGGGAATTTTGTAAATCTTAGTTTAGGAGGGAGCTCTAACTATGAGCGCTTTATAGTGCTTGAGCATGCATTGAAGCAGAAAGAAATCAAAACCGTCATCAATGTTATCGATACCAATACCAACAGAACAGGCAGTCAGAACTATCCTTTTGACCTATGGGGTATGCTGTATGATGACAATCCTTTTAATGATTTCCGCGTGTATTTTGACCTTCATTATTTCACAAGTATTTTTATGCCTTCGCGTGATGTTCCCTTAGAGCGACCCAATGCATGGTACAAAGATTCGTGGTATACAGCACGCTTTGGAGGTTTTGAAAACTGGATAAAAAATGCAAACAATCAACAAATAAGAAATTTTTTAAAGAAAGATTTACCCAAGGCGCGTAGCTTGGGCTTGCAAGCTCCACAAGTTGTAACGGAGGAGAGGAAAGAAGAAATAAAACTGTTTATCAATGAAATCATGGTAAAACAGGCTGAAAACTCGCCTTCCACTCGTTTTATTTACATTTTTCCGCCCTTTTCTCGATTGTTTTATGCGTATAGAACCTATATCGGCCTTGCGGAAGAATATTACTATTGGCATGAAGCCATGGTGGAGATAAGTCAAAAGTATAAGAATATAGAAGTGTATGTTTTTGCAGATCAAGAATATGTGGATGATATTAAAAATTACTGTGATACTAATCACTTCGCTGAGTGGATCAATGCACATATGTTTGAGTCCATAGCCCAAGGTCAAGGACGCTTAACACAAGAAAATCTTGCAGAATTTATTGCTTTGAGTAGAAAGAAAACCCAAGACTTTCCCTTTGAAAAGACAGCCGACTATCTTATGGAGCAGTTGAAAAATCCCTAAGTGTACGCGTGTTGATGTAATATGTCGTATTGTAAAAGAAAATCATCAATGACGTGTAAGGCTATAACCGGAAGTATAGCATTGATAAAGTTTTTCTAACGTGTATTTGCAGGCTTTATTGCCATATATCGTTGACAAGAAATGTTGCTAAACTTTGCCGACACCAACGTAAATGGGTATTTTGCACTTAGCTGATTTTTACTGTCACAAACGTCTTTGCAGGGGACGACTGCATGTAGCTTTTTTAACGGTCTAATATCATTTGCTTGTACGGCAAATATTCAAAGCCCAATCGTTCATAGAGCTTTATTGCGGAGGCATTGTTGTCTGTAACTTCCAGTCTGTAGCGTTTTACTTTGCCATCAAACTCTTGACGAATGAACTCAAAGATAGCAGTTCCCAGCCCTTTGCCTTTGAATGCATCCCTAATATATACTTCCTCAATCAATAGGACCATACCGCCGGCTTCGCACGAATAGGTAAAGGATATATGACAAAAGCCTGCATAGTTGTCTTCATGCTTGCAAATGATTATTTTGTTAAATGGGCTATCGCTGAGTGCAAAATCAATGGTGTTAACAATATATTCTTTGGGGATTTTGTGACAAACGGCGTCGGTTTCGTAAAACTCTTCTAGTAACTTAGTGCATTCATTTTTATCTGCATCGTTTAAAAATCGAATCATTTTTTCCTCTTCATAAAGTTCTTTTCTAGAGAAAAGGACATGATTTATCTCTTTCTCTTGCGCTACTTATGCAATATATGCCCATGTGGTATGTAGTGTGGATAACATAATATATCTAAAAATCAAGTTTAGCTAGGCTCCATTTCGTGGTGCGTTACGGACTGGGTAACCTTTGCATCAAAGGTAAGGTCACTTTATTTTGTCACGAGACTACTTGCTTTTGAGTTAAATTCGAGCTTTATGTGCGCTTTTTTTAGTGGTCGGTGAAAAAAGTGCCCTACCTCGGTAAGCTTCCTTATAAGGTAGGTTGCTAGAAAAATGCAATTTACTGCGCCCGACGTGTTTTTTATTCCTGTTGAATGCCAGATGAGTTTATTCCTTTTGCAAAAAAATGTCTTTCTTGCACCTTACGCTTTGTAAACAGCCTGTAGAAAAACGATGCTCATGGCATTTCGGGAGAAACTTTTTTGGTATAGATGTTTTTGACAGATCGGTAGCTATCAGTGAGGATATTGGCAGTGGATAATGTGATAATGATTTTTTCTGATATACTGCAATATTATCTTGTTTTTTGATGGCGAGCAAAGTATGGAATGTATTGTAGATGTAAAAAATAAAATGTAGGCTTTTTTTATGAAGACACCCATTGGGAAGCGGAAATTAAGCTGCATGTGCTTGGTTATGCAATATAATTTTTCTTCAAAAATAATGATGACCCACGTTTGAGTGCTGTGTAAGCCGCTCTAGAGTACATGCTTTTCATAAGAAAATGGGCTTTGTATAGTGGGGTATCGTTGCTGAAGTAGAGGTAGGCAAATTGTGTATGTTAAAAAATAATTTGCTAGGGACATGATTGAACAGCTTGTATAAAATAAAAATGTTACCTAGAATTATTATTTTTTTTGTGAAGAAGATACATTTGGTACATTAGAAAAAAGTATACTTAAATGGTATATCATAAGAGGCATGTGATGAAAGTTTTGGTTGTTGATGATGATAACGATATTAGAAATCTTATAAAACTGTACTTAATGAATGAAGCTTATGAAGTTTTTGAGGCAGAAAATGGCTTACAATGTCTTGAAATATTGGCTAGCGATACTGATAACTCCATTGATCTTGTTATTCTTGACTCCATGATGCCTAAAATGGATGGAACTGAAACTTGTCTTGAGATTCGTAAAAAATATAATTTACCTGTAATATTTCTTACGGCAAAATCTGAAGATATGGATAAATTTATAGGATTTTCTTCAGGTGCAGATGATTATATAACAAAGCCATTTAATCCCATTGATTTGATTTCAAGAGTAAAAGCAAATATTAGACGGTATAGGAACTACACGCAAAGTGTTTCAATCGACGATGTTACCAAAATAAATAAAAATGAAATAATGTATAATGATTTGGTAATGAATTTAGCAGCAAAAAGCATTACAAAGAAAAATATTCCCATAAAGCTTACTAAAATTGAGTTTTCTATTCTGGAACTTTTTTTGAAAAATCAGAAAAGAGTGTATAATTTAGAACAAATTTATATCAACGTTTGGGGAGAGCACACCACGCTGAATGCAGAAAGTACGGTCTCTGTACATATTCGAAATCTTAGGAATAAAATAGAAGACGATACTGCAAGGCCAGAATATATAAAAACTATCTGGGGTGTTGGTTACCGTGTGGATTAAGAGCAAAAAAAATTCCTTATACATCATATTATTTTTACAAATGTTTTTTTCAACATTTGTAAGTGTCATCGTTTTTCTAACATTTGTGGGGGTGGCGCATTATTTTCAACAAAATGGGAGCATAAGCCTTTTCGAATCTATCAAAATGGCAATTTTCTCCGAGGCGCATCACATCAGCGCGGGAATTTTTTCCATTGTGATTTTTTTGATCATGTCTTTGAGTATAATTTCAAAAATTGTTAATTATATTAAAATAATTGAAGAGGGGATTAAAAAAATACCCGATCATACCATTGATTATTCTATACCTGTTATTGGTACGCACGAGCTGGCACGACTTGCACAAAGTGTGAACGAGATAAAGGACGAGCTGTGTCAAAAAACTTATGCCGAAAGGGCGCATGAACTTCATAGAAGAATGCTTATAACTAATATTTCTCATGATTTAAGAACTCCGTTAACCTCTGTCATAGGGTATCTTGACCTTGCAAAAAATAACATACCTTCAAATCATGACGCCTATTCCCATATTGAGATAGCAGAAAGGAACTCTTTACGACTTAAAAAGCTCATTTCAGATTTATTTCTGTACAGTAAAATCATTAGCGATGATATCAAAATGAATTTTCAAGAAGTTAATATAAAGATTTTGCTCTCTCAAATTCTGGATCTTAAAACATATTCCATTACCCTCATGGCTAAACCAGAAAAAATTATGGCAGTCATTGATGTTGAGATTTTTCATAGGGTTTTGGATAATATTTTGGATAATGCTCATAAGTATGCTGTTGCTGACACAGAAATTATACTTGAGATTTTCCAAACAGAGAGGGAAGTCATTATAGAAGTAAGGAATTTTACAAAAGAGAACATGTCATCCATGGTTAGTTTTCTGACAGCTCGATTGTATACAGCTGACAAAACTAGGAATGAGGTGTCGTCCGGCTTGGGGCTTTCTATTGTTTCTGAGTTGATGAAAAAAATGCAAGGGGAACTTCATATCCTCTTTGATGAAAAAGAAAAAATATTTACTTCTCGCTTAACTTTTACCATGTACCTCTCAATATAGTGTTTTATTAGCTTTTTTTTAAGTTCTTAGTGCTGTGGCAGCACATTCCTTTGTCATTTCTTTTATTTTTCTTTTGTTTTTTTTCTGAAAAAACTAAAAAATATTTTCATTTTTTTTGCTAGTTATAAAAATGAAATTGCTTTTCGATTTCGACATATCGTAAGGCAATTTTTTTTATATGGAAAATTGGGGGATTGTATGAATGATATAGCTGTATTAGGTATTTTAATTGCCATTCTGGGAGCTGCTGTTGGGTATATTCTTTGGCAAAAGAAAAAGGGTATAAAGTGCATCGGTTGCTCAAGCGCTGGTGCTTGTGAAAACTCACGAAGTAAATAGTTGCATATGGATAGCTGATACAAAAGAGCATTCCTTATGAAGCTTAGCCGAGGGGTGTATTTTAACATACGATAATATTGCGAAAATAGGGTGAATTATGAGTGATTTCAAAACTAAAGAAAATAAAAGCTTAGTCAATGGAGAACTTAATAAAAAGTATATAGTTAAAGATATCGTGACAGGTGAAGATGATGAGATGAAAGGTTTTCTTTTCACTCTTGGTTGTTATGAAGGTCAGTCTATTACTATTATATCAAGGCTTAATAACAATTTCGTCGTCGTGATAAAAGATGCACGTTATAGCATAGATTTGGAATTAGCTAGTGCTATACATATATAAATACACATATATTTCATTTAAAGGGAGATAATCATGAGAATTGCGCTAACGGGAAATCCCAATAGTGGTAAAACAACATTGTTTAATACCATTACAGGAAAAATTGAGAAAGTTGGTAACTGGGCTGGAGTTACAGTTGAAAAAAAAGAGGCTAGCATAAAGAAAAATCTTTATGAATCTTCTGAAAAGCTCATTGCTGTTGATTTGCCTGGTGCGTACTCCATGTCTCCCTTTACATCTGAAGAAAATATTACACGTAGCTTTGTAAAAACAGAAGCCCCCGATGTGATAATTAATATAGTAGATGCAACAAACCTTTCACGCTCTTTATTTTTAACGACACAGCTTTTGGAAATGGGTATTCCCGTTGTGGTGGCACTTAATAAAAGTGATTTGAATAAGAAGAAAAGTATTACTATAGATATTGAAAAGCTTTCTTCCTCGCTTAAGTGTCCTGTGGTTTTAACGGTGTCCACAGATTCTAATGATCAAGGACTTAAAGATGTTATTGCTTCTGTGTTGGCTGTAAAAGGCAAAGAGCAACCTGCAGCCTATATGGAACCCGTCGACATGACAGATGAAAATGCACAAAAAGCTGCAGATAGGAAAAGGTATGAATTTGTAAATACGCTTGTTCAGCAAGTGGAAACACGTGTAACAACAAGCCACTCACAAACCATGCAAGATCGTCTTGACCGTGTTCTTGCGCATAAATGGTTTGGAATTCCCATATTTATGGCTGTGATGTGGGGTGTTTTCTATATTTCACAAACCACACTCGGTACCTTTATTGCGGATTGGCTTGTGGGATATATAGATATGTTTAATGAGTGGGCCGCCGGTGCATTGGGGGATGACGTTTCACCGCTTTTAAGTGCCATTTTGTTGGATGGTATCATTGGTGGTGTTGGGGCTGTGCTAGGCTTTTTACCACTTATTATGGTCATGTTCTTTTTGTTGGCTCTGTTGGAAGATTGTGGCTATATGGCTCGTGTTGCCGTCATTATGGATAGATTTTTTAAAGTGGTAGGCCTCTCAGGAAAATCCATCATTCCCATGGTTATAGGCACCGGTTGTGCCATTCCGGGAGTTATGGCCACCCGTACCATTAGAAACGAGCGTCAGAGAAGAACAACAGCCATGCTTACACCTTTCATGCCTTGCGGTGCTAAACTCCCTGTTATTGCCCTTTTTGCCGGTACCTTTTTTGCCGATGCCCCTTGGGTTGGTACCAGCATGTATTTTACTGGTATAGCACTTATTATTGTGGGCGCATATCTTGTAAAGATTATTACAGGTGAAAAGTATGCCCGATCTTTCTTTATTATGGAATTGCCCGAATATCAGATTCCAAGTCTTTTGCGTGCCACCATGTCTACGCTTTCTCGCGGTAAAGCGTTTATCATAAAAGCTGCTACCATCATCTTGATTTGCAACGCTCTTGTACAAATTATGCAAACCTTTGATTGGACATTTAGTGTTGTTGCAGAAGGTGCGGAAGGCACAAGCATATTAGCCTCCATTGCGAGCCCCTTTGCCTTCTTGCTTATTCCTTTAGGCTTTGGAGCATGGCAATTGGCAGCGGCGGCCATCACTGGATTTATTGCCAAAGAGAATGTTGTTGGTACCTTGGCAGTGGTTTATGGTATTACAAATTTCATCGACACAGAAGAACTAGCCCTTGTCAGTGGAGCTTCTACTGTGGCAGAAACCATGGGCATGACTTCTGTTGCTGCACTGGCATATCTTATGTTTAACCTGTTCACCCCTCCATGTTTTGCTGCCATCGGAGCCATGAATGCTGAAATGGAAAATAGAAAATGGTTGTTCTCCGGTATTGGATTACAATTTGGCACAGCATTTGTGATTGCATTTTTAGTGTACCAGCTAGGTACATTCATAACCCTTGGCACCGTAGGCGCAGGCTTCATTCCAGGGCTTATGGTTGTATTTGCCTTGTTAAGTCTCTTAGTATACTTAATAAAACAAGGAAGCACGCTATCTAGCTTGAAGTATCATGTTGCTTCACCTCAGTAAAAATATAAAAATGTAGTATAAACATATAGATGATGCCCTTAATGCGAAAATGTTAAGGGCATTGTCCTTGGATATGGGTGATAGTTTTTAAATACAAATGTCGCCTGCTTTTACTTTTCCACCGATTACATTTTAATCTTCCCAATAAGTCAAATAAGATTTGGTAAATTAAAATTACACCATTCAAGAATACAGTTGATGTTTTTATTTTCACGGAGAAAAATCATGCACACGCAACTTTCAGAGAAAGCCCAAAACCTCTTGGCCTGTATTCAGTATGGTCTTGAACTTCACGACAAGAAAAGTACCGCCACCCACTTGGGCGATCGCTCACAGTACATCGGCCTGTCAGACATAGGGCGAGCCTTGGAGTGCCCTAGAGCCGCTTTATGCAATAAAGCCTTTCCAAGACCTCAAGCTGACTTACAAAAGTTACTCACTTTACAGCGTGGTCACTGGCTAGAACACGGCATAGGCCAAGCTATCAACGCCCAAGGCATACATGCTCTACCGCAATTGGAATTATCCTTCACCCATAACGATACGCCCATTAAGGCACATTTCGACTTTGTACTTGCTTGGGAAAATCCACGTCCTGCCATTCGTATTTTGGAACTCAAAAGCACCAAGGTTATACCCGAAACCCTGTATACTTCCTATGAAATGCAGCTCTACGGACAAGCCTCATTGCTAGCAGAAATGTGGGATAAGCCTACATTTAACCTGCGTAGTAGCGATGGTAAAATCTTGCATGCAAATCACACCATGCCTGAAATATGCAGATATCATTTTGGCATAAACTTACCCAATGATGTGAATAAAGTGGATATAGAGGCTTGGGTACTCGCCATATCCATGGACGATGCCAAGCCCTTTGGCCCTTATACGTCCAATACAAACATGCGTGACCTCAGTCTTAATACCGCCCAAAGCCTTTGGGAAAATAAAATTGCCTTTGAACATGGAAACATTACCCCCAATGATCTGCCATGCGCCACAGGTTTTCACGCCCTTTGCGCTTACTGTGATTGGAATAGCAACTGCCCAAAATTCCAAGATGCTGACAATGAAACAGCATGGTCAGAATGGGATAATGAGTTGGAAAGAGTATTAGCCCTCAAAGAAGAACGCAACACGCTGGATGAGAAAATAACTCTTGCAGAACAAGACCTTAAAAATATGTACGCTCTAAAAAGTGTTCAAGGAGATTGGATAAACACAGGGGGCTATCGGTTCAAACTCAGCCCACAAAAGGGACGTCGTACACTAAATAAAGACGCCCTGAACCTCTTACTGCAAGAGAAATACGGGGATGACGCAGACGACTTACTAAACCTTTGCGAAAAAGAAGGTAAGCCCTTCCAAAAACTTACCATTAACAAAATCAACTAAAACTATTGCAACAACGGAGGATATTGCATGGAAGTATGCACAATATTTAAAACAATAAGATTGTCTTGTAATTCTTCATACACCAAAATGTAATGCTCGTGAAGAACAAGCTCTCGCGTTCCTACTATACGACCTTTCTTTCCAAGCTGTGGAAATTTCATAAGATTATCTGCCATACTTGAAATATGTGCATCTAGCTCAAGGGCCGCAGGAATATTATCTTTGGCAATAAATTCAATAATTGCAGCACGAGCACGTTTGGCTGATTCTGACCAAACAAGATTCACTGCATTTCACCCTGCAAAGCTAGAAGCCGCTGACGGCGCTCTTCGGCCTCAGCTTCTACCTGTTCATGACTCACAGTACGCCCCAAGGCCACATCTGTACGGCCCTCGGCGACCTTTTGTGCAAACCATGCCTCATACTCTTGCTGTTGCTTGGCTTTGTTCACCACACCACGCATAAATTCGCGCACCAGCTGCGCACCGGTTCTATCTTGCATTTTCGCAATCTCAGTGAATGCTTCTTTAAGCTCGCTATCTACGCGTAATGTAAAAGTAGATTCAGACATACAACCTCCATATGTTCTGTTGTAAGTACATTGTAACACATATAAGGTCAATCTATAAAAATGGAAAGGGATATTCCCGAAAAAGGAGAAAATCATGGGATATTATTCAGAAGTAGGCTTATG
>CAYJLO010000088.1:0-11728 GCA_964370835.1 uncultured Desulfovibrionaceae bacterium
GCTTGCAAATGCGTCGAGAGAATATCTACTACACGCCACTTTCGGCGCAGCGGCATCATATTCTTATTGACGACATGACCGCCGAAAGTGTGGGCAAGTTTAAACAAGACGGCTTCACCCCTGCCATAGTCTTGGAAAGTTCTCCCAACAATTACCAATGTATTTTGACCATCAATAAAATGGACAGTCCTTTTGACCGTGAAGCCAGTAACCACCTTGTTGAACAACTTAATAAAGAATATGGCGACGCTAAGCTCTCTGGATGTATTCATCCGCATCGTGCGCCCGGCTTTGGTAACTTTAAGCCTAAATATGAAGGCGCCAACAGCAGTTTCCCACGAGTAAAGCTCCTTTTTGCCGAGCGTCAACCATGCGACTATCAAAACAAAGCCTATCTTTTGCTACGCCAAATAGCCAAACAATACGAGGAACAAGCGCAAAGGCCACCAACAGCCATTGCAAAGCCCACGCACCCTTTGCCCGACAACTCCACGGCGTACTATAAACATTATGAGGACATGATAAAGCACATGCGCATTGAGGACTATTCACGCATGGACGCCATGATTGCCATGCGTATGCGCGTGACAGGTCACAGCCGTGAAGAAGTACAAGTCGCCATCACAGATTGCGCCCCCACCATTGAACCAGAACACCGCCGCAAAGAAGGCCGCAACTGGCAACGCTACGCTGAGCGCACCGTAAACTTCGCCTTTGGCGTGGCAGGAGATGTGGCTCTTATGCGCTATGAAAGGATTTTTGATTACTGGCGTAAGGTAGAAAAGACGCTTTCATTACAAACCGAGCATAATAGTCGCCATAGGCTATAGTAATATATATTTATTCGTAACCATTTGATGCCTTGCTCTTTAACTGCATTTGTCTTAAAATACATTATAAAGTATATTGATGTATCACCTAGTCTTTATGGAAATTAGTTAGAATGGGGAAGTCATGAGCCAAAGCAAAAACACCAAAAAAGCCAAGTCCACTGCCAATATTGGCTTTGAAGAAAAAATCTGGAATGCCGCCTGTATTTTGCGTGGCAATATGGACGCCGCCGAGTACAAGCACATTATCTTGGGGCTTATTTTCCTCAAATATATTTCTGATGCCTTTGAGTTCAAATTTCAAGCATTGCTGGCAGAAGGTGAAGGCTTTGAAGATGATAAGGACGAATATATTTCAGAAAATATCTTCTACGTGCCAGTTTCTGCTCGTTGGCAAGTCATAGCCGACGCCGCCCATACGGAGGAAATAGGCATCATCATAGACAATGCCATGCGTGCCATCGAAAATGATAACCCAAAGCAACTCAAAGATATTCTCCCCAAGAACTACGCAAGACCGGAGTTGGACAAGCGCCGCCTTGGGGATATTGTAGACATATTTACTAATATTAAGATGGTGGATTTTTCGGGTGAAAAGGACGTCTTAGGCCGCACCTATGAATATTGCCTTGCCAAGTTTGCCGCCCAAGAAGGCAAGAATGCAGGCGAATTTTACACGCCTTCTTGTGTGGTGCGCACCCTTGTGGAAGTTTTGCAACCCTTTGACGGCATTGTGTATGACCCATGTTGTGGCAGTGGCGGCATGTTTGTGCAATCTTATGACTTTATTAAGGAGCATAGCGGAAATATACAAAAAATTTCCGTCTATGGGCAAGACGCTAACCCCACCACACGCAAGCTGGCCAAGATGAACTTAGCCATTCGTGGCATTGAAGCCAACCTTGGCAAATACGCCGCCGATACTTTTTTTGATGACCAGCACCCCCAGCTCAAGGCCGATTATATTTTAGCTAATCCACCTTTTAATATTTCTAGTTGGGGGGCGTCGAGATTAAAAAATGACGTGCGCTTTGCCTATGGATTGCCACCAGAAGGCAATGCCAACTACGCATGGATTCAGCACATGGTGCACCACCTTGCCCCCACGGGAAAAATGGGCATGGTGCTTGCTAATGGCTCTCTCTCCACCCAAAGCGGCGGCGAAGGCGATATACGCCAAAAGCTCCTCGAAGCTGACCTCATAGATTGCATCATTGCCATGCCCACTCAGCTTTTTTACTCTGCGGCAATTCCCGTTTCCTTATGGTTTATCAGCAAGAATAAGAAGCAACAGGGCAAGACGTTGTTCATAGATGCCCGTAAAATGGGCTCTATGATTGACCGTCGTAACCGTGAGCTCACCAAGGACGATATAACAAAAATCGCTGCCACCTATATGGCCTACGAGCAAGGCACTTTGGAAGAAATGAAAGGCTTTTCTGCCGTGGCGGATATAGCGGACATTGCCAAGCAAGATTATATCCTCACCCCTGGGCGTTATGTGGGCATTGAAGAACAAGAAGACGATGGCGAAGCCTTCCAAGATAAAATGGAAAGGCTCACGGCGGAACTAGGGGAACTGTTTGCTAAGTCGGATGCTTTGCAGGAAGAAGTGAAGAAAAATTTGGCAAGCCTTGGGTTTAAGATTTAACACATAAATGAGATAAGCATGGAAGATACACAAGAAAAATATCAAGACATCAAGGATACTTCTAAGTTATGTACTAATTGTCAGTCAAGTAAAACAGAGCTTGCAAAGCGCTGGGCTATAAGGGTAGGCATTACTACTACAGGAATCTGTGTAATTCTTTTTTTTGTTTTTTCAGGATTAGCATTATATAATGAAAAAATTGCTATGGATACAATCTTATCCATACTATTAGCATTTTTTTCTATTGGTATTTCTATTCTATTTTATTTTAATGCGGATAAAGCTGGGAAAATATTTTACCATTCTTCATATGATTTTATGAAAGAGCAATCACAGCTTCTTGGTGAAATCAATGTCAAATTTGGGGAAAAGTTTGACCATTTGTCAACCACAATTTTAAGCTTAAAAGAAAAAAAGAATGAGGTTCAAAAAGAAGTACAGGAAAATCAAGACAGTATCATAGAAGAGCTGAATGCTCAATTGTCTGACTATAAAAATAAAATGTCAGAAATGGAGCGAGAATTAGAAAAAAACAGTACTGCTACGGCAGAAGCTATTCAGTTGAAAAGAATTTTGGAAGAATTGAGAAGAGAACAAGTCAAGCGTGATGAGAAAGTAAAAAAATATGAAGAACAGCTATTATATGAAAAAAATAAGCAACATCGTCTTGAAAATGAGATTTCAAATATTTATAGAAATAGCAGGATAAAAAAACATTTTAGGAGTACACCAATTACTTCATCAGAACGAGCTTCAATGGCACATTTATTTGAAAATATATCATCTTCAGCAATTAAACGTGCTTTAAATGCTGGAAAAGTTCGTGAAGGAACTGAATTTTTTAGTTTCCTGCTAGAAAAAGATTTTTGCGATGCAACAGGAACACTAACCCCATGGGGGGAGCAAATATTACGGCAAGTTATGTTTGAAAAGGACGTAAATTAACTTTAGCCTATTGTAAGGATAATACAATGCACTCAGAAGAACGCTGGAAACAACGCTTTGAAAATTTCCAATCATCTTTAGTGGATTTTAAAGATGCTCTTGATAAAGAAGATTTTTCTACCTTAGAGCGAGCTGGGCTTATACAGCTTTTTGAAGTGAGTTTTGAGCTCGCGTGGAAGACGCTCAAGGATTTACTTTCTTATGAGGGCTATGATGTAAACTCACCCAAGAGTACCTTGAAACAAGCTTTTGCCAATAATATTATACAAGATGGTGAAACATGGATTGCCGCTCTTGATGGGCGTAATCTCTTTAGCCATACTTATGATAGCGACCTTGCAGACCAAGCCATAGAGCTTATTCGAGACAGCTACGCCCCCTTATTATTAGATTTAGAACAGGTATTACAAGCACGCATATGAAAAATACAGGCATCACCCACCAAGAGTGGCAAGCTATTACTGATATTTTAAAAAGCATTCCCCACGTAGAAAAGGCTGTGCTTTTTGGCTCTCGTGCCATGGGTCTTGCTCGTTCTGGTAGTGATGTGGACATTATGCTTTATGGAGAAGGGCTAGGTCTTAAAGACTTAATTGCCATAAAGAGTAGATTAGAAGATACAACTTTACCCTATGGATTTGATTTAGTTTTATTTGAGAAAGCCAATGAGAAGCTCTTGGAGCATGAAAGGACTTATGGGCAAGAGATTTTTGTGAGAGGTAGGGGCAATGGTTGGCAAAAGGTGAAGCTGGGGGATGTGTGTACGTTTCAAAATGGATATGCATTCAAATCTAATTTTTTCACTACTGATGGGGCTTATAAGGTTATAAAAATAAAAGAACTTAAAGATGGACTCGTTACTTTTTTTGAAGACTCTGCAAAAGTGAGTGTAGATTTAAATGACTATACAAAATATACTGTAGAAAAGAATGATGTTGTTTTTGCTTTAACAGGAGACCCTGTAAGTAGGGGGAATCCTTTAAGTTGGGTAGGACGTATAGCAATTTCAAAAGAAAATGATACTTGTCTTTTAAATCAAAGGCTTTGCAAAGCTATGGCTAACGAAAAATATTTAGATAAACTTTTTTTATATTATTATTTTAGAGTCTTTGAAAATTTTTACCAACTGGCGTCTAATGCTACAGGAAGTGCCAATCAAGCTAATATTTCAACAAAAACACTTGAAAATATATGTATCCCCCTTCCCCCACTAGAAGAGCAAAAACGCATTGCCGCCATTTTGTCCTCTCTGGATGATAAAATAGAAGTAAATAATCAAATTAACAAAAACCTTGAAGAGCAAGCGCAGGCTCTTTTTAAGTCATGGTTTGTGAACAAAACTCAAGGTGATTACGCAATATTAAGTGATTATATAATATTAAACCCCAAAATCACATTAAAAAAAGGCACTATTGCTCCTGCCATTGATATGAAAGATTTATCCACAACAAGTATGAGCGTTACTGCTGCTGCAGAAAAAAAGACTTATAATGGTGGAGCAAAATTTCAAAATAATCATACACTTTTAGCTCGTATAACGCCTTGCCTTGAAAATGGAAAAACAGCTTTTGTGGATTTTCTTGATGAGGATGAAATCGGCTTTGGTTCTACAGAGTTTATTGTCATGCAAGCTAAAGAATCTGTTAGCTCCTATTATGTGTACTGCCTTGCCCGTAATGATGATTTTAGAAACTGTGCAATAAAAAGCATGGTTGGTAGCTCTGGCAGACAACGAGTTCAAGTTGATGTTTTGGAAAACTACCCTGTTACTAAAGTTTCAGAGAATATGTTTATTAAATTTACTCAATATGTTGAACCTATGTTTAAAGAAATTCGTAAAAATACTCTTGAGAATCAATGTCTGGCTAGGATTCGGGAATTGCTACTGCCAAGACTTATGAATAAATAAAAATATAACTTTACTATAATTAGGATTATTATGAAGAAAGGTAGTGAATACGAATTATTTGTAAGAGAAATACAACAAATTCTTATTGATACAGACGTTAAAATGTCTATACAAAAAAATATTACCGTTGAATGCAATAAAAAAATTGTTGATAATAATGGAATAACACGTGAATTTGATATTTATTGGGAGTATGAATTTGCCGGTATTCTGTATAGGACTATTATTGAATGTAAGGACTATGCTTCAAAAGTATCAGTCGAAAAAATTGATGCTCTTTTAGGTAAAATTGCAGACATCCCTTATCTAACCCCTATTTTTGCTACAACACAAGGATATCAAAGTGGTGCAAAGGTTAAAGCAAAAAATAAAGGGATAGAGTTATTAGTTATAAGAGAACAAAATGATGATGACTGGATAAATAAGGATGGAATTCCTTATATAAAAGATGTTATTTTAAATATACACATGATTCATCCGCCATTTATTACAAATTTTTCACCTATCTTTGATAAAACATGGATAGAAGAAAATTATGAGATATCAAGTATGCCAAAGTCTTTTGGAGGTTTAAATACCGAAATATTTATTGAAGATAAAGTAAAAAATGAAAAATATTCACTTTATGAACTACAAAAAGGGTTAGGTTCCGTCGCTCTAGGATACGGAAAACAAAGTCATGTTGAGAAATTTTCTGATGCATACATCATATACGAAGAAAAAAAATACAAACTGCTAGGGTATAAGGTAGATTTTATAATATTTGAAAATTCATCTACAAAAATTGAAATTGATATAACTAAACAAATTCTAGGTATTGTAGAAAATATACATCGCAATGAAAAAAAAGCGATATGTATTGACGGTACTATAAAAAAAATTTCAAATTAAATTATAAGTATAAGTATTTTATATATGCAAGAGATAATACAAGCCATACAAGAACACGCATCACCACGCCTCTACGATTGGTTAATCTTAGTTGTGGCACTGTTGGCAATCGTCATTTCTGGTCTTGCGGCGTACTTTGCTTATCGGCTAAACCAAAAACAATCTGCTATCCTAGAGCAGCAAAATAGGATTGCGCTTTTTGATAAAAGGCATGAAGTGTATTTATACATTTTACCATTATATTCTTATGGATTAAATTGTAACGATGACAAGATAGAAAAAAATGGTTCAAATGATATATATTTTGTAATTTTTGATATTCTTTGTGAAAACTATAGGCGATTTTTGCCGCAGCATGATGAACTATTTTTAGATAGTTTTGAAAGTAAGGAATATAATTTAAGTTACCTAAAAGATGATATACGTCACTTTATTGATGGTTTAGAAAAAATACATATCACCATTACTTCTAAGCTTCCCTTGCTTTTTGAACCAAAGATTTGTGAGGGGTATATTAAACTATACCTTAAAATGCTTCATATTTTAACTTTGTCATTAAAATTTACTGATGATGAAAAAATGGAAAAAGAAATTTTAGAATTTAATTTGCAGGCTTATTATTTTTCACGAGTAACGTTTCAAAAAGCTATTGATGTTATGGAACTACACAAATAGTAAGTGATTTTTTTATACGAGGAATAATTATGAAAATAGATGATGCGCAATTTTCTAAAATTATTGAAGCTATTGATGGAATATCTAAAATTCGCGCCTACGACTTGGATATTTTAGATGCAGCATTATTTAGTTCTTTCGTTTCTGTTTTAGCTGTAATTTGCACTGTATTTATTTTTCACCGACAAAAAAATTTGATGCAACAGCAAAATAAAACCATTCAAGCACAGGCAGATATTTCTCAAAAGCAAGTTCAAATAATGTCACAGCAAAGTAATATTGCCTTGCTTGAGTACAGATTAAAAGTTTTCTCAACCATTAACAAAGTGTTAGTATATATTATAGAAGATAAATTTAAGGAAAACTTTATATTATGTGCTTTAGACAAGAACGCGTTTTCTAAAAAAATGAATGCTTATACATGTCTTCGAGATTCTTTCACGGAGCAAGCATATAATTCTAGTATCGTATTTGATGAGGATATCTCTAAAGTTCTTGTCGATGCATCTAAAAAATTTAATACGTTGATAGAGATGTCTTTTGAAGTAATTTTTATGATGCAAGTGAACTCTTTATGTACATCTGAAAAAAATCAAGAAGAGCAGCGAAATGCCTTGAAGGATTTTGTAGTTGCAGGAAAAATCGATTTTCAAGAATTACCTGAACATATTAAAGGCACCATGAAAATAGAGCAAGCAAAGGAGCTATCCGAGGAGATTTACAATATATTAAGTGATGCGAAACTGCATAAAATGATTGATAATTATATAGATTCGCACAAAAAAGGATAAGCTATGCATTACACCGAATCCCACTTCGAGCAGGCCATAATAGAACTTATGCAATCGCTGGGCTTTACACATGTCTATGGCCCAGACGTAGAACGGGATTACCGCTCGCCGCTGTATGAATCGGTGCTCATGGATTCGCTCATACGCATCAATAAACACATCCCCCCTGCCGCATTGCGTCCTGCTTTGGCTGACGCTGTGTACAAGCTCAAGAATTTTGACAGCGGCGACCTTATTACTAAAAATGCCCATTTCATGAATTATTTGCAACACGGCGTACCTGTAAAATATTTGCAGGATGGCGAAGAATGCGCAGGGTTGGTATACCTTGTGGATTATGCCACGCCGCAAAGCAATAGCTTCATGGTGGTCAATCAATGGACGGTCATTGATAATAGCGAAAAACGCCCTGATATTATTCTTTTTGTCAACGGCCTGCCCCTTGTGGTGGTGGAACTGAAATCTCCTTCACGGGAAGAAACCGACGTTTCCGAAGCTTACCGTCAATTACGTAATTATATGCAGGAAATACCGTCACTGTTCGTGTATAATGCGCTGTGCGTCATGAGCGACCAAGCTACTTCCAAGGCAGGCACCATCACCTCTGGTGAAGACCGTTTTATGGAGTGGAAAACTACCGACGGTAGTTATGAAAATACACAATTTGCCGCCTTTGATACGCTTTTTGAGGGGATTTTTCAGTCAGAACGCTTCTTGGATATATTGAAAGACTTTATCTGCTTTTCTCACGAAGGTGTGAAGGCATATAAAATTCTTGCAGGCTATCATCAATATTTTGCGGTGAATAAGGCCATAGCCTCCACCAAACACGCCACCGAAACTGACGGCAAGGGCGGCGTGTTCTGGCATACTCAAGGCAGCGGCAAGTCGCTTTCCATGGTCTTTTATGCTCACGCCTTGCAAGAAGCTTTGAGCTCTCCCACCATTGTGGTCATTACCGACAGAAACGACCTTGACGACCAGCTCTTTTTGCAATTTAGCCATTGTAAAGATTTTCTGCGCCAAGAGCCCAAGCAAGCCAAGAGTCGTGAGAATTTGCGTGAGCTACTGCATAATATACAGGCCAACGGCATTATCTTTACCACCATGCAAAAATTTGAGGAGGCGCAAGACGCCCTTTCTACACGACGCAATATCATTGTCATGGCGGACGAGGCCCACCGTGGGCAATACGGCCTGTATGAAAAGGTTAAAGTCACCACCAATGCCGCTGGGGACATTAAAAGCGCAAAAATTAGTATAGGCACGGCGCGTATTATCCGTAATTCCCTCCCCAACGCTACTTTTATCGGCTTCACAGGCACGCCAATTTCTGCCAAAGACCGCAGTACGCGCGAAGTTTTTGGCGAATATATTGACGTGTACGACATGACCCAAGCGGTGGAGGACGGCGCCACGCGTCCTGTGTATTATGAAAGCCGCGTGGTGCAATTAAACCTTGATAAAAACATTCTTGCACTCATTGATGCTGAGTATGACATTTTATCCCAGCAAGCCGACCCTCTCGCCATTGAAAAGAGCAAGAAAGAGCTCGGCAAAATGGAGGCTGTGCTAGGTGCAGAGCAGACCATCAATTCGTTGGTGACGGATATTGTACAACATTACGAAAATTGCCGTGAACATGAGCTAACGGGCAAAGCGCTCGTGGTGGCCTATTCGCGAGATATTGCCATGAAAATGTACCACAAAATACTAGAGCTGCGCCCTCAGTGGCAAGACAAAGTGCATGTGGTTATGACCAGCGGCAATAACGACCCCGAAGAATGGCGCGCCGTCATCGGTAATAAGGCGCATAAAGAGCACCTTGCCAAACGCTTCAAAGATAATAACGACAGCATGAAAATTGCCATTGTGGTGGATATGTGGCTCACGGGCTTTGATGTGCCTTCGCTTGCCACCATGTATGTGTATAAGCCTATGGCAGGGCATAATCTTATGCAGGCCATTGCAAGGGTGAACCGCGTATTCAAAGACAAAGAAGGCGGCCTTGTGGTGGACTATATAGGCATTGCTGCGGCGCTGAAGCAAGCCATGAATGACTATACCGCACGAGATAAAAAGCACTTTGGCGAAATGGATATTAAAAAAGAAGCCTATCCGCAATTTTTGAAAAAGCTTGAAGTGTGTAAAGACCTTGTGCATGGTTTTGACTATTCAGCTTTTGTGACAGGTACGGCACTTGAAAAAGCTATGGCCATCAGCGGAGCGGTGGATTTTATCCTTGAAAAAAGCCGAAAGGAAAAAGACAAGGAACAGAAAACACAAGATGTTTTCATTAAAGAAGCTTTACCCTTACGTAATGCGCTTTCTCTGTGTCGTAGCCTTGTTGACGATGACGCACGGCTGGAAGCGGCCTTTTTTGAGACCGTGCGCACGCTCTTGGTGCGCCTCATTGTGGGGAACAGCGGTAAAATCTCTCTGCCCGAAATCAACGAGCGTATCAATAATTTACTCAAGGCCAGTGTGAAAAGCGAAGGCGTAATCAATCTCTTTAAAGATGTGCAGACAGGCTTTTCCCTCTTTGATGCTTCCTTTTTGGAAGAAATATCCAAAATGAAAGAAAAGAATTTAGCTGTTGAAATTCTTAAAAAACTTCTTGCTGAACAAGTGCGCGTGTACCGCAAAACCAACGTGGTGCAATCGGAGAAATTCAGCGTCATCTTACAGCAAAAAATCAATGCCTACCTCAACGGTATGCTCACCAATGAAGAAGTCATTGCTGAACTTCTCAAAGTGGCGCAAGATATGAGCACTGCCCACAAGGAAGGCGAAGACCTTGGGCTGAACGTGGAAGAGCTTGCCTTTTATAATGCCCTCACCAAGCCACAGGCCATCAAGGATTTTTACGAGAATGAGCAACTGGTGGCCATGACTAAAGAGCTCGCCGACGCCTTACGTAAAAATAGAACCGTTGACTGGCAAAATAAAGAATCTGCCCGTGCCCAAATGCGTAAGATGATTAAACGCCTACTTAAAAAATATAAATATCCCCCCGACGGCGTGGAAGAAGCTATGGCGACGGTTATGCAGCAATGCGAACTGTGGGTGGATAGTGGGGAGTAGCCTTATATATTAGCAATATTAACGTCGCCATTCCCATGGCGGCATGGCATTTGTTTGCCAAAGCCCCTTTTTTTCTAGTTTTGCGTTTTTTTGTTGTCTAATCCATTCCTTGCATATCATGTTTTTACAATACCTTGGGTACACCCATGCAAGACCATTTCTGATAAGGAATTCTTGTACAGCTGTATTATTCACATAAACCATTGCTACAACTCGTCCATAGCGGTCTTTTGTGATGGGTAAAGTTTTAACTTTTTTAAGTAATACAAGCTCTTTCATAAAATTAGTTGCATCTTCCCCATAGGCTTGGTTTTTTTCTGGTGCATCAATACCGTATAGGCGAATTTTAATTTTTTGCCCATGATGATTGATATATAGAGTATCAGCGTCTACAACTTTTATTACTTTTACAGTGATTGGTTCTGCAAAGGCATACAAGGGCAAAAGTAAAAAACAAACGATTAGTATAGGCATAAAGTCTTATTATAGGACTTTAGTCTCTTAATCAAGAAGTGAATTTGTGTTTACTTTGTCCGATGCAGGAAGACACCAACAAAAAAATCATGGGACTGGTGATTACATCTTTACGAGAAAATCTTGGGATGAGCCGCTATGCTTTGGCAAAACAAGCTGAGGTAGATTATGCTTGGCTACGTCGCTTTGAGCAGGGTAAGTCTGGCATTAGGGTGGAAACACTTATTCAACTTGCCAAGGGTTTAGGAGTGCCAGCCAGTACCATTATGGCAGCCATAGAGAAAGCTCTTGATAATCCTGAAGCATGGCTTAGTGAATATAGTGAAAAATAATCACCATTATGTTATTATAAAAAGTCAATAATATAAGTCGCTTATCTAGATAGAGTGCTGGGGGTATTTTTGGGGGTATGAAATATTTTTATAAATAGTTTACCCTTAAAAAGTACATATAACACTGAAATATATTGAAAATACGT
>CAYJLO010000089.1:0-11606 GCA_964370835.1 uncultured Desulfovibrionaceae bacterium
TCACCGCTCGCCGCTATGGGGCATTTTGCCAAGAAGAACTCTTCCGCCGTATGGTATTTAATGCCCTATGCTCCAATCGTGATGACCATCCACGCAACCATGCTTTCTTTGTAGAGCAAAATCGCCTTGCCTTAACTCCCGCTTATGACATTGTACCAAGTGCTGTAAACATCAAACCGTTGGAATTAGCATTGCGTTGCGGCAAAATAGGCCGTGAGGCCAGCATAGAGAATTTATTAAGTGACGTTACGCCTTTTGGCTTGGAGGTAGACCAAGCTGGGGGCATAATATCAGAAATGCGTAAAGTTACTGATAACTGGCAAGAGCATTTTGCAGGACATGGTGTAAGTGAAAAGGATTTGAATATGCTGGAAGCACGGTTTGGGCAATAGTTTATGCACATAACTTCTTCCTTGCAAAAGATTGACTAATTTTATAATTTCTAAATATTGATATAAGTCAATTTATTATTTTAATAGGCATATCTAACTCTTTGGATTTTTTATGAAAGCAAAAGAAGCAAAAGCAAGAGTAAAAATCAATAAACTTCTTGAAGAAGCTGGTTGGCGTTTTTTTGATAATGAGCATGGTTTTGCTAATATTCAAGTGGAGCTCAATGTAAAAATGACCAAGTCACAAATAGATGATTTTGGTGAAAACTTTGAAAAAATAAAAAATGGTTTTATTGATTTTCTTTTGCTGGATGATAATGGTAAGCCTTTTGTCGTTTTAGAAGCAAAATCAGAGGATAAAGACCCTCTCACGGGCAAAGAGCAAGCACGAGAGTACGCAAAGTCCGTATATGTAAAATATGTCTTTCTTTCCAATGGAAATCAGCACTATTTCTGGAATATACAGAAAGGTAACCCACAAATTATCACTTCTTTTCCTTCTTATAAAAGCCTTAAAGAAAGCAAGGCTATGAATGCCGACACCTCAAAGCTTTATAATGAAGACATAAAGCGTGATTATCTTGCTGTTATAAAAAATAAAAATTATGCAGATGCTCCAGAGTATAAAGACAAGGATACACGCGAACAATATTTAACTGATAATAACTTGCGTATGCTTAGGCAGTATCAAGTTAACGCTCTGCTAAGGCTGCAAGAAGCCGTAAAAGATGGCAAGCAAAGATTTCTTTTTGAAATGGCAACTGGCACTGGCAAAACTCTTACCTCTGCTGCTGTTATCAAGCTCTTTTTGCGTTCTGGTAATGCCAATAGGGTTTTATTTCTCGTAGATAGGATTGAACTTGAAAACCAAGCCAAAAAGAGTTTTGTAAGCACTCTCACACCTGATTATCACACAGTCATTTTTAAAGAAAACAGTGATGATTGGCATAAAGCAGAAATAGTTGTTTCCACTGTACAAACACTCACTTACAATAATAAATATAAAAAATATTTCAAGCCCACAGATTTTTCCTTAATTATCGCCGATGAGAGCCATCGCTCCATCAATGGCAATAGCAGGGCTGTTTTTGAATACTTCATCGGCTATAAATTGGGACTAACAGCCACCCCCAAGGATTATATCAAAAATATCGATATTGACACCTTAAAGACAAATGACCCAAGAGCATGGGAACAACGTCAACTCCTTGATAGCTATAAAACTTTTGGCTGTGAGAGTGGCGAGCCTACTTTCAGATATTCACTGCTTGACGGTGTACGAGATGGCTATCTTATTAACCCTACAGTTGTTGACGCAAGGACGGATATTACAACACAGCTTCTTGCCGACGAAGGCTATTCAATTATTAACTTAGACGAGGACGATGCAGAAGAAACCTATTTTGCACGAGATTTTGAGCGTAAATTCTTTTCAGAAGAAACTAATAAAATGCTTGTAAAAACATTTATGGATAATGCCAAGCGTGACCCTCTTTCTGGGGAGATTGGAAAAGGTATTGTCTTTTGTGTCAGTAGAAAACATGCCGCCAAAATCACCCAGTTGCTCAACGAATATGCCACAAAGATGTTCCCTGACAAATATCAGTCAGATTTTGCCATGCAAATCACCTCCGATGTCATGAACGCTCAAAGCTATACCATAAACTTTGCTAACAATAATCTTAGTGGGCATACGCATTTTTTAGAGGGCTACAAATCTTCAAAGACTAGAATTTGTGTCACCGTGGGCATGATGACCACAGGTTATGATTGCCAAGACATTCTAAATATAGCCTTAATGCGCCCTGTCTTTTCACCTACGGATTTTATTCAGATAAAAGGCAGAGGCACAAGAAAGTTTAATTTCAATTACAAAGAAAAAATAAATAGTTTTGAAAGTTTACACAAAGCAGAAAAAGATACTTTTAAACTTTTCGACTTTTTTGGAAACTGTGAATATTTTGAGGAAACATTTAATTATGATGAAGTGCTTGAGCTGCCAAAACCACGTACTGGAGCTACTGCCCCAGGTACGCCACCTCCATCTGCTTCTGGATTTGAAAATTTTGACCCCGACCCCTTAGCCAGCATGGTGGAAACGCACATAGGCGTTCAAGGTATGAAAATTGACCGCATGTTCTTTGATAAGTTTGAAGAAACCGTCAAAGAAGATATCGTGGCCAAAGAGCAATACGAGCAAGGTAATTACAATGCTGTTATCAAATATATTACCGATAACATTATGAATAAGCCTAATGAATATTACACTTGGGATAAATTACGCCGTGCCATTGGTAGTGATAGGCGTATTACAACCAGAGAGATTTTAGATAAAATCTTCGGCACATTGCCATTTTTCAAAAACAAAAGCCAACTTATAGCAGATGAATTTGAGAGCTACACCTTGACCACAAACATTCCTCAAGAAAAATATTGGGATATTAAACATTTTTTTGAAGCGTACTTGATGGATAAAGACGTGCGTAGAGCCATTGAAGATAAAAAATTTCAGTCCTTTGGCACAGAAATAAGCACATATACCTTTGATGAACTGAAAAACCTTGGCAAAGAAAATATGAACCATATTGTTGAATATGTGCAAGATAATGTGAATATCTCACGCTTTATGTAGGAACTTAATATGTTAAAATTTGATATAAAAAGAAAAATTAATACCTTGCGTGATATTTTGGTGGGTAAGGTACCAGACCCCAAGGCCCAAGTGGAGCAAATCACCATTGCCCTTATCTATAAATTTATGGACGATATGGACGTACAAGCGGCAGAATGGGGCAATAGAGAATATTTTGTCGGAGAATATGAAAAATTTGCTTGGACAAATATTATGCTCAGTACCAATAGTGGGCAAGAGAGGGCTTATCTTTATGCCGAAGGCATTGAAAGGATGTCCACTAACCCAAGCTTACCGCAGCTGTTTCGTGATATATTCAAAAATGCCTACATTCCGTATCGTGACCCCGACACCCTCAATATGTTTCTCAAAGAAATTGCTGAGTTTTCCTATGACAATAGCGAAGATTTAGGCAATGCCTTTGAATATTTACTTTCCATTATGGGCAGTCAGGGCGATGCTGGCATGTTCCGCACTCCAAGGCATATCATTGATATGATGGTTGCCATAGTTAACCCTCAAAAAAATGAAAGCATTCTTGACCCTTCTTGTGGCACAGCGGGCTTTCTTATCTCCTCCTATAAGCATATCCTGGCACAAAATAAGGACGATGCAGGTAAAACTACCCTTACAGCCGATGACAGAAAACGCATGACGGCAAACTTTGCTGGCTATGACATTTCACCCGATATGGTGCGCCTTGCTAGGGTTAATATGTATCTACATCAATTTACAAAGCCGAAAATATACGAATACGACACGCTTACCAGTGAAGAAAGATGGGATGACTCCTTTGATGTTATCCTTGCTAATCCTCTCTTTATGACTCCAAAGGGCGGCATTCAACCTCATAAACGCTTTAGAGTACAAGCCAAGCGTTCCGAAGTCCTCTTTGTGGATTATATAGCAGAGCATATCAATACCACAGGCAGAGCTGCTGTCATTGTGCCTGAGGGCATAGTTTTTAAACCTGATACTGCATATAAAAATTTAAGAAAATATCTTGTTGAAGACAACTTACTCTATGCAGTTATTTCCTTGCCCAGCGGTGTTTTTAATCCCTATAGCGGAGTAAAAACCAGCATACTCTTACTTGATAAAACCCTAGCCAAACAAAAAGACAGTATACTCTTTGTAAAAATGAATAATGACGGCTATGACTTAGGAGCACAACGTAGAGAAATTAAAAACAGTGATATTCCTGAAATCCTTAGTACTGTAAAAGCCTATCAAAAAGGTGAAGAAGTAGACAGTGAGCTTGTAACCCTTGCCAGTAGAGAAGATATTGCCGCACAAGATTACATTTTGGTTTGGGAAAGGTATAAACAGAGTGTTAAGGTAAGTTGTAAATGGGATATGGTAAAATTGAGAGATATTGCAAGTATAAATAAAGAGTCGCAAATTCCATGTGATGACTTTATATATATTGATATTTCTAGCATTGAAAATGGTACTGGAAGAATTTCTTATGAAAATAAAATATAAGCAAGCAATGCCCCAAGTCGTGCAAGAAGAAAGATTAATAAAAACTCCATTTTGATTTCAACTGTTCGCCCTAATTTACAAGCTTTTGGTTATGTGGAATATGAAAATACAGAAAATTGTATAGCCTCTACTGGTTTCGCTGTGCTTGATATTCACAGTAGTTATTCTTCTAAGTTTGTATATTATTCACTTTTTCAAGAAAACTTATCGGCGCAAATTGTAAGTACTATGGGAAAAGGAGCGTATCCTAGCATCAATCAAAAAGATATTGAAAATTTGCAAATTCCCCTTCCACCCCTATCGGTCCAAGAAGAAATAGTAGCAGAAATCGAAGGCTACCAAACAGAAATAGAAAAATTAAAAAAAGAGATTGAACGTAAAGAACAAAAAATTAAAGATAAAATCAGCGAAGTTTGGGGAGAGTAATGAGCGAAACTTTAATAGGCGTTATTATTGGCGGTGTGCTTACCTTGCTAGGTGGCATACTTGGAGCGTGGATACAGTATCATCTTAGAAAAAAAGACCGCTTGTATGAACAAAAAGCACAAGCATATGAAACGTTACTACGTGTGGTTATGCAAATAGTAGCTAATAGAGATTATGGTAATGCGCTTAACGATATAGCTGATGCAAGCGTTAAGGTACAACTCTACGGCACAATTGAAATAAATGATATTTATGAAAAAATATTGGTTTCTTTGCAACCGAAAGAAGATCAAGAAAAGTTTTTAGAAGACGTAAAAAAAGTTAATGAAAATTTATCATTACTTGAATTGCAAAAATTAATAAAAGAAGATTTAAAGAGGTAGATATAATGCCATCAATACAATTTTCATTACCCTTAATCACGCTAGCAGAGCAAATTGTCAAACTGCATGAAGCCCATGAACTTCTTGAAATTAGCAATTATTTGTCTAAAATTGAAGCTGCCAGAGCAAACCTACAGCAACAATTACCTCATAGCATAGAAGACGCTCAATCCCTTTACGATGAACTAAAACAAAAATACATTTCAATCACAGCCATAGAAAACTTGGCAAATGCCAGAAATAATATTGCAGCCAAACTCCCAAGCTTAGGCACAAATCCATCAAAAGAACTTTCACTCTATGATGCCCACATAGCTCAACTTGAATGTGCTAGATTTGGCATGCTGGCAGATGTACTCATAAGCCATAAGAAAATTGATGCTGTCAAAGATTTTGTCATGGAATAATAGTTTTATAAGAACACAGAAAACTAGCACCCTGCACATTTTTTATGGGTTGGAGTTTATATGGATATAAATGATAACGAGATTATAAGCAGAGGTTGGTATCGTCCTTTTTGTACACCTCAAGAAATTGATAGAATTTTATCTCCACAAACCCCATTAGATTTTTTGTTAAAGGAAAGAGCAGATATAGTTGCAGATCATATGAGATATTTGCGCGTTTATAGAAATAAATTTAATAAATTTAAAAATTGGTCATTTGAAAAATCGTTTGTAACTAAGCACTATGAAGATTTCTATACATATTTATGTGCTGAGGATAAAGTAAAATGTAATAAAGTAACTTTTGGCGACATATTTTCAAATGATGTAAACGGATATGCAATAAAAAATGAGTCATGGGGAATATTTATTCAATTAAATGTAAGCTTACAATTTTTTATGAAATTTTGTAATTTGTCACTACTTGATTTCAGTACGGAAATCCCTGACCATATCAGAGCTAATGCTTTGAGAATTGCAATGAGAATCATGTTAAAAAATGAATCAATGGATTTTTTTATGGACCCAAGGGGTATTGTCCCAGAAGAAATAGGACTCGCAATCCACGAGCCAATCGGTTATCAATTACAGTATATAGCTGGACATGAATTTTCACATTATTTATGTGACCATTTGGATGGTGAAAATATTACTTTGAAGAGTGTACTTTCGCTTGATTCAAAGAAATATCTTAAACCTGTATACAATATCTCTCAAATACAAGAATTTGAGGCTGACAAATATGCCCTAATTAGACCTAACTATAATTTAGAACAATACGATAAAATACTTAACGCTGCGTTTTTATGGTTTATCTCATTAGAATTAAGTGAATTTGTACAGGATATCATATCTCCTAAATCTTCTTTTTATGTAAATACTCATCCCTCAGCTGAAGAAAGGTTTTTACATATTAAAGAAAATGTAAAAATACCTTCAAATTTTGAATGGAAAAAAATAAACCGCATCATTGAAAGAAAAAAATACTTGAAGGATTTTCTTTTGGAAGATTTAACTACTAATATTGAAACATATGAGTTTTATGGCTCTGCATACCTCGATGAACCAAATTCAGAGTGGAGAGGGAAAGAACTGATAGACAGAGTAGATTATTATTGATTTATATTAGGTAGTTGCGACTAGCTCATATATGGCGAATAAGAATTTGAGTAAATTGTATCATATTTGAGGTGAGGCTATGAAAGATGAAAATGAATTTAGCACATCTGAGCTAATTTATGACTTTATTAAAGATAAGCAAAAAAGAACACAGTTTCACTGTAACCAAAGTGAAGTCACCATTGATGACAATGGTAACTTTGGAATATACCTTGAACCAGAGCCGACTGCACTATTTTCAAAAAAAATACAGCTAGATGATATTTTTTTGTTTATTTTGTATTTTGACATGGTTGACAATACAATTGACAACATATTACAAGATGATACAATAATAAATTTTTATGATAAGTATAAAGCAATTAAGAAATATGAAAACGAATATTATAAGCTCATAGCAGAAGTATACAGGGTTCTTTTACTTTTTAGACATTGTTACGCCCATCATAGAAATAACATCAAAAAAGATATGAGTTTTACATACTTTTTCAAGAACAAAAAAAATCTTATTATTTTTGATAATGTTTTAAAAAATGGCATAAAATGTTTAGCTGAGTATATTTATAGCATATCGAAAACAAATAATAAGTTTCATAAATATTATGCATATGGCATCTATGAAAGGATGCTTTCTAAAGGTAATTTTTGTATAAAAGATAAATCTGGAAGCGGCTTACAAAAAATATCCTTTAGTTTCAAGCTGAGCATAACAACTCGCAATGTATATAAAATTGAGTCATGTGACATTGCGGATGGTATAATTCATTTTGGAATAGATTCTATGCGATTTCAAAAACTTGAAGAACGCAATAAGCAAGAAAGTTATGATTTACTCATTGCTCATGAAGGCAATAATTATATGATTCCAAAAGAAGTCTTGCATGGACAACCACAAATGCCCTATGAAGAATTTTTGACGTGGGAGTATATTAACCCTGAGGAAAATTTATAACATTGCGTAAAAAGCAATCATGAGTTTACTACAATGAATATTGAATTAAGCCCTATATTTACTGAACTTCAAGCTGATTTTTTAAAAAATGAAATGTGTATCGACGTTCAAGAATTTGAGGAAGATTTACGTCTTAAGTTTAATGATGCTGCGATAAACTTTCGATATATAATTAATTTTTTCCTTTCATACCCTGAAAAAGAACCTTTTAAACTATATCAACATGAAGCTGTTTGGAGTTATGAAGACAAACTTCAAAGCCAACTGGATGCTTTTATAGTTAAAAACAATCTCAGCTTCAAGGTCGAATGTGATGACGATATAGAGCATTATTATTACGACTTAAGATGTTATTTCCAGCACTACTGGGCAGGAGGTTTGAAGGAGCTTTTTGTTAATAGAGACGCAAATTATAACGGCCCACGTATATATTTGAATAAGAAACTAAGTACAGATGAAGAACTTTCTGAACTGCCTGAAGTTATCACAATTTATCGAGGAATGGCTCGCGAAGAGTTTGAAAGTAATAAATTTGGCATGTCATGGAGCTTGAACCACGATGTGGCACTAAGGTTTGCTCAAGATTCCAACGCACCAGATACTGTTGTTGTCAAATCTATGGTACAAAAACAAGACGTATTACTCTATTATAAAGACCGTAGCGAAGAAGAAATTGTCGTAAAAAACAAAACAATTACTGAAGGTGAGCTTGTTTGGGAAAAGGCAAAAATAGCTCAGATAAGCTGAGCTAGTCGCGACTTAATCGTACAACTGCCCTTGTATCGTTTACTTCTTCTTTCTTTGCTTAAAATCTTCAAGCCAATTAGCTAAGAATTCAAAATCATCTCTAAGCTCCTTTGGTGCAGGTAACTGTACAGGGGCTTCTTCAGGTTGTTGATGGACATAGAATGAATATTTAGTCATCAACCTATCAAGTTCCTTGCAATCTGAAGCTTCAATAAGAGCAAGGTTCTGTAGTTTACCTTTTGTTTGAATGTCACGGCGAAAACGACATACCACATCGCTTAGCAATTCACACTCTATAGCTCTTTCAAGTATTTTTCTGAAATCTGCACATAGCAATGCCGCCGATTTTTCATATACATTATCTTCATCCTCGTTATAAGCTTTTTCAGCTTGCGGAATCACTTCATTTATTAAACAGTTTAAGCTGTTACTTGGTTTCATAGTGAACGGAAATTCTTTTTCCCCCCTAGGTTCTCCTGCCCCCCAAGACTTAGCCTGAATAGATATAGGCTTTACTTTCATATTCTCCTTTTCTGCTTCATCACAAATCAAGCGAACAAGTGAAAGTCTGTGTGTAAAAACAATAACTTGCCTTTCAAGTGAAAGTTGTACTAATCTTTGTGCAACTCTCATTTCATAATCTTGGTCAAGTGAGGAAATGGGGTCATCGAAAATAAACGAACCTGAAAATGGCTTAGCACTAGTGTCTGCCAAAAATGCCGCTATAGAAATTATGCGATGTTCACCTTCGCTCAGTACATCCGCTAAGGAATCATGTTCACTGTTCTTTAGTCGTAACTTATGTAAAACAGCACCCTTGGATGTCTTTGTTTTTACCAATTCCACCTTGACATGAGCTGCCCCTAATAGTTTCAATTCATTATTAAATCTTTCAGTAAACGCCTCAGTAATAAGTGCTGTTGCTAATTCATTTTTTTTATTCGACAAAACCGTAGTAGATGTTAAAGTTTTGGCTTTTTGAAGCTTGGCAACTTCCTTTAGTCTATTTATTTCATAGTCTATGACGCTACGATGTTGCTCAAGCCATTGCTTTGCCATGAGAGAATCACGCTTCTTAACCAGTTCTTGGCGATTATCACCTTTAGCATCTTCTTCGTACTGTGCTATTGCACTATCTAATTTAACTATATCTTGGCTTAACTCCTGCATCCAGTTGGGCATTGCAGGACAAGGTGGTATATTTTTATTTCCAGATAAAATTAAATTTTTTCGATTGGTTAGGTGTTCAAAGAAATCCTTTATTGCTTTAATACGCTCATCCTGAGTGATGCCAGAAGTAGAAATGAGCACATCCAAATCACTGTCTGTAATAAAAGAACTTAACAATTTTTTCATATCTTCAAAGGCGATATTTGCCGACCGAGCTGATTTTTGAACTTCGCCTTTCACAAAGGTATCAAAGTCTAAAAGTCTATTCTTTGCCTCTTGGCCTAAAGGTTGCTGACATAAAACGCATAGAGCACCATCTGCAGTATGTGGATATTCTAATCCCTTATATGCAACCATTGTAGAATATTTTTGGGCAGCCATCCAAAGTTCTTTCCACACCTCACCGCCAGCACCTTCCAATTTATTGTGTGGAAATCCTTCTTCAGTTGCCACCTTAGCTGCTGCTTGCTTACTAAGCATGTCATCTTTTAATTGAGTAATTTTTTTAACATTTTCATCAGATAACTGCTCAAGATGCTTATTAACAGTAGCAATTAAATTTTCAAGTTGCTTTTTTTGAATTATACATTTTTTTGCCTCGCTTTGTGGAGAGCGTTCGGCTAGCCTCTTTTGTAAGTCATCCAAGGTTTGTTTGTCATCTGGGCTAAATAAACAGTTTTTTTCCACAGTAGTCTGTTCTGTAGTTGCTTGCAAGTTATTATACCAAACACCTTCCTCAGTAGCTTGCAAGGTAGGTGGCAATGATGGCTTTTTCTGAACACGTTGTGCTATTTTTGCATTAATTTTGCCCCCCACAATATCACACAAAGCCGCAAGCGATGAAATAAAGGTCAAAACCAATGGCTCGTATTTAGCTTCCGCATCATGAGCAAGAAAAAAGTTTCCAATTTGCGAATCAAAAATATCTACACATCCAAGTACAGAACACGGAGTATCCTTATCCCAAATATGACTTTTTTCAGGTAAATCATCTTCTTTATAGTTTATTGTTGCAGTTTGTTTAACTACGGTAGGGTCAAAAACATTAGTGTGCAAATTTCCAACTTCTCTAGCCCCACAGATATGTTTTAAAATACGAACATATCCAGTCTTGCCAGAGCCATTATCCCCATAAATCACGTTGATGCCGCTACTGGAAAACTGCAAAGGCTTTTTGGGAGATAAAGCATTGATACCTTGAATATTAGATATAGAAGAAAGCTGAATAACCTTATGTGTATTCTGTGTAGTACATGTCGTTGATAAAGAAAATCCCGATGCACTTGCTGCCAACGTACCGCAAGCTTCTTGAATACACATTGCAACTAAGCCGTCTATTTGCGTGTCCGTTATTTGGCTATTTTGCCAAAGCAGTGTTGCAGCTTCTTGCATCCATTTTGGGCGTGTTTTTAACCAGTCTGATATTGCTGAAAGTTCATAGCTCATAATGCGATGCTCCTATTCTAAAGGCGTTACAGTCAAATTATGAATAAATTTATACTATTTTTTATATAAGCTATAGCAGTTCTTCTTTTGATGCAAGAATAAAGGTTTTTCAAATAAAAATGGTTAATATTTTAACTATATCCATGTTGAGTATAGTTAGTTAAACAGTAGCTAATTAATTTAACAAACAACTATTCACATAGCGATTTAAGCTCACTCCTGCTTCAGCAGAGCGCATGGCAAGTTGGCGGTGTACTTCTGGAGTTGTGCGTACCATGAATTGGCCTGAATATTTGCGTAAGGCTAGTGGGGTTGGGATTTCTTCGCCATTAGCTCGCATATTTTCAATGACGCTTGCAACTAAGTCAATCATTCCTGTTAAAGCATCCCCTTGGTTTTCAGCTAGCC
>CAYJLO010000090.1:0-10919 GCA_964370835.1 uncultured Desulfovibrionaceae bacterium
TTATAAATTCTATTTTTACTAACGATTAAGTACTTTTTCAGTGTCGACTAATTATCCTTAAAAATTTTCCTTCTAAAATTGCGACTACTGTACCACCAGCAATCATAATTTACGCCTACAGGAAACTCTTTCATAATATAGAAGCTTAACGAACATTTCTTTCGCATTTTATTTTTAGTAAAAGTCTGATATATAAAAAGCTATCTAGAACAATTCTCTTGCTTTTGAAGGAGACAGTATGCGTATACTTATTCTTGGTGGCTATGGTTTTATAGGGCAGCATATGGCTGCAAGTCTCATGCGCGAAGGCCATGAAGTCATATGCACCTCACGTCAACATTCACCACCTCTTACAGCTTCAGGCCCCTCCCCTTGGCAACATGCCTCTTGGGATGGGAAAAACATTATGGCGCTACTCTCGCTCCTCCAAGATCAGCACATTATTATTAATCTGATAGGAGCCAATATCGGAAAAAAACGTTGGTCAAAAGCTCGCAAACAAGAGCTTTTGCAAAGCCGCATCAATGCCACCAAGGCCCTTGCCATGGCATTGCATATTCGGAAAAAGGAACAATCCCCCCTGCCTCAACAAGTCATACAAGCATCGGCATGCGGCTTTTACGGTCTATGGAAAGATTGTCATACAGCCCCCATTTGCACTGAAACGAGCCCTCAATACACGCAAGGCTTTTTACCTGAAATTTGTGAACAATGGGAAGAGTACATTAAGCACATACACAATCTTGGCATTAAAACATGCATATTACGCTTTGCCCCTGTTCTTGGCAGAACATGGTACGCTCCCCTAAAGCATGAAACCTTTGAGCCTAGCTCCTTTGATTTAGACAATTGCTCCAAATCACCCCTAGCCGGCATACTAGCTTCCATGGTGCCCCCCTTCCATATGTACCTTGGCGGTGTATTGGGCTCTGGCAATCAACCCATGAGCTGGATACACATTTTTGACGTGGCGCAAATCATACAACACATAGTAAGCAAACAAGCACAAGGTATTTATAACATTTGTAGCCCATATCCGGCTTCCATGCACAACTTCGTCCATGATTTAGCCCTGTGTCTACACAGACCTGCTTTTTTTCACATCCCATCACGCCTCGTACATTTGGGACTTGGTCAAATGGGCCACGAGCTCCTTCTTCAAGGGCAAAAATGTATACCACAAAAACTTCTTACAGAAGGATACACCTTTCATTTCACTCGTCTTACCTCCGCGCTCAATGACTGCCTTTGCCAAAAAGATGTGGAATTTTTCCATGAGGAAGTATCCACATAAAAAAAACTTCACGCAAAACTTTTTTGGGGTAAGAACCTTTACTAAGCAAAAGGATCTTACCCCTTTCCCTTCGTCAAAAGCCTGACGACCTCATGCACACATCAGCTCAGAAGTCGCATAAAACATTATTTTTATGTGTTATATAAACATATTACAAAAAATGGCACAACCTTTGCTTACTCTAATATATCTATTAAAGAAACTGCATACACGCAGGAGGCCTTATGAGCGAACTTTTTTCATCACAAATTCAATTGGTCGGCAAAGTGCTGGACATGCGCTTGCAACGCCAAAACGTAATCAATAGCAATATTGCCAACGTAAACACCCCCAAATACAAGCCTCGTGAGCTTGAATTTGAAAGCGAATTACAAAAAGCGCTCGGCCTCGACATGCAAGGTAACATGGCCCAAACAGCTGGTAACCATATGCCCACTTCTTTCAATGCTCGCAATTTCGAGCCCGATTGGTTCAAGAAATTTACCCCGCGCGACATTCACGGTGAAGACAGGGTAAACATTGACAAAGAAATGACAAAACTTGCAAAAAACCAACTACAGTATCAAGCCTTAACACAAATTATTCAAAAGAATTTTGAAGGCATCAAAACCATAATAGCGGAAGGTAAGCAATAATGGATTTCATGACAGCACTCGACATTAGCGCCTCTGCCCTTAGCGCAGATCGCACGCAGATGAATGTCATCTCCATGAACCTTGCCAATGCCAAAACCACACGCACGCCCATGGGCGGGCCGTACCAAAGACGTACAGTGGTAAGAGCGGCAACGGATGTAGATGACCCCTTTTCAAACCATATGCGTACAGCCCTTGATCGCGAATTAAAAGGCGTACGCGTCATGGCTGTTTCCATAGACAGCCGTCCCTTAAAGCAGGTGTACCAACCAGGACACCCCGATGCCAATGCCGATGGATATGTGTTTTACCCAGACATCAACGTGGTGGAAGAAATGGCAAACCTCATGACCGCTCAGCGTAATTATGAAGCCAACGTTTCCACCATGGATGCAGTAAAGCAAATGTACACCAAGGCCTTAGAAATCGGTAAATAGCATTTTTTGACGCAGCGCGTAGGATAAGGAGAAGCTCATGAGCATTAACACCGTAGGTATTCAAGCTTATAGTAAAGCATTACAAAATTTTGGACAGACTGAAAATTCGCTCAAGCAAGCTACTTCCTCCGGAGCCGGCACCAGCTTTGCCAACGTACTCGACCAATCTCTTTTGCGCGACAGTGTTGACCGCGGTGAAAATTTCGGTGCTCACTCAGACTTTATTAAACAGCAAGTAGCTAACACCTTGCCCACCGTTAACCCCAACTCCTTCACCGATACAGTGACTGACAGCATGAGCAAGTTGCAATCTTTACAAAAGGCCAAAGCCTCTGCCATTGACGATTTTGCCTCAGGACGCAGTCAAAATGTGCACGAACTCATGATAACCTTGCAAAAAGCCAGCGTAGCCATGAGCCTAACCTCCGCCGTCCGCGGTAAGGTTATGGAAGCTTACAAAGAGCTTAGCCGTATCCAATTCTAACAAAGCTTTAAGCATTTACGCGCGAAAAATTTATACTGCCTGTGTATGCTCATGTACACAGGCAGTGCCTTTTTATGGCAACTCCCCTTTTGCGTGTTTCTACTAAACACCTCACACCATATGAATTTGAACCTCGTAAGCAGCTCCTATAAATACCAGTAATTCGCTCTGATATGTGCCTCTTCTTCCCATTTTGGCACACTCTATGCTTATATATATTAATCTGATAATTTTTTGACACACGGAGTCCTCTATGCAAGCACCAGACTTTAAACAATATGGCGAAAAAATTAAAGAACTCTGGGAAAACTTCAGCATAACCCAACGCGTCATTATAAGTACGGTGGCTGTGGCAACCATAGCCGGTTTCATTGCGTTGACCGTGTGGATGAATAAAACAGAATATCAACCACTCTACACCAAATTAAGCCCAGAAGACGCCTCCAGCGTGGTGGCCACCCTACAAAAAGACAATATTCCTTATGAACTGGCCAACAATGGTAGCACCATCATGGTTCCTGTAGAGCAAGTCTATGACTTGCGTATTCAGATTGCCGGCGAAGGAAATTTAGTGGGTCAAGGCATTGGTTTTGAAATTTTTGACGAAACCAAAGTGGGCCAAACGGACTTTGTTCAAAAAATTAACTACATGCGTGCGCTCCAAGGCGAACTCGCCCGCACTCTCAGTGCTTTTCCAAGCGTAGAAACAGCACGTATTCACCTTGTTATGCCGCAGCGCTCTCTTTTTGTGGAAGAACAACAGCAGCCTTCAGCCTCTGTGGTCTTAAAGCTTAAAGATCAAGCCAGAAAACCAGATGCCAAAGAAATTCAGTCCATTGTGAATATGATGCTCATGAGTGTAGAAGGCTTAAACACGGCGCATCTTTCCATCACCGATAGTCGCGGTACTGTGCTTTTCCGCCCGGAAACTGACGCATTAACAGGCATTTCCTCCACACAGATGGAACACAAATTACGCGTACAGCGTGACCTTGAACGCCGCATTGATGAAATGCTCTCCCCTGTATTTGGTCCTGGCCGTGTCATTTCTAAAGTAAACGTGGACATGGATTTTAGCCAAAAAACCATTCGTCGCGAAATTTATGACCCAGAACAAACCGCAGTACGCTCTGAACAGCGCAGTGAAGAAACCCAAAAAGGTCAAGCCAACTTAGAAGCCGGCTCCCCCGATGTGAACTTCCGTGGTGATGGCATCACAGGTTCGGTATCTACACAAGACGGTAGCCGCGAAACTCGCACTACCAACTATGAAATCAACAAAGAAGAACAAAATATCATTGCCAATGTGGGTGATGTTAAACGCCTCACTGTGGCTGTTATCGTAGACGGCACCTACCAAAAAGTAGACGGCGCATGGAGCTTTACCCCTCGCTCTGAGGAAGAAATCGCCCGCATCAAACAACTTGTGGCCAATGCCGTGGGCATTGACAGCACGCGCGGTGACGCCTTGGAAGTTAGCTCTGTTCCCTTTAATGACTCTGAGCCCCCTGCTGATCCTAACCTTGCAGAAGTTATTGTCACCTATGCAGATCGCCTTGGTCAACCCATACTTAATGCTCTCTTGGCTTTCCTCTTCCTCATGTTGGTGGTGCGCCCCGTGGTATTGGCACTGATTCGCCCCAAAGTGGAAGCTGGCGAAGTGGTGGAAGGGCTTGAAGGGCTTCCTTCAGCCGAAGAGCAA
This sequence comes from uncultured Desulfovibrionaceae bacterium, assembly GCA_964370835.1. Lineage (GTDB taxonomy): Bacteria > Desulfobacterota > Desulfovibrionia > Desulfovibrionales > Desulfovibrionaceae > CAYJAD01. The sequence goes on from CAYJLO010000090.1 coordinate 4,553, forward strand.
TTGGCTTTATACGAAGCCATGGAAGAAGCCGCTCGCGCCGAAGAGATTGGGCAATTGGAACCTGCCAACCCTGAAGATGAACTTATGGTATTTAAAGATGTGGAATCCCTGCGTGTTAACATCTTCAATTTATCAGAACAACATATGGATCAAGTAATTGTTATCATGAGAGGATGGATTAAAGATGGCGAACGAATCCGTGCATAAAGCCCTTGAGCAAGCCATAGCTGGTGATGCCAACGCCTTAGAAGAAGTAAGGAATTGGCGCAAAAAGCAAAAAGAAACCACGCACCGTGTGGAAGAACTAAAGTTGCGCCTTTTTCAGTTGTCAGAAAAACATTGGGACCAAAGCATCTCCATTATGCGAAGTTGGCTTGACAAAGCCTAAAAGCCCTGCGAGAATAAACACCCTTTGCGCTGCCCACGGACTTTGTGTGCATCATGGCGCCAAGAAAATGACGATAAAATTCTTTAGATATATTGGCTAGAAAGGAGAGGCAAATGGAGTTAACCGGTCAAGAAAAAATCGCTGTACTCTTGTTGGCAATGGGGGATAAATTCACCTCAGACGTCTTCAAGCGTATGGACCGTCAAGAAATTGCCACCATCTCCAAAGCCATTGTGACTCTTGAGCCTGTACCCAAAGAAGTTGTGGAAGAAATCATGCGTGAATTCCATACAGCCTTGGTGGAAGGCGTAGATATGATTTCTGGTGGTTCCGAAATTTTGCGCCGCATGTTGGTTAAAAACGTGGACTCAGAAACAGCAAAATATATCATGGACGCCCTCAATTTGAATACCGGCCCGGCTCCTTTCCGTGAGCTTGAGTCGGTAAGCCCTCGTCTTTTAGCACAAATTTTGCGCAACGAACACCCACAAACCTTGGCTCTTATTCTTGGGCATTTACACCCAGACCAAGCAGCTAACCTGCTTACCAATTTACCTGCCGGCGTGCGCGCAGAAGTGCTTTTACGCTTGGCTAACCTTGAAGCTGTGCCTGCCGATATGCTCATTGAAGTGGACAGAGTACTGCAAAGTCAGCTCATTGCCATGGGCGGCAAAGAAGGCAAAAAAGTGGGTGGTACCGCCGCTGTGGCCGAAATCCTCAACGCCGTGGACCGCGCCACCGAAGAAGAAGTACTCTCGGAAATCGAAGAAGATTCCGCCCAGCTTGCTGAAGATATTCGTAACCTCATGTTCGTATTTGACGACTGCCGTAGCCTTGATGATAAGAGTATGCGTGAAGTACTTAAGGAAGTTTCCAACGAAGATCTCACCATGGCCTTGCGCGGCGCATCCGACGAACTGAAAGACAAGTTCTTCAGAAATATGTCTGAGCGCGCCTCCAATATGATCCGCGAAGAATTGGAATACATGGGCCCCACTCGCCTTGCCGATGTGGAATCTGCACAGCAAACCATTGTTAGAATTGTGCGTCGCCTTGAAGGAGAAGGCAAAGTCACCATTAACCGTGGCAGCAGCGACGTATTTATTTAGCCATGAGTTCCGACGAAAAAAAAACATGGGGCACCATATTCTTGGATGCCAGCCGCGAATCTAGTGTAAGTAAGCTAGACGCCATGCAGGCGGCCTCTCGTCAAGAACAGTGGAACCAAAGAAGCCAACAAGATTACTTAGAAAAAGTACGACTCAAAGCCATAGATAGGGCCAGAGAAATCCTTGGGGAAGCCTACACCGAAAGGCAAAGCGTTCTTGAAGAAGCCGAACGCGACGCCGAACGCATTCGTGCAGAGGTTAAAGCCACCTATGCCGCCGCCGAAGATACGCGTAACCAAGCTCAAGAGATACGCCATAGTGCTCAAGCTGAACTCGATAACGCCACACATATCCGCAATGCCGCCCACGAAGAAGGCTTTCAAGCAGGATTAGCTCAAGCTCAAGAAGAGTTGCAAAATTTCCGCATGGCCATGGGTTCTTCTGTGGCCGGCGTCTTACACGTCATCGAAGCGCAATGCATGCATATATTTGCCCATTGGCGCGCACAATTGGTGGACATAACCAAGGCCAGCATCAAGCACGGTACCTGCCTTGCCCTTTCTGAGCGCCATGAAAAAATTGTGGAGCATATGCTTTTGGAAGCCATACGTCATTTGGATGACAGGCGTTCCATCACCTTGCGCGTGAATCCCGAAGATGAGCCCGTGGTTTCCGATCTTTTTGCCGCTGCCAAAGAAAAAAATCCAGACCTTGGCATGTGGAAAATTTCTCCGGATCCACAATTGGAACCCGGTGACATCATAGCCGAAAGCCAAACTGGCACTGTGGACAGCCGCGTGGCCAATTATCTGGAAATGGTGGAAAATATAGTACAGCATCTTTCCTTACAAGAATCTGTGGCCGATGCCGAGGCTCTGGAAAATGTGCACCAAACGGTGGAGCATGAAATTGCACAGGTTCAGGCCATGACTCCCACTCCACCTGAACCAAGCCCCGAAGAGCCAGAAGATTCTGAAGGCCCTCCTGCAGAGTTTTTAGACCACCCCGACACAGTGCATATGGGAGAAGATGCTCCTTTAGCGGCTGATGGTACGCCTTTGGAACAACCTTGGGCTCAAAGTGACGTGGCACAAGAACAGATGGCAGAAAATTTTGAGATGAAAAATTTTGTGCAAGAGCAATTCAACGCAGAATCTTTTGAGCAAGATCCTGCCTTTGCACAACATATGTCGCCTGAACAGGTGGTGCAAGATGCAGCCGACATGAATTTTTCCACCGAAATGCCTCCCATGGCTGCGCCGGAGCTTGCTCCCCCCATGGCAGCACCGGCACGTGTTACTTTTGATGAGCCTTCCACGCCTTCTCCCATGCAATCCGCAAGCGAACACAGCGCAGATCATACAGCTTCAGCATCTGAACCCACCGATGAAGAACTCATGGAAAGCATGCTTGCGCCCAAGCTTGCACCCACCATGCAAGAATTGGAAGATGAACTCCTCGGGGACGACTTGCCTCCACCTCCCGTGTTAACTCCTCGCTCTAAGGAAGAAAGAGAAATTTTAGACGAGGCAGATTTTTATGGGCATGGAAAAATCATAAAGGATAAGGCATGAAGCTAGACCCCGGCACCTGCCGTCAGCTCTTAGAAAATGCCAGCCCCTTACAAATTTTTGGTAAGGTAAGTAAAGTGGTGGGACTTGTGGCTGAAGGCAGTGGATTGCGCGCGCCTTTGGGTGCCGTTTGCCACATGATGCCGGATACAGGAAGCTTTGCCGAGCAAGGCATTGCCGCTGAGGTGGTGGGTTTTCGCGACAACAATCTGCTCTTCATGCCTTATGGCGACATGCGCGGCATTCGTCCGGGAAGCCTCATTCGCAACTCCTCTTTGCCCCCTTATTATCCTGTGGGCGCACATATTTTAGGGCGCACATTAGACGCCTTTGGTGCCCCCTTGGATGGCGGCCCTCCCATCAGCACAGAAATTTTTTCGGCCAATGTTTCTCCTGAGGCAGAAAACATTGATGTTTTTTCTCAGAAAATGGCTGAACAACAGGCCTTCATGCCTGCATGGCTTCCCGATGCTCTCAATGCTTGGGCGCAAGATATGGCCCCCATTTTCACCGACCCACCAAGCCCCCTGCAACGCCCTCGTATTACAGACATTTTAGACGTAGGCGTGCGTAGTATCAATAGTCTGCTTACCCTTGGTAAAGGCCAACGCGTGGGTATTATGGCAGGCTCTGGTGTGGGAAAATCCACCCTCATGGGTATGATGGCACGCTACACCAAGGCCGATGTTAACGTCATTGCCCTCATTGGCGAACGCGGTCGTGAAGTATTGGAATTCATGGAACGAGACCTTGGCCCCGAAGGCATGGCGCGTTCTGTGCTCATCATTGCCACTTCAGACCAGTCTCCGCTGGTGCGCATGCGCGCCGCCTATGCCGCCACAGCCGTGGCAGAATTTTTCCGCGATAAAGGCAAAGACGTTTTACTCATGATGGACTCCGTCACGCGCTTTGCCATGGCCGCACGCGAAGTGGGTCTTGCCATTGGCGAGCCACCCACCACCAAGGGCTATACCCCCACCGTATTTGCACAGCTTCCCAAACTACTGGAGCGCGCCGGTCGCTCACACCTTGGTACCATCACAGGCATTTATACCGTTCTCGTGGATGGTGACGATTTCAACGAGCCCATTGCCGACGCTGTGCGCTCCATCCTCGACGGACACATTGTGCTTACGCGCGACTTGGCCGACCAAGGTCACTTCCCCGCCATCGATATATTGCGCTCCATCAGCCGTTTGCGTTCTGACATTTGTGACAAACCCGACGTTTTGGCAGGACGCGCCATAACATCGCACATGAGCACCTACCGCAAAGCCGAAGACATGATTAACATCGGTGCTTACACCCAAGGCTCCAACCCTGACATCGACGCAGCCATTGCTAAAATGCCGCATATCAATACTTTTTTACAGCAAAATGTGGACGAACCACAATCCCTTGAACATTCCATGCAAGCCATGCGCATGCTCATGAATGGATAGTTTTATACTTTTTTGTACTTTTTTGGCATAGTGCTTCCCTTAAAAATACCAAAAAGTCAAAAAAAAAAGCCCCATATCTTTCCTTGACAAAGCCCCACTCCTAGTTAAAAATCCTCACTTCACAATAAATACTCATGAGGTTTATATGGCTAACGTACGTTCTACCTATACTGACTCTTGTAATTTCTTTGGAAACACTAGCCCCGAAGAATTAGCTGCCACTTACGGCACCCCTTTGTATGTATATAATGAAAATATCTTGCGCACCCGATGCCAAGAACTCAACGCCCTTTCCTCTTTGGAAGGTTTTCGTGTTAATTACTCAGCCAAAGCCAATACCAATTTAGAGCTTTTAAAAATTATTCAGCAAGAAAATTGCGTGGTGGACGCCATGAGCCCCGGCGAACTTTTCATGAATAAAAAGGCTGGCTTCACCAAGGATACCATCCTCTACGTTTGTAACAATGTATCACAAGAAGAGTTGCAAAATGCCGTTGATAATGGACTTCTCATCAGCGTGGACTCTTTATCTCAGCTAGAACTCCTTGGATCCATCAACAAAGGTGGCAAGGTTATGGTGCGCTTTAACCCCGGCATAGGCGCAGGGCACCATCAAAAAGTTATCACCGCCGGTAAAGAAACCAAGTTTGGCGTAACACCCGACATGATGGATGATGTTTTTGCCGTGCTCAAAAAGTACGACCTCACCCTTGCTGGCATCAATCAGCACATTGGTTCCCTCTTTATGGAAGCTGATGGCTATCTTGACGCCGCGGCTTTCCTCCTCTCTTTGGCAGAAACCTTACCAGCAGGAGCCTTAGAAAAGCTTGAAGTCATCGACTTTGGTGGCGGTTTTGGTATCCCTTATCGTAAATATGAAGACCAGCCTCGTTTGGATATGCAAGAGCTTGGCACCAAATTACACACGCTCATGGCAGACTGGGCCCAAAAGACAGGCTACAAAGGTAAATTCTTTGTGGAACCGGGTCGTTATGTGGTGGCAGAATGTTCCGTTCTCCTTGGTTCTGTCTACGTGACCAAAACCAATGGTGAAAATATCTATGCCGGCACCGACTTGGGTTTCAACGTCTTGGCCCGCCCCATGATGTATGATTCACACCACGATGTGGAAGTGTATCGCAAAAACGGCAGCCCCGATGCTAAGCTCATAGAGCAATCCGTAGTGGGAAATATTTGCGAAAGCGGCGATATTTTAGCCAAAAAACGCATGCTTCCTCGCATTGAAGAAGGTGACGTTTTGGGTATACTTGACGCTGGTGCCTATGGCTATGTCATGTCCTCCACCTACAATCAACGCCTTCGCCCCGCCGAAGTGCTCATCGATAAAGACGGTAACCATCGTCTCATTCGCCGCCGTGATACTTTAGAAGATCTCATGCGCGGATACGATTTCTAATTTTATGGGGGAGAGAAAAACCTTTTTAAAAAAAGGTTCTTTCCCTCCCCCACCCAGCTTTGCTCTCTATTCCCATAAAGTTCGAAGACTCACTAACGGGAACGCTTTACGCCCTTCGGGTAGGCCTCCCTTTTCCAAAAACTTTTTATTATTCCATCTGCTAAAATAAAAATAGAATTTACAAAATCAAAAAACGAAAAGCCCCATTTTCCCTCTTGACGCCAAGGGCGCACTTCCTTAAGATGAGCTGTTTTGTACTACCATGTTAAAAGTAATTTTCATGAATAGGCAATGACGCCATATTGTCACCATCTTAAATAGCAAATGAGATAAATCAACCATGCCAAAACGCACTGATTTAAAAAAAATTATGGTCATAGGGGCAGGCCCCATTGTCATCGGACAGGCCTGCGAGTTTGACTATTCCGGCTCCCAAGCTG
>CAYJLO010000091.1:0-10670 GCA_964370835.1 uncultured Desulfovibrionaceae bacterium
GTGAAGAAGGTACAGAAAAGCTCGTATCCTTCATCCGCACCTTCTGCGACTTGAAACTCTGGCACGTACAGTTCAACGTTATCAACGCTGACACCTTGCGCGCTGCTCAAGAAAACCCAGAAAAGTACCGTAACCTCATCGTGCGTATCGCCGGTTACAGCGCTTACTTCTGCGACCTTAGCCCAGACCTTCAAAACGACCTTATCGCTCGTACCTCACACGGTGCATTCTAAGCGATAGCTTTTTGAAGCTAAGTCACATACAATAACATAGGGGGTTCGGATTTTCCGAATCCCCTTTTACCAAATAAAGAGAGCCTTATGAGCAGCTTTGAAGACAAGAAGAAAACCGGCATCGTTTTTAACATTCAAAAATATTCTGTACACGACGGCCCTGGCATTCGTACCATTGCGTTTTTAAAAGGCTGTCCTTTGCGCTGTCGCTGGTGTAGTAACCCTGAATCACAACAAAAAGCACCAGAGTTAGCCTTTAACGAAAATCGATGTCTTACCTTAAGCAAATGTAAACACTGCATCAATGCATGTTTGCGCGGTGCCATCTCACGCCGCGACGATGATAAAATTGTCATCGATCGCTCTTTGTGTGAAGGCTGCGCCATGCCTTGTGCCGAAGCTTGTCCTGCCAATGGCCTCATTGTCTATGGCGAATCTCGCACTGTGGATGATGTGCTTAACGTAGTGGAACAAGATGCCGCCTTCTATGCCCGCTCCGGCGGAGGCATGACCCTTTCTGGTGGCGAACCCATGATGCAAGGCGAATTTGCCGCAGCGCTTTTACGTGAAGCGCGCCGTCGTCGCCTTAAAACTACCATCGAAACTTGTGGCGTTGCCCCGTGGGCAGCCTATGAAGAAGCCGGACAAAGCCTTACCTCCCTAATCTTTGACATTAAGCATATGGATGCTGAAAAACACAAAGAACAAACCGGCGGCTCCAACGAAATCGTTTTGGACAATTTCAAAAAATTGGTGGAAACTTTCCCCAAATTGCCCATTCGTGTGCGCACCCCCATCATTCCTGGCTTCAATGATAGCGTGGAAGATGTGGTGGCCATCGCCAATTTCTTAAAGCCTTTTGAGCATGTGGAATATGAAATGCTTCCTTATCACCGTCTAGGAACACAAAAATATCACTTCCTTGATCGTGAAGCTCCCATGGGGGATGTCACATTACCCCAAGAGGCCATGTACCCACTTATGAATGCCGTACAAGAAATTTTAGGCGACAGGCTTATTGTGCCTAAATAATTTTCACGGGGGAGAAAGGCTACATCTTTCTCCCCCTTCCTTATATATGGATCTACTTTTATTTCCCGCTGCCTTTTGCCTCATTGCGCTTGAGGCCTTTTTTTTTTATAAAGACAAAAAAGATTTGGGGACACCATGACCGTAAGAAACGCCAACATATTGCATAAACACTTTGAACGTCTTTTGGATGCCTTGGCCGATGGCATATTCATCACTGACGCCCTTGGCAATACGCTCAAAGTTAATCGCATGTACGAACAACTCACTGGCATTAAAGCTTACGAAGTCACCGGTAAAAATGTGCGTACCCTTCAAGAAGAAGGTATCTTCGACAATGTTCTTAACCCAGAAATTGTGCGCACCTCAAAGCCTGCCACCAAGGTTCAATTACTACGCAATGGCAAAAAAGTGGTGCTTTCCGGTATTCCTGTTTTTGATGAAGATGGGAACTTATGTCTCGTGGTGACCTTTGTGCGCGACATTACCATGATCACCCAGCTCAACGAACAAATGGAAGGACAAACCCAGCTTATCAATCAAATGAATGAGCAATTGGCCTATGTGGCACAAAAACAATCGGCCACATCATCGCCCATATTTGCCAGTGTGGTCATTGAGGATGTCATAAATTTGCTTGATCGTCTGGCCAAAACCGATGCCACCATTCTTATCCTTGGGGAAACAGGCGTAGGTAAAGACGTTTTTGCCCGCTATGCCCACGACAAAAGTTTACGTCGCAGCAAACTCATGCTTAAAGTGGACTGTGGCGGTATCTCAGAAGCTCTTACCGAGTCAGAAATGTTTGGTTATATGCCCGGAGCTTTTACCGGTGCCTCCAGCAAGGGGAAGGCCGGTTATTTTGAAATGGCCGATGGCAGTACCATCTTCCTTGATGAGTTGGGAGAACTCCCCCTCTCCATGCAAACGCGCCTCTTGCGTGTGCTTCAAGATGGAGAAATCTTGCGTGTGGGTTCCACCACGCCCAAAAAAGTCAATGTGCGCATCATCGCCGCCACCAACCGTAATCTTGCTGAATGCGTAGATGAAGGCACTTTTCGCCGCGATCTCTATTATCGCCTTAACGTGGCCACTGTACACATTCCCCCCTTACGGGAAAGACAAGATGATGTACCGCCACTGGCCGAGCATTTTCTCCACGAGTTCACGTCCAAGTATCATAAAAGCATGGCCTTTATGGATGTGACCATGGATATCTTGCGCAATTATGTGTGGCCAGGTAATGTGCGTGAATTGCAAAACCTTGTGCACAGCCTCGTGGTGACGCGTAATACCACCCTTATTTCACCGCACGACCTCCCCATTCACATCAGCGGGCGCAGTGATAAAGCGCCTCCCTATGCTGAAAACATGCTCAGCACTGAAAGGCCGCTCAAAGAAATCATGGCAGAAATTGAAAAGGATTTTCTAGAGCGTGCCATAGAAATACACGGCTCTGTACAAAAGGTAGCTGAGATTTTTCATATAAATCGCAGTACCATTTTCAGAAAATTACAAGGGAAATAATATTATTAAGAGTTACAGGGAGAAATCTTTCCTGAAAAAAATTTCCCCCTGTGCAGAACGCATGCTAAAAACTATTTTGTCGATGCTTAAAAACGTGTTTCCACTCGTTTTTAAAAAAGGTACACTCACTCCAAATACCCCTTTCGGGGACGCCGTAAGCAAGTGACGGCTTATTTTACGTGGCGGCAAGCCATGCCAGAGGCACGTCTTGTGTAGCCGACAGCTGAAAAAAGCATTTCATATGTCTAAATTTTTCCAGAAAACGTATTCCATACGTTTATTTCTGGCAAAATTTATTAAGCTTTTTGCGCTATAAATTCTATTTTTATTAACGTTTAAGTACTTTTTCAGTGTCGACTACTTCGTATCCTTTTTTGGCGTGGAGATTTTCATTTCGCCCACTTTTAAAGTGCGCGAACGGAAGTGAAAAATACCATCCAAAAGTGCGTTAATATCACCCAGCATTTTCACGTTAAAATGTGCATCTTCGCCAGCAATATACATATCCGCTTCTCCCTTGGTCCAGCGAACAGGGCCGCCACGTCCTGAAGAAAGATCAATATCTGCCGTAAAGATTTTATAATCCTTTGGCGGCGTATACTCCATGGTGCGTGAGAGGGCTTCGCGCAGATTACCGATGGAAAGCCCCACTGTATCTGCCAAGGCATGTAAGTTTTTGCTTTCTGTCTTCCCCATGACACTGCGCACCATAAATTGTGTGGCGTCCATTCTATCGGTACTGAACAGCGTATTCATATATTGTGCAGGGCGCCCATTTTCATCCAAGAAAGATTTAAAAGAGGAGGCAAATTCTAAATTATTCACGCGCATGGGACTAGACAATACATGCTCAATGAAATCCCAATTTTCCACATGGAAATTAAAGTTTCCATCCACCCAAGGCCAGCGACGTTTTAACCTTGGCAAGGCAAAGGCAAAGGAAACATCAGCCGTGCTAGTTATGCCGGGAAATTTCACTGTACTGGGACTCAAACGAGCTTGAAAAACATCTGACTCATGATGAGCACCACCCACAAACCAAGCATTTTCATACACGGCAGGGCCAAAGGTAAACAAATCCCCAAAGCGCAAATACGTGGTTCCCACAATGCCACGAGGAAGCCCATCGGCCGTAAAGTCTGACATGACTTCAGGTTGTGCCTTGCGCGGATAGTTGGTGCCGGCAGGAGCACTGGGGGCATGTACAGAGGTTCCGTGTATGGTTAAAAAGGCATTTTTTATGAGTCCTTGAGGCACTTGTAATGTCTCCGACTCCAATTTAAAACGAAAGCGCAACCCCTCTTCACTTTGCGAAGGATCGGGCAAAGGAATATGCTTGATCTGTTCCAATTGTGCCTCTAAAGGAATTTCTTGTGCCGCGGAAGCACTTTGCACAGTGGATTTTACATCGGCCTTTTCAGCTTTCTCCCTTACCTCTTTTACAACATATTTACGAATATTTTGTGCGGCAAATGTGCGCTGCACAACCCCAAGAGACGTTAAGACATTTTTGGCATAGCGCTGTACATTTTGAGCAATTATGGAATAATCATATGGTTTAGAAGTAAAGCCAGGTAAGGTACGCCCCGACTGAAAGTCAGGCAGAGGCTTTGCCCACCAGAGCATATACTTTCCCCCACGAGATAGGTAGAAATCTGTATTAATGGGGCCGGATAAAGGCACTTCATCCACCTGCACACCCAAAGTTGCGGCCAATAGATTAATATTTTTAATGGATACATTTAATTGTGTGCCAAGGCCCGCTTCAGGTTTATACCCCAGGCTTCCTGTAGCTTGCAAATCAGGATTTTTAATGGGGCTTGCCATGGTAAAATCACGCACCACCAAAGACTCTCCATCCCAAAACATTTGCCCCGATGCAAGGGAGGCTTTGATTCTTTGCCCCTTTTGCTCCAAATTCATATTGAAACGATTAACAAAACGCGCCTGCACAGGATTTTCCACACTGGGAGGCCATGTTTGCATATGGGCTAAAAAACGCGAACGAGAACGGAGGGACTTCGCCCCAGCTAAATATATGGGGGTCAAAAAAGAGTCTCGACAGTCCCAACGTAAATCAATATCTCCATCATCATAATCTAAGGAAGCAAAACTCAAAATGTACTTATTACCTCGCAAGGAAGTACGCCCCTCCTTACTTAAATTTTTGGCTAAGGATTCTGAATTTTTGCTCAACTGAGAAATGGTCAAGGTAATGTCTGCAGGAAGATCTTGTACCGGAGGCAATACCCATTGTGAGGAAATTTTAGATGCTGCCAAAAGCACACTACGTAGACGAATTTTCTTTTCACTTATTTGCGCATGAATCCGCGAAGAAATGGTGACAGACTTTCCCGTTGGTCCCAATTGAAAGCCTACCAATTCCACTTCGCCTATATCCAAAGCGAACCAACTTGGCAAAAAGCGCAAGGGTAGACCTTCTTCCTGAACTTCTTCCTCTTCGACAAGGGCATATTTAGGGAAACGTGGCATATAGACACCCACAAGAGTGCCCACTTTTAACCCAATAACAACTTTATTCTTAAGAACCTCTTCTGCAGAAAGCAATGCATCAACCAAATCTGATCCAGCTTCTTGAACCGCTGGGACTGTATTTTGCTCTGCGTCAGTATTTTCATCCTGCAAGAAAAGCTGATTATGATTCTGTGGTAGCGTCGCCACCGAGGAGGAGGACGTACGCAAGTGCTCTGCCACTTCTTGGTTATGTCTATACTGTAAGGTGGCTATGGATCCGCGAGCAAGGCTTGACCATTGGGGATGTAAGGTACCTTCTTCTATGCGCAACCACGGTCCATAGGCATCAAACACACGCATATCGTGAATTTGAATTTTTCCTTCCCAAAATCCGCGTATATGAGCAATGCTTACACGCAAATTCTGAGGTTTCCCCACATAGTTCACACCATACTGTACCATGGAAGTGAGCGTACTTTCTCCCATGGGCGAAGTAAGATATAAAAGACAAGCAGATAGAATAAAAACAATCGAAGCAACACTTCCCAAAAACCACAGAAGAGCGCGCTTTAGTGGAGATTTTGCAGTTTTTTTTGTATTTTTTTTGGGGGCTTCATCGATATTTTTGGCACTTTGCCTATGCAAATTCTGCTCTTTAAGCTCTTGCAATGAATGCAAACGACGCCCTTTTTTACTTTTGCCTTGCTGTGCGCGTAGGATATGCAAACTGTCCCTCGTCATGTCTATTTTTACCCAAAAAACTTTTCATTGTAAAAAATTATATTCAAATATTTTAACTAGCTATTTCCTGCCATATTCGCAGACAATGCGCAAGAAGAAAAGTGTCAAAAACATTCTAAAGCTTGTGAAAAGAAGCTTGATTTGTAACATAAATTACAGTACATTCCATCAATCCTAATATAAAGTAATTTTTACATTTTTTAAGTGTAAAATGTCATTTTCTGTAGATTTATAAAGGTTGCTGCTTCATGCATCAAGGGTTCATGGTGATTCTATGTTCAATACAAGTCAAGAACCAACAAACATAAAAAAAGTTCTTCTGTTTCTATGTGTTATGCCTATTATCATGGCAGCAGTTGGTATTTATTATATGTGGCGTCTCGAAGACACCTTGTATGATACGGTACAACTTTCTACACATTCTGTAGGATCTCATGCTGCCAGTATGGCCGAAGAGAGCTTATCCCAAACAATTCATGAATTACAGCATGCTGCCAATACTCCTCTCCTTAAAGATGCTCAAAAAAATAAAAAAGAACTCTTCTCTTACCTTCGAGAAATTATGGGAAGCCATAAATGGCACGACATACTCATCGTTGATACCAAGGGCGATGCCACAACAATTAATGGTTTACAATTAAACATTGCTCAGCGTGATTATTTTAAAAAGGCGATTGCTGGTGTCGCCAACAGCTCTCCCCTCATTGATAAATCAAACTATACCAATTATGTAATTGCACACAGCATCCCCATACTCAATGACAATAATCATGTTGCAGGTGTACTTGTAGCTTTAGAAGATGTGAAAAAAACTAATTTTTTCAAAGGAATAGCACTTAGAGCCAAGCTTGATTGCGAATTCTTTTTTGTGGATGCGCATGGTAACTGGATACATCATGGTACTGTGAGCACCGAATCATTTTGGGATAAACTTTTTCGCGAAAATAACCTTCCTTCTCAAGAGAATATACCTAGCTTTATAGAAAACCATGAAAAGAGCGCTACTCCCCTACTTGTTAATGGCAAACCAAGCTTTGTCACCATGAACCCTGTGGGCAGAACAGGTTGGTTAGTGGTGGGTGTCACTCCTAGCCATGCAGTCACAAGTCATGTGCATTCCATGATGACATTTTCATTGATTTTCGTCAGTTGCATGCTTATAATTCTCTTTTGCTGCATGGTTTATTTGTTCAAAGTGGGCCAAGCTTTCACTCGCTATAAAAATTTTTCCTTGGCCGTGGCCAATACCAATGGCATTTTTTATTTCTACGTGGACGATGACGGCTTTGTGCACAGCGCCAACGATTATTTTTATAAGCAGCTATCGTGGAAACAGGGGCAAACGCCCATGCAACTCTTTGATTATGTGGAAGGGCTCTCCCTTGATCAATTACAAACCTACCTACAAACACGTTCCCCTTTCGTCTTAACCATGGTTCCCCCCAACGGGAAAAAGTTCCATATACAATGCACAATCATGCCACACGTACGCGAAGGCAAAATGCACTTGCTTCTTGGAACAGATATTTCAGTGTATAAAGCCAGCACAGAAATGGATATCATAAAAACACAGCATGATGAATTACAACAGATTATTAACGCTCTTCCCAATAGCCTCATGGTGCATTCGCCAGAAGGCTTACGCCTTGCCAACAAAGCGGCTTTAGATATTCTTGGCGTTAAAAATATAGAAGACATGCGTGCAGGCATTTTATGTGGCATGGACGCCACAACTTTTGCTCTACAAGTGCAAATGGTTGCCAAAGTGCTCAAAGATGGTTTGCCACAAACCAGCACTTTCAACTTTTTAGATGCGCACGGAAAAGAATATGTCTTCCAAAATGTACAATCGCCCGTTTTCGATGATGACAACAATGTCAAATATGCTGTAAACTTATGCATTGACATTACAGATACTTTACGCTTGCAAAAGCAATTAGAAAATGAATTACAAAGATTACATGAAATATTAGACAATTCTCCGTCGGGCTTTTTCTACACGCATAACAGTATTGTTGAGTATTGCAACCCTGCAATACAAGATATGTTCGGGTTAGAAGTTGGTAAACCGGTTCCCATCGACAAACTTAACATCACAAATCAGGTAAAATACATTCGTGAGAATGTGGAAAATGGTATCAATGTCTACGATATGCCTGTTTCCATCATTGATGCCAATAACCGCGAACGTCATCTTTCCTTAACGACCTTAGGCACAACATGGTATGGAAAATGGCATAATATGATTTGGGCTCATGATGTCACTACCATTCATAATGTTCAAACTGAGCTCATTCACGCTAAGGATGCAGCAGAAGCAGCGGCAAGAGCTAAAAGCAATTTTCTTGCTACCATGAGTCATGAAATTCGCACCCCCATGAATGCAGTATTAGGCTTCTTGCAAGTATTTGATAAGAGCAATTTACATCAAACTCAATTGGCTTATATCGAAAAAATTACCATTTCCGCCAAAGGTCTTTTACGCATCATTAATGATATTTTAGACTTTTCAAAAATTGAAGCCAATAAGATGGATTTAGAGTACACAGCCTTTAATTTGTTCTCAAATATTGATGCCATCTACAGTATTATGCATTTCACAGCGCAAGAAAAAGGCCTCACATTTAAGCGCACCATTGATCCTGAGCTCCCTTCTCATATTATGGGCGATGGTGAGCGTTTAAATCAGGTGCTTCTTAATTTGCTCAGCAATGCCATCAAATTTACCGAATCTGGCTCCGTCACATTACATGTGGGCATTAAAGAACACTTAGACGAGTCACGTTTTGTTTTAGAATGCAGTGTGAGCGATACCGGCATTGGCCTTTCTCAAGAACAAGCAGCCAATCTCTTTAAACCTTTCACACAAGCAGATACATCCACCTCTCGTCGTTTTGGTGGCACAGGTTTAGGTCTTGTCATCAGTCAACGCATTATACAGCTCATGGGTGGAGATATTACCTTACACTCAGAACTGGGCAGAGGAAGCTCGTTCACATGCTTAATCCCCATGCGTGCGGCAAAGCAAGAAGAAGTTCGCGCCATACAAGGTGCAAATACCAATACAGTAGAACAAACACAGGCACCACAAGAGCAAGATTTGTTAGATAGCATAAAAGGCAAATCTGTCTTGGTGGTGGAAGATAACCTCATCAACCAAGAAATTGCTGGCGCCATGTTGGAAGAGTATGAGCTAGAGCTAGATTTTGCAGAAAATGGCCTAGAAGCCGTAGAAGCCGTTAAAAAGAAAAACTACGAACTCATTTTCATGGATTTACAAATGCCCATCATGAACGGCCTAGATGCCACAAAAAATATTCGCGCCATGGCAGATGAATTTCCCTATTTAAGCGATGTCCCCATTATTGCCATGACAGCCAACGTCATGCACGAAGATAGACAGTCCTGCCAAGACGTGGGAATGAATGATCACGTGGGAAAACCCATTGCCACAGCCATGCTTAAACGTGCTCTCATAACGTGGTTAGCCAAAAAACCACAGTAAAAAGGAATACTATGAATACTAATATATACACCCAACGACGCGAAGCTTTACGCAAAAAAATGCATCATGCTGGTCTTGATGCTCTGCTCATTTCCCACGCCGCCAATCGTTTTTACCTTTCAGGCTTTGAATTACACGACCCTCAGTTTAACGAAAGTGCTGGGCGTCTTATCATTTGCCAAGATGGTAAAGACTGGCTTTGCACCGATGCACGTTATCTCGATGCCGCACGCCGAATATGGGACGAAGAACAAATTTTCATTTACGGGGGTAATGCCGCAGCTGAGATTGGACGCCTTCTTAAAGACAAGGTTCAAGGACGCATAGGAGTGGAAAAAAACATCGTCTCTGCAAACTTTTATCAACAGCTCTCCCCTGGCTTAAGTCTTAGTAGTGCACAAAACCTTGTAGAGTCACTGCGCATCATCAAAGACAGCACTGAAATTACGCTCATGGAAAAATCCTGCGAGCTTAATCACAGGCTCATGGAGTGGGTCTATACAGAACTACATATAGGACGCAGTGAAGCAGACCTTTCATGGGGTATTGAAAAATACTTTCGCGAGCATGGCGCATCAGAACTGGCCTTTAGCAATATTGTTGCCATAGGACCCAACGCAGCTTTGCCACACGCCATCCCAGGAGACACCCTCATCACCGACAACTGCCCCATCCTCATAGATGTGGGTTGCCGTCTAGGTGACTATTGCTCAGACCAAACACGTACTTTTTGGGTGGGAGATAGTGATACTCCCATACACTTTATGCTTACTCAGCAATTGGTGCGTACAGCCCAAGAAGCAGCCATAGCCGCCATCAGGCCAGGCCAGCTTTGTAGTGATATCTATAAAATGGCTTATAACGTCTTTGAAGAAGAAGGTGTAGCCGAAGCCTTCACACACGGCCTAGGGCACGGCGTAGGACTCGAAACACACGAAGGCCCATCCCTTAGCCCTCGTTGCCACACAGTGCTAAAGCCTGGCATGGTTGTCACCGTAGAGCCTGGCCTCTATTACCCAGAATGGGGCGGTGTTCGACGCGAATTCATGGTGTTGGTAGAAGAGGACGGATGCCGTATTTTATAATGTACAATTTATAATTTTTATTTTTTCTTGGGGGGGGGGGGGGGGGGGGGGGGGGGGGGGGGGGGGGGGGGGGGG
>CAYJLO010000092.1:0-10386 GCA_964370835.1 uncultured Desulfovibrionaceae bacterium
ATGCCTTAAATCCTTCTGGCAGAAAAGCTGTATTTTGCATATGAGGCGGGGGTGTGTCTGTCTTTGCTTTCTGTATTTAGGCAGGGATTGAAGGGCGGAACGCCCTCACCAGCCCCAATGGGGACGCAAAGGGCGAAGCTCTTTGTGTACACAATGGGTAGGCTGGCTTAGAGGCTTAGTGACGGAAAAGCACATCATAATTGTAGGGGCTAGCGAATTTAGCGAATATACGAAAATAGCGAAAATAGCGAAATAAGCTCTCTATTCATAAGGACACTTTTTTTCGCTAAATTCGCTTATTTCTCTAAATTCTCTTTTTCGCTACACTCTTACCGTGTCGTTCAAATTGCAAAATAATAGCTCAAATTTTGCAAAACCCCTTTTCAAAAAACACTGCAATGAAGGTGGGACAGGTGAGTTGTTTTGCACACTAGGCGTGGGACAATTTTACATATAACTGTCCCGTTTTTGTCCCATGCTTTGTCCCTCGTAAAAACATGTATAAATAAAGATTTACGCTCTTTTGTCCCAATGCTGTCTCACTGCCTGTCCCTGAAAATCTGCAACTGTCCCACTGTCCCATTCCTAGGCATCGGGACAGCGGGACAATTACTTTTTAACTCTGTGTTTTGCATGAGTTAATGCCTCTTTAGAGAGCTCTCTCTTTTTCGCTATGTCCGTGCCTTATCCCTCAATCCGTCAAGATAATCGGCGTAGCTCTGCATCATTTCCTTACGTTGCTCTAAAAACTGTGCTTTGTCATAAGCAGCTTTGGCGGAGTCTTTTTCTAGCGTATGAGACATTTGCAGATAAATCACATCGTGGTTAAAGCCTAGCTCTTTGAGCAAGGTCACTGCCATGTGTCGAAAACCGTGTGCCGTAAATTCTCTTGAGCCATAGCCAGCGGCATGAATAGCTTTGAGCAGAGAATTAGTGCTAATATGTCCAGCCTTGCCCCAAGAAGGGAACATATATCGCCCTTCGCCTGTAAATTTATGCAGGGCTTCCAGTTGCGTCAGCACCTGTTTTGCCAAGGGCACAATGTGCGGCTTGTGGTTCTTCATTTTTGTGCCGTCAATACGCCACTCAGCGGCTTCCCAATCAATTTCAGACCATTCGCCTTGGGTAAGAGTTCCGGGGCGTAAAAACACATAGGGAGCGATGCGCAAAGCCGTTGCCACTTCGATACCGCATTTTTGCGGTAAGGTAGTTTCAAGAGCCACAAGCAACTTGCCTACCTTGTCGGGATGAGTAATGGTTGCAAAGCCACGGTTAGGGTCGGGACGCTTAAAAGACAAGCCCTTCCAAATGGCATAAGCAGGATTATTTTCACATTTGCCCACTGCTATGCCAAAATTGAAAATACGCACGGTGATTTCAGCAATTTTGCGCAAGGTGTCATATTTGCCCTCAGCTTCCAGTTGTGAAAACAATGCACGCACATCGGCGGCTTTGATTTCATCAAGACGCATTTTGCCAAAAGGGGTAATGATATGCTTGATGGTGCGCTGCCTTTCGCCCATGTAAGTGCTGGGTTTCCAAGTTTTGCGAGCGTCCTCTAGCCAATCCAGAGCCACGGCTTCCATGCTCAGGGGGTGGGCTTCGCCCTTGGCTAGCCGCTTCTCCTCTTGCACCGCTTCCTTGATGTGTGCCTTTTCCTTTTTGCGCTCTGCAGCAGGATTGATGCCTTGGTCTATTTGCTGGCGTAGCAGAAAATTCTTTTCCCGTGCTTCCTTCAAGCTCACCACAGGGAATTTACCAAGGGAAAGCATTTGCTCCTTACCCTCAAAGAAATAACGAGCTCTCCAGCGTTTACTGGTGGCTGCCACTTCCAAGAACAAACCGTTGCCATCTGCAAGGCGGACATTCTTACTCTTGCCTGTTTTTTTGTCGATAGTGACCTTGGCGGCCTCAATCCCTTTGATTGTTAATGACATAGAATATTCCTCCTGCTACATGGGTAAGTTTTTTACTGTGAACTCATCACTACATATATACCCAGAAAGTTACCCAGACAAGAGGGGGATTTTTTTAGTTTTCATCGGACGACAATAGACAAAAGAAAAACCGCAAAGCCTGTATCTACAAGACTTTGCGGTTAAATTTGGATTATTTTGTTGCTACTTATGGCGGAGAGGAAGAGATTCGAACTCTTGGTACGCGATTAACGTACACACGATTTCCAATCGTGCTCCTTCGACCAACTCGGACACCTCTCCGCACAAGCGAAGATATATCTATGCCAAACATCAGTTCTTGGCAAGTCTTTTTTTGTATTTTTTAAATATTTTTTTACAACACAATGCAACTATTTAATATTACATGTATAATCTTATTTTACCCCAGCACCCTATTCATCTTTTAAATTACGACACATGAGCTCTGCCACACATTGCTCTGGCGCAAGGCCGCAGTAGAGTATCTTATACACCATGGAAGTGATGGGAGCATTGAGCCCAAACCTTTCCACCATGACGTGCACAGCTTGCGACGTTTTTACCCCTTCAGCCACCATACCTAGTGACGCCTCAATGTCAGCAAGTTTCTCCCCTTGCCCAAGACGTAAACCCACTTGCCTGTTGCGCGAAAGATTTCCATTGGCCGTAAGGCTTAAGTCCCCAAGCCCTGAAAGCCCCATGAAAGTACTGGTATCCCCACCGCAAGCCAAACCTAAACGACTCATTTCTGCCAAGCTACGCGTTATCAGAGCCGCACGGCTATTATGCCCAAGGCCCAAACCATCACATAAGCCAACAGCTATGGCCATGATATTTTTCAATGCGCCGCCAAGCTCTATTCCAATTATGTCCTTTCCAGAGTAACAGCGAAAATATGGGGTGGAAAATACCGCACGCAAATGCTGCCCAAGACTGGTGCACTCTGTGCCAAGCACCACGGCGGTGGGTTGCTTTTCCAGCACCTCTTCAGCAAAAGATGGCCCAGAAAGCACGGCATATTGCGGCATCTTATGTTCAAGCTCTTCCATGACCACTTCGCGCATGGTCATGAAAGTATCACTCTCTAGCCCCTTGGCCGTATTCACAAGCACACAATGTTGCGGCAAGTAGGGCTCAATGCTTTGCAAATATGCGCGTAAAGATTGAGCCGGTATGGCTAAGACATATATATCTTGTGCTTCAAGCTCTTGCACATGCGTGACGGCATGTAGAGAATCATGCAGGGTAAAGCGCGTCACATAGCGTGGATTTTTACGCTCTTCATTGATGCTTTGCGCCATGGCAGCATCGCGCACCACAAGGCGCACCTCATGCTTATTTTCTGCCAGCACATGAGCTAAGGCTGTGCCCCAAGATCCACCACCAAGAACAGCAATACGCAATTTTCCCATATATCCTCCAAATTTTCTGCACCATACATGAGGAAAGTACGCAAGGCAACCAAGAGCGCATAAAGCTCAAAAAACTCACACAAAAAACTTGCTTTTTTTTTAATAAGGCCCTATGGTCTCCTCTCGAGTTATTCAAGAGGGGGTGATTTCTTTGCCAGGTGTATTCCTTAACGAAGACGATTATAACTTCGATATCGCATTACGTCGCTTTAAAAAGCAAGTAGAAAAGGCTGGTGTTCTTTCTGAAATGAAAAAACGTCAACACTACGAAAAGCCTAGCGTTATGCGTAAGAAGAAGAAAGCCGCTGCTAGAAAGCGTCTTATGAAAAAGATCAGAAAGATGAACATGGGCTAACCCCCTTGTAAAATGAGTGCTCAAGCACTTTGCAGTCAGAGATCCTGCGGGGAATTCGCACACCGAATTCCCCGCCTTTACTATTTGTTTAGCGTAAAAAGGCCTTCCCCATGACTTTGAATGAGCGCATTGAAAAAGACTATATTTCTGCCTATAAAGCCAAAGAACAGCTCAAGTTAGATGTATTACGCCTCTTAAAAACTGCCGCCAAGAACCTGCTTGTGGAACTTAAGCGCAGCTCCGGCACCCTTGACGATGCTGAAATGATGGACGTGCTTTTACGTCAAGCCAAACAGCGTCAAGATTCCATTGTGCAATTCACCGAAGCAAATCGTCCAGATCTTGCCGAAAGAGAAGCCGCAGAACTGGCCATTTTACAAGAATATTTACCAAAGCCCCTCACCGCTGAAGAGCTCACCGCCGCCATTGAAGCTGCCATTGCAGACACAGGCGCCAAAAGCCCTCAAGAGATGGGTAAGGTTATGAATGCCATCATGGCACAATATAAGGGTCGTGTGGACGGCAAAAGCCTTTCTGCCACAATCAGAGAACGCTTAAGCGCATAATACATGATACCTGCACGCACTTTCACAGCCCTTGAATTTGACAAGGTGCTGGAGCATCTTGCCAATTTTTGTTTGTCTGCCTCTGCCAAGGCAGCTGCTCTTGCTTTGCGCCCTTATGACTCTGCTGAAGAAGCCATGGAAGCCGCTCGTCTGCATGATGAATGCCGCACCTGGGCCGCTTTGGCTGAATGCGCAGGACAAGGCTCCGACAAAAAAGGCTTTCGCCTCTCTTCTTTCCCCGATATTTCGGCCATTGAGCCCTTTTTGCGCGCGCCTCATGCTTTGCTTGACCTGGACGCCCTTTGGACATTGCGCGAAGTATTGCGCCTTGCCCAGCAAGCCAGCGTCTCAGTAAAAAGCCTTGCCGCCTCTTCCGGCGAAAGTTCTTGGCCTCGCCTTGTGGCTTTGGTGGAGGCTTCTCCCCTACCCGAAGCATTGACGCAAGCTTTACGCCGTTGCCTTGGGGATGATGGCAATATTCGCGATGAAAGCTCACCAGAATTGCTCTTAGTGCGTACAGAACTGCGTCGTTTACATCAAAGTTGCCTGCGCCGTGTAAAAGATTTTGCCAATGAATATAATATTTTGCACTATATGCAAGATAATTATATGACCCTTGCCTCCGATCGCTATGTATTACCCTTAAAGGCCAATTTCAAAGGTCGCTTGCAAGGTATCATTCACGATTGGTCACAAACCGGCGAAACGTGCTATTTCGAACCCATGTTCTTGGTGGAAGTAAATAATAATTTACAAGACCTTAAACGCCAAGAGCGCGAAGAAGAGCGCAAAATTTTAGAATACCTCACGGCCTTGGTGCGTGAGGCTCTCCCCCTTGTGAACAATGCCACGCATCTGCTCACCCGCATGGACTTATTGTTGGCTTTGGAAAAGCTTTCTGTGGCCATGGCTCAAGGTGGTAAGAGTGCTTCTCAAGGTAAATTTACCGGTAAAAAAGCCGCAGCAACTTCTGCAGCTCCCACGCCATGTCATTATTTAGAGCTTACCCATAGCGATGGAGATGTCTTCCTTCCCGAAGCACGCCATCCTCTTTTGGCTTTAAACAGCAATGCACAACCCATTGATATTATCCTTGGCAAAGGAGAACGCGGCCTCGTTATTTCCGGTGGTAATGCCGGCGGTAAAACCGTATGCCTCAAAACTTTTGGGCTCTTGGCTCTCATGGGCATGTGCGGTTTCCCCGTGCCTGTGGCCGCTGGTGCACGTTTGCCAGCCTTTACCCATATTCATGCCTTCATTGGTGATTCGCAAAGCCTCGAAGATCATGTGTCCACCTTTACGGGGCAAATTCGTCAGCTCACCACCGCATGGGAAGAAGCACATACAGGAAGCCTTATTTTACTGGATGAATTTGGCGCAGGCACAGACCCCGCCCAAGGTGCGGCCTTGGCTCAAGCGGTATTGGATGGCCTTTTGGATAAAGACGCCACCGTCATGGCTGCCACGCACTTTCCAGCTTTAAAAACCTATGCCCTCACCCGCGAAAAAGCTCGCGCCGCCTCGGTGCTTTTTGATCCAAGCACCAAGCGTCCCCTTTTCCGCTTGGCCTATGACCAAGTGGGCGCCAGCCAAGCTTTGGATGTGGCCCGTGAGCACGGCCTACCCGAAAGCATTTTACGCCGCGCCGAGCATTATTTGCTCATGGACGGCGAAGATACCAGTGCCCTCATTGAGCGCCTCAACGTGTTGGCCGTGAAACGCGAAGAAGAAATTGATACCCTTAAGCGCGAACAAAATGAGCAAAAGCATAAGCATCATAAATTGCAAGAACGCTTTGAACGTGAACGCACCAAGCTTTATGATGAAGTGCGTGTAAAAGCACAAGAGCTCATGCAAGCATGGAAGGCCGGTAAGGTTACGCATAAACAGGCACTCAAAAATATGTCTGCTCTACGTGCTGATTTGGCGCAAGAAAATACAGAAAATGCTTCTAGCCTTTCGCTTAAAGCGGCTCCGGTTAATGCCGAATCTTTACGCGTGGGCGCATTGGTTTTGCATAAAGCTTTTGGAAAAAAAGGTAAAATTTGCGAAATTGATACTCGTAAAAAAAGAGTACAATTGGACATGGGCGGCGTCACCCTTTGGGCAGACATAAAAGACCTTGGCGATGGCCTTACAGAAGGTCGTGCTCATGTGGATAAACTTCCCAAAAGCCGCGGTGTGCTCACACGCACCGAGCCCACCGGTCCCCTGCTAAGCCTTGATATGCGCGGACAAAGAGCCGATGTGGCCCTTGGGCAATTGGGCACTTTTTTAGATAAAGCCATCCTTGCTGGGCGCGAAAGTGTGGAAATTGTACACGGACGCGGCACAGGGGTTTTACGCAAAGAAGTACATATTTTTTTACGAACTTTTCCCGGCATTGAAAGCTTTGCTTTGGCCCCAGAAGATAGGGGCGGTGACGGAATGACTATTGTGCATCTGAGATAAGGACTTATATATACACCAGAGAAGATATTTCGTGTTTTTTGGAAGTGACGCCAAGGCCTTAAAAAGCGTCACATAAGGACAAAAAGGGATACCATGCAAGGTAGAGAAGCTGTTAGACACATAAAAGAGCGTATTAATCTTGTGGACATGGTACGACGCTATGTGGATTTACAACGCAATGGCCCGCGCTGGGCTGCCCCTTGTCCTTTTCACCAAGAAACCAAGCCCTCTTTTTCCGTTAGCGAGGAGGAAGGCTTTTTTTACTGCTTTGGGTGCCAAGCCAGCGGCGATTTGTTTGACTTTTATGGGCGCATCAATGGCTTGGATTTTAAGGAAACCTTAGAACAGCTTGCCATTGAGGCTGGTATCACACTAGATACCTATAAAAGCAATGCACCGGGGCAAAAGGGCCCCAGCCCACAGGCCAAGCAATCAGCACGGCAGAATATGTTGCGCATGTATGCCTTGGCCGAAGCTCATTTTAGAGCCAACCTTAAGGGCGAAGACGGCGAAGAATGCCGCACATATATGCAAGGGCGACAATTAAGCCCCGAGATTATAGAAAATTTTGGCCTAGGCTGGGCTAAGCGAGATTGGCAATCTCTGGCAAACACTTTAAAACAAGCAGGTTTTGCCGAAAAGGATGCCATGGAAGCCGGCCTTTTGGGCAAAAGTGCCAAGAGCGGTCGCGGGTATGACCGATTTCGCGGAAGGCTTATCTTTCCCATCCATTCTTTGGGAAAGCAAGTTATAGCCTTTGGCGGAAGAATTATTGGCACAGAGGATGAAGCAAAGTACATAAATAGTTCAGATTCTCTTATTTATAAAAAAGGAGATCAACTGTATGGGCTTGCACAATCCAGAAGCAGTATTAGTATAAAAGGCCATGTGCTGCTCACCGAGGGCTACATGGACGTGCTCACCCTGCACCAATTTGGCTACACGCATGCCGTGGGCGTGCTGGGCACGGCGCTCACTCCGGAGCAAATTAAGCGCATATCGGGATTCACCTCCCATGTGATCTTACTTTTTGACGGAGACAGAGCAGGACGAAAGGCCGCCCTACGCTCTTGTGAAATGCTGCTTACCCGAGGGCTTAAATGCACTGTGGTGCTTTTGCCAGAAGGGGAAGATATAGACAGCCTTTTGCACAGCCAAGGCAAGGATGCCTTTGAGCATCTAGTGAGTATAGCTCCCGACGGGATGACATTTTGTATGCAAATATTGCGGCAAATGGCCCCCAAGGATGCGGTGGATTTTGCAAAATCCTTTTTGAAAAAGGTGGAAATCCCCGAATTAGTAAGTATTTATACCAGCAAATTTGCAACGTCATTGCAATTGGCTGAAGACACATTACGTGAAAATATAAGTAAAACGCGCCAAGGGATGCACAGGGAAGGGCATCCGGCGGCAACACAAAGAGCACAAGGGGCATGGACGGGAACAAGCTCTGGTGCACAAGGAAACGCAAATTCTGGAGCGCAGCCTAAACAGCTCACCGCAACAGCCATGCGTGACAAACAGATTATGATGTATGCTGTGCGCTATCCGCATCGCTTGCAAGATTTGCAAAATATCAGCGCAGACCTTGCCTTGCAAACGGATGTGGCAAAACAGCTCTGGCAAAAAATTGAAAATTTTGATCCGGATGATGTTTTTCATCACTTAACTGAGCGAGAAAAAACCTTTTGGATTCAAAGCCGCACCGGCGAAGCACCCCCAAGGGATAACGGTGACAAAGAACTTATCAGCCTTGAGAAAGAATTGGAAAGCATGCATAAGGATATGCAAAAAAATTCTCTTTTCAACGCGTTACGCCAAAATGCCGGCCTTGGTGACTTTGAAACAGATTTAGATTACCTACGGGTGTTGCAGGAAACTTTGAGGAGGATTGATGAATAATCTTAAAGACATACAGCAGATAAAAAGCCTAATCGACAAGGGTAAAGCCATGGGCTTCCTTACCTTTGACGAAGTTGCAAAGGCTCTACCTGCTGAAATGAGTAACTCTGAGCAACAGTTTGAAGAGGTTATTACCATCTTTGAACAGCATGATATTGCCATTGTTGACTCAGAAAAAGAAGGTAAGAAGATTACCATCAATGCCGCAGACGGAGAAGACGATGTTGCCGGAGAAGGCAACCTTGACCTTGCCGATGAGGAAGAAACCATTGATTATTCCTCGCGAAATACGGACCCTGTGCGCATGTACTTGCGCGAGATGGGCGCCGTTCCTTTGCTTGATCGCGATGGTGAAGTGGTTATTGCTAAGAAAATTGAATTGGGCGAACAGGACGTACTCTACGCATTGGTAGAAGTGCCTGTGGCCGTGGAAGAGCTTATAAATGTGGGTGAAGATTTACGCTTAAACCGCATTAAGCTTAAAGACGTGGTAAAAACCATCGAAGAAGATGACCCCAGCGAAGATGAAATGAATCAGCGCACACGCGTTATTCTTCTTCTTGATGAAATTAAGGCCACTTTCCGCAAAAAGAAAAAAATATATGCCAAGCTTGATGAATGTTGCACCTTAGACCGCCGCGTGGCCGGTGTGCAAAAGGAAATTCTCAGCTATAAGGAAGAAGTTGTCATTCGCCTGCGCGATATCAAACTTGAAAAAACCCTTATAGACCGTATCATTGAAACTGTAGAAGACTATGTACGCCAAATGCACAATTGCCAACGCGATTTGTCGGCATACATTCTTTCCACAGGGCGCACACAAGTGGAAATTCAAGACCTATTCTACCGTCTTGAACACCGCGAAGTGAGCCCCACCGATGCCGCCAAGGAGCTTGGCTTAAGCGTAGATGAACTTTTCTCCTTTAAAGAAATGATCATCGGTAAAATAGAAATCTTGCGCCGTCTTCAAGAAAAATGCTGTCACAATGTGCATGACCTTGAAGAAGTACTTTGGCGCATCAAACGCGGCAACACCGTGGCCATGCGCGCAAAGCAAGAGCTTATCCGCTCCAACTTGCGTCTAGTGGTCTCCATTGCCAAAAAATACACCAATAGAGGCCTGCAATTCCTCGATCTTATTCAAGAAGGAAACATTGGCCTCATGAAGGCTGTGGATAAATTTGAATACCAGCGCGGTTACAAATTCTCCACCTATGCCACATGGTGGATTCGCCAAGCCATCACGCGCGCCATTGCCGACCAGGCTCGCACCATTCGTATTCCTGTGCATATGATTGAGACCATCAATAAGCTCATCCGCACATCTCGTTATCTCGTGCAAGAACTCGGGCGTGATCCCACACCCGAAGAAATTGCCGAACGCATGGAATGCCCTGTGGATAAGGTAAAGAAAGTACTCAAAATTGCCAAAGAACCCATTTCTTTGGAAACACCCATTGGTGACGAAGAAGATTCCAGCCTTGGTGATTTCATTGAGGATAAAAAAGCGGTGGCTCCTGCCGAAGAAGTTATTAACACCAAGCTCTCTGAGCAATTGGCCTCGGTATTGGCAGACCTCACCCCCCGCGAAGAGCAAGTGCTGCGCAAACGCTTTGGTATAGCCGAAAAGAGTGACCATACCCTTGAAGAAGTGGGCAAGCTCTTCAACGTAACACGCGAACGTATTCGCCAAATCGAAGCCAAGGCACTTCGTAAGTTACGCCACCCCATAAGAAGCCAAGCTCTGCGCTCTTATTACGAAA